>JABFRB010000016.1 GCA_013141385.1 Bacteroidales bacterium | reverse complement strand
CCTCCAAAACTTCTTTTACCACATTTTTCTTGAATTCGTCCGTGTAGCGGTTTACTGTTCTCATGTTAATCCTGTTTTAAGTTGACATTTTGTTTGGTTTTTTGTCAACCTATTTTAGGACAAGACACTCGGAAATAGCTGGAGAAAAACCCCCTGCCCCCTAAAAATAGGGGGTAAAACAGATTTTCGCATACTCTTTAACTTTCTTTCGAAAACAACCTCAACTACAATACTCAATTAGCCCTCCTTTTCCTTTTTAAGAATAATCAAACAAAACACCAGAATCTGTTAAAGCCCCTTATTTAAGGGGTTGGGGTTAATCCGTGTCAGAGAAAAACCCCCTGCCCCCTTAAAAAAAGGGGGTATAATTGAACACTATGTTTACAATGATTATTGAAATTAAAGAGTGTAGTTGTAGGATCTGTTAAAGCCCCTTATTTAAGGGGTTGGGGTTAATTCTTCCGCCATCACACCCTTATCTCAATATCGCAAATTGCGATATATTTTACACTATCAAACAAAAATGATTACTACAACATCACTCTGTTATAGCCCCTTAACTTAAGGGGTTGGGGTTTATTCGCTTAAAGTTTTACTGGTACTTTTCCTTGAGGTGCGCTTATAATCGCTCTTGCGAACGCCACCTGCCTTCTCGTACTCCACGCTATCGTAACCGTATTTGGCACCCACTGCGTTTAGGAAACGAGTGGAGAGCTCAGCCAAATCCTTTTCCGCCCTATCAAGCTGAGTCGATACCCCATCCGCTTTAGTAAGCAGGGTATTATACTCCTTGGTTAAGGTATCCACTAGGGTAATTTGGTTGGAGTAGTCCGCCTCGGTAAGTCCCCTACCAAAATTAATATTGGTTTCGAACAGTTTTGCGCCATCAAGGCGATTCTGCGCCTTTTCCTGTTCCAATGAGGTACTTCTTTTCTTGTACGCCATAGTAAAAAATTTAAGAGTTAAGTAAAACAATCATTTAATAGAAAGCAAAGCCGTAAGCTAAAAATGGTATTAGTAGTTGGCTAACCTTCATAGAAAGGTTATAACAACAACTATGCTACATAACGGCCTGTACATGGGAATTATTTCATAATAAACGTTAAAAAAACATCTCCCCGCTAACCCAGCAGGGTAGAAAAGTACCATCCCTATATTGGAAGCTTTCATTTGGATATATAAAGCAATGCTTTTAATGTAGAAAGTAATCATTTCGATATAGGACGATGACTTGGGAATGTAGGAAGTAATCCTTTCGATATAGGACGGTGACTTGGGAATGTAGGAAGTAATCCTTTCGATGTAGTAAAGTCATTTTCCCATCTAAAAAGTAATGCTTTCGATATAGGGGAATTACTTGGGAATGTAGGAAGTAATTCTTTGGATGTAGAAAAGTCAATTTTCTATCTAAAAAGTAATGGTTTGGATGTAGGAAAGTGATTTGGGAATCTAGGAAGTAATGCTTTCGATGTAGAAAGTAATGCTTTCGATATAGGTAAGTGACTTGGGAATGTAGTTGGGTGATTTTTGGATTTTGGGAGGTGAAGGTGGAAAAGTGAGTAACCAAGTTACAAATTACTTAAACAATTAAATTCCTTTTGAGGGTTAATAATTTTGGTTAACTTTGAGAAAGGCTACCAGAAGGTGCATAATACATTTCATTATGGAGGTGTATAAATGTACTTTTGGCACATTTATATACGAATTGTGTGAAATTAGGAGTAAGAACATAAAATAAAAATGACAAAAAAAATAAAACACATAAATTATGCTTTAGTAGAAAGCGTAAGACCGCCAATGTATAAAGCAACTAAATATTGGGGAAAGAAACCTCATAATATTTGGAGACAATTTATTGAGGCATATTCGGACGTAAACGATATAGTTTTAGACCCGTTTTCAGGTAGCTCTGTTGCTGCATTCGAGGCCGTAAAAAGTAATAGAAAAGCAATCGCTTTTGATTTAAATCCTATCACATGCTTTACTATTGAATCAATCTGTTCAGATTTTAATGAAAGTAAATTTAAAGCAACTTTCAATAAAATAGAAAAAGAAATGTCATTGGATTCAGTCTACAAGGAGCATTTTATCACCAATTATAATGGTAATGAAGCGACAATTTTTAATTATAAATGGGAAGATGGAAAAATAGCAAGAGTTTCTTTAAAAACAGGGAAAGAATCATTTTCGATTTTACCTGATAAAAACATAATAAATATAACAGAAAGCCAGAATAAAATTAGTATTCCTTTCTGGTTTCCAACGGATAAATTTCCGGTCAATCCATCAATTACACATAAATTTATAAAAGATATAGGTGGTGATTCATTTGAAAATTTATGGACAAGAAGGAACTTATACATTTTATCAAAAATCTTTAGTATTATAACAAATGAATCTGATAACAATGTAAAGATTCAGCTTTTATCTGGATTCATCCAAACATTACATCTTTGCTCTAAAATGGTTGTACCTAGAAATCCAAAATCTAACAGAGACTTTTCTGGAAGTTGGGGGCGTGCAGATTATATGATTAGGAGAAGGTCAATGGAACAAAATCCATTTGTGGTTTTTAGACGCTCTTGTCTGGAAAAGCAGGGAATTGTATCTGCACTTAAGGATTTTAAAAAAAAGTTTCCTAATGGAATTAAAATATATGATGCTAAGAAGAATAAGAAAATAAATAGAAAAGCTGACATTAATTATGGTGCTATTGATATTGCTGATTTAGCTGATTATATTCCTGAAAATTCTATCGACTTTATTATTACAGATCCTCCTTATGCTGGTTTAGTATATTATATGGATTTAAGCCTTATTTGGCTTGTATGGTTAAAAAAAGTAGATATAAAGTATGAACCAGATTTAAGACCAGAAATTACAATAAAAAAAGGAAGCGTAGAACGACCAGAATATCGTCGAAGAATGGAAAATGCATTTAAAAACATACATAGGGTTCTTAAAGACGAGGGGTATCTAGTCGTTACATTTCATCATAAAAAAATTGAAGAATGGAATGATTTTGTTAGATCTGTAAAATATTCTGGTTTTAAATTTGATAAAATTACCCATCAATATAATAAAAGGTC
Organism: Bacteroidales bacterium; assembly: GCA_013141385.1. Classification (NCBI taxonomy): domain Bacteria; kingdom Pseudomonadati; phylum Bacteroidota; class Bacteroidia; order Bacteroidales; species Bacteroidales bacterium. The sequence continues at coordinate 348,990 of JABFRB010000016.1, read as the reverse complement.
TGGTGAATCAAATGTTTCTAACCCATATGGAACATCTGGTGCTGATTTTTATATTAGATGTGTTAAACATAGGGATGTAGACTTTTCTGATGACCAATCAGGGTTAGAGCATTTTATAAAACAAAAAGCAATTGACATAATTGCTGAAAGAAATCAACCAACTCCTTTGACTATTTTAACGAGTGGATTAATTCCAGAATTATTACAAGCAGGATTCTTCCAACCAGATGAATACAAGAAGGAAATAGAAAAAATATTAATAGAAAACTGTGGGGAGGGTAAAGTTTTTAAATCTTGGAAAAATGAAAAAAATAAGGCTGGTGAATTCTGGTGGTTTAACAATCCAAATGATTATATTAATTTCCCTGACTTGCCCTTAGATAGAAGAGTCGAAGATTTAATTATTTCAATTTTAAGAAAAAATGTTTCAGTCAAATTTGATGATATTATAGGGCAATTATTTAAAACTTTTCCAAATGGTTTAACTCCTGACCCTAGAAGCATAGTTGATACTATTAGCAAGTATGCATATAAATCTTCTGAAAAATGGAAAATTAAAGATGAAACATTACAATCAATCACACAACACACAAGGATTATTGAGGTAATTATTAAAATTGGGAATAAGGCTAAACACAAAACTTTTGTTGGAAGAAGGGAGCAACCTGAGTTGGCTTCTAATGGCAAAATTTTATCTACATTTGCAGATTATCTAGCATTAAAAAACATTAAAGATATCAAAAGAGAAGCTTTAAATAGAGTTGAAATGATTGATGCTTTATGGATTGATGAAGAACTTAAAATTAAATGTGTTTTTGAAGTTGAAAATAGTACTGATTTTACTTCCGCTATTCAAAGAGCGTCAAATCTTGGAAATGAAGTTCCAAAAATTATGGTGATACCAGATAAAAGAGAAATGGAGTTGTTAAGAATAAAAGACCCATATTTTTTATATGGTTTTGAGAATCAAAATTGGTGTTATCTTACTTATAGTGATCTGTCCAAGGCATCAGGTTACTCAAAAGTAGATTTAAATGAATTAATTAGAATTTCGAGAAAGGTAAATGAGTAAGCAAATAAAGTCAAATAAAAGACCGAGAAAGCCAAAATCAGAAGAGAATAAACCAGGTAAATATGATCCTAGGAATAATTTAAATGATTTAACTGGAAAGGAATGGTTAATAAGAACAAAAAGCTTTTGGGAAACAGAACCTATTAATGAAGACAAAGGAGCATATAAGCATCCGGCACCATTCTTAATTCGAGATGTCCAGAAAAATATTGAGATGTTCACAAAGAAAGGTATGAAGGTACTTGATCCTTTTGTTGGTAGCGGAACATCAATTATTGCAGCTAATCAAATTGGTCGTTATTGCATTGGTATTGATTTAAATGCAGAATATAAAAAAATTGCACTAGAGAGGTTTGAAGCACTTGATGTAAATAATTACGAATATATTGTTGGAGATTCAAATGTTGAAGTAAAAAACTTATCAGATATTGATTATATAATTACTTCACCACCGTATCATAATATTTTGAGAAATGATTCGAAAGGTATTAGGAATAACAATGGTAAAGCTTATCGAATTGGTGCTAGAGATGGTATAAAGTATTATTCTGACATAGAAAATGATTTAGGTAATTTTGATGAATATTCTGACTTTTTCAAATCATTGCAATCGATAATGAAATCATGCTATACTGTATTAAAAAGCGGTAAATATTGCACAATAATAATAAGTGACTTTACTATAAATAAAAAAGAAGTGTTTATTCAAGGTGATATGGTAAGACTTATGCAAGAAATTGGATTTGAGTTTCAAGGCACAACTGTTTTACTACAACCAGTGAAACCCTTGTATCCATTTGGTTACCCTTATGCTTATAAAATAAATCACCATCATCAGAATATCATTAATTTTAGAAAACCGAAAGAATAATTACCCCCGTTCAGTCTTTGACTCAGACTAAGTTGAATCTATTCTTTCAGGCTGAGCCTGATATTCTAGATTAACCACAACAAATAACCCCAATAGCTCGGATTTGCAATCCGAGCTAAAGATTAAACCCAACACATAAACCCGAGAGTTCCGTTTAAAAAAGTTCGGAACTCTTACTGTATAACACTTAATGGATGGGAGTGAGTAACCCCGTCAGGGTTCAAAACCCTGACGGGGTTATACGAAGATATACTGCATTCAATTTTACCATTAACTCTTCCAGTTCTTACGAATCTGGAAGGTCAAACAGGTTGGATAACCTAGCAGAGTCCGAAGGTCCTGCTAGAGTTTAATAATATTAAGGCAACGGCATTAAAACCCTAGAGTTCCGAACTTTTAATAAGGTCGGAACTCTTACCATATGGCATTTAATGGATGGGAGTTATACGAAGATATACTGCATTCAATTTTACCATTTACTCTTCCAGTTCTTACGAATCTGGAAGGTCAAACAAGTTGGTTAACCTAGCAGAGTCCGAAGGTCCTGCTAGAGTTTAATAACCTTAAGGTAACGGCATTTAAAACCTAGAGTTCCGTTTAAAAAAGTACGGAACGCTTACCGTATAGCATTTAATGGATGGGAGTTATACGAAGATATACTGCATTCAATTTTACCATTGACTCTTCCAGTTCTTACGAATCTGGAAGGTCAAACAAGTTGGTTAACCTAGCAGAGTCCAAAGGTCCTGCTAGAGTTTAATAACCTTAAGGTAACGGCATTCGAAAGGTTAGGGTATGAATCAGCTATAAGGCATTAACCGATAACATATTTTCGCAGCTAGTTTGAAATGAAAAAATTGATACCTTTGTGTTAATGATATTGTTTTCAGTTGTGTATGGGCAATGAATTTGATAAAGAACGTATTATAAATTATTGGATTGAAAGTTCAGATAATGATTTCAAGACAATGATTGACTTATAAAAAACCCAAAATAACAATTGGGCTTTGTTTATGGGTCATTTGGTGATTGAAAAACTACTTAAAGCTTTATATGTAAAATCAAAAGGGGAATTCCCTCCAATGATTCATGATTTGAGACGAATTTGTGAGAAAGCTAATATTGACCTTGATATATCACATCAAATTATTTTGGACAGCATCTCAAGATTCAATATTAATGCAAGATACGATGATTACAAACATAGTTTTTATCAACTTTGTACGGATAGTTTTACAGCAGAGTGGATTGATAAAATTAAAGACTGTAGAATATGGATAAAAGCGATGCTTTAAGGATTAGCAAAAGTTATTTACAACGAGTTCAAAGTTCTGATTTGGGATTTTCTGAAGCTTGGTTGTTTGGTTCGTATGCAAAAGGTAACCAGCATGAAAATAGCGATATAGATATTGCCATTGTTCTCAATAGTAATGTTAGTCACACTTTTGAAACCGAAGTAAAACTAATGGTAATTCGCAAAGGAGAAGAAACTTTAATTGAACCTCACGCCTTTACTAAAGAAGAGTTTGATTTTAGTATTCCAATTGTAAATCAGATAGTAAAATATGGAGTAAAGATAGATATTTAACGCCTCCTCCGAACTAAAGATTAATTCCAACAAATAAACCCTAGAGTTCCGAACTTTTTAAAAGTTCGGAACTCCTAATCATAAAGCAAATGGCAATAAAATTAAAGGAATATACCTTTTATAGTTTTTTACCCAATATACCGAAGTTAAAAACAACACAACATTAAAAAACCTAAACAACAAAATGAAAAGACTATTACTAGCAATTTCAATTGTAACAATTTTTATAGGTTGCAATCGGACAAGTGAAACAAGCAAAAAATCAAATAGTATGGATAAACAAAAAAACGAAGCTACAAGCACAGCTTCAGTTAAAGATACAACCCCTAAGGTAACAGGGATTGGTGGAATTTTCTTTTATTCGGACGATGTTAAGAAAACGAAAGAGTGGTACACCAAAAATTTAGGGATTGAAATAAATGATTGGGGTTCTTCCAGTTTTGAGTCCAGAAACATCAATAGACCCGACGAGGTAAACTCCCTTCAATGGAAACCTTTCAAAAAAGGGGATGAATATTTTGCCCCATCCAAAAAGGATTTTATGATTAACTACCAGGTTCAAAACCTTGAAGGACTTGTAAAAAAACTCAAAGAAAACGGTGTAACCATACTCGACAGCATTGCCACTTACGACTTTGGAAAGTTTATACATATTATGGACTCAGAGGGTAACAAAATAGAGCTATGGGAACCAATTAATGCTGACAAAGCAAAGGAATAGGAATTTTTTTTCATTGTTTTTACTTAAAGGGTTAGAAGTTTATAAATCCAAATAGGGGTTGGATTATAAATAAGTTATACCCCAATGATATTTGCTTAGTGCCAAGTGTTTTACTAAATTTGATAAAATTTATTTGGAGAGAGAATGAGAACGATAAATATAGAACTAGATAAAAATCAGTTTATTAAAATCTTGAATAAACTTGACGATAGTGATAAACTTGAGATTTTTAATGAATTGAAGAAATCTTTGTTTCTTAAAAGGTTTAATAACCTTCTTAAATCAACAAAAACAAATGAGTTGACTCTGGAAGAAATAACCAAAGAGGTCGAATCTGTTAGGAAACGAAGATATGAAAAGAAAAAGCAAGAAATATAAAATTATTATTGATACGAATATTTGGATTTCGTTCTTGATTGGCAAGAGTTTACGAGGTCTGCAAAATCATATTGACTCTCAGAGCATAAAAATAATCACTTGTAAGGAACAGTATTGCGAATTATCGGAAGTTTTTAAAAAACCAAAAATCAAAAAGTATTTCACTAAAGAACAAGTGGAAGAGTTTTTTGAATTACTTGATGAATCATCTGATTGCATAGAATTGGCTACTAAGTCCAATGTTTGTAGAGATGCAAAAGATAACTACTTAGTTTCCTTAGCCATCGATTCACATTCTAATTTCTTAATTACTGGCGACCAAGACTTACTTGAACTTAATAGAATTGAGGAAACTCTTGTTGTAAGGTATAGTGATTTCGAACAGCTACTAAAGCAATAAACCCGAGCTAAAGATTAACCCCAACGTATAAACCCTAGAGTTCCGAACTTTTTAAAAGTTCGGAACTCTAACTTTTACCTTGTTTTCTTTGAGTATCCTTTAATTCCTTAGTGGTTTAATACCACCCTTACATCATTATCGCAATTTGCGATATATTAAGATATAAAAGGAGAGAAAGTTTTATATAACCATCCGTCAAGTGAAACGACAATTGGATTGATAAATACCTCCAATTGGTATAATCATTATATTTGCTTCCGTGAATGCAATAAAACGACTTGCCGGACAAACCGCTATTTACGGAATTCCGAGTATACTTGGTAGAATTCTTAGCTACCTGCTAGTTCCGCTTTACACCCGTGTATTTCTTCCCGAGGAATACGGAAATGTGAATGTGTTCTACTCTTATGTTTCCTTCCTAATGGTGGTTTTGACCTATGGAATGGAAACGGCTTTCTTTCGTTTTAACGAAAAGGAGAACGATAAGGATAAGGATAAGGTTTTCAGCACGGGGATGATCTCGCTACTAATCACATCCATTATTTTCCTGGTAATGGTTTCGTTCTACGCTGGATCCATTGCTAAATTTATCGATTATGCGAATTATACAATATATGTTATATGGTTTGCATGGATTCTGGCTCTTGATGCAATAGCATCAATCCCATTTGCACGGCTTCGTGCGCAAAACAAGGCTAAACGGTTTGCAACAATCAAGATGGTAAATATTATCACAAATATATTCCTCAACCTCTTTTTTATTCTTCTATGCCCGTTTATCCTTAAGAGTTTTGGAAATAGCACAGCCGCACATCTTGTTAAATTAATTTATCGCACTGATTGGGGTATTGAGTATATCTTCATATCAAACCTGATAGCCAGCGGCATTACACTTCTAATGCTTTTCCCCGAGATTGCTGCAACCCGATGGAAAATCCATCCCGATTTATGGAAGAAAATGCTTTTCTATGCATTCCCATTGCTTTTTGCTGGAATGGCGGGGATTGTAAACGAAACGTTCGATAGACTTTTACTCCGCTATCTGCTTCCTAAGGATATAGCCACCTATCAGGTTGGGATTTATACCGCTTGCTACAAGATTTCAATTCTAATGACCATATTTATTCAGGCTTATCGTTATGCTGCAGAACCTTTCTTTTTTGCTCAGGCAAAGGAAAAGGATGCCAAGCTGGTGTATGCCCGTATTATGGATTATTTTATTATCGTGGTTTCGCTGATTTTCCTAGTAACAATGGTTTATTTAGATGATTTTATACTGAATGTTTTGGTTGGTGAAAAATACCGGGTAGGAAGAGGCGTTATACCAGTACTGATGCTTGCTAATCTCTTCCTAGGAGTTTACTACAATCTTTCAATTTGGTATAAATTAGTTGGCAAAACCATTTGGGGAGCTTGGCTCTCGGTTATTGGAGCCGTTATAACACTCGTTTTAAATTTTTGGTGGATACCATTATCGCCAGATCATCTAATTTACGGCTACTACGGTTCAGCTTGGGCAACATTCATATGCTATGGAACTATGATGGTACTTTCCTACCTAATTGGTCAAAGATATTTCCCAGTTCAATATAATCTACTAAAATTCTTTGGATATCTGGGTGCTGCAATACTGCTCTACTTTGTCAAAACCATTGTTGTAATAGATGGAATAATTTTTCGATTCCTATTCCATTCATTGCTTTTGCTAATTTATGTGGGAATTGTTCTTGCCGTTGAAAAGCCTAAAATTCTGAAAATAAAGATTTAAAGATTTTAGGTAGAACTCAAGAAATTTGAAATTTGCAGGGTCTTCAGGCCAAAGGAGTTTTCCTCTGTGAGTATCCAAAAAATTGAAAAGAGTTTAACCACAAAAGGCACGAAGTATGTCACAAAATTCACAAAGTGTTTGTTTGCAATATTTTTGCTTTGTGTATCCTTTGAGTTCTTCGTGGTTAAATTTGACTTTATTCTTCAAACACCTGAGATAATATTGGCAAAGATTTTATGTTTGAAACACTCTCGATGTGCACCTGATAAAAGGATAAAAAATTATTTATTAGTTGCGCTCTAACTTTATGGTTAAGCTGTAATTTCTCTGCCTCATGAAAAGGGGTTTGTAGCACCTGCCCAATTAATTTACTATTCTCTTTATCGAAAAAAAGCGGGTGTAATGGCTGGGCATGAATGAATAAACCATTCTTGTAATCGAATATTGGCTTTGCTTCGCTCCAATTATTTCCGGGAAAGAAACCAAGATAACGGGAGAGTTGTGCCAAAAATATCAAATGAAAATTTGAGATCCCGCTGTGCATCACATCAAGGAGTTGAATTGAGTTTTCGAGATAGTTATACATTGTGGGATTTGGTTCTTCCTCGCGAATTGTACGATATACAACCTCTCCAATAAATAATGCGATGGCTCTTTTAACGGGATCGAAAGGGATAGAACTAAAACTCACCTCTGTTGATACATCTTTTAACTTACAAAGAGACTGAAAACCCTTATGGTAATAAATAATATTAATTAGGCTTAGCGGTTGAAAGAAGATGGCTTTACCTGCTGATTTCTTTCTCCCATAAGCGCTATGAACCATCAGGTTTAAACGCCCATGTGATTCGGAGTAAACATAAGCAATTAGGCTACTATCACCGTACTTAATTGTGTGGAGCGCAATTGCCTTGGTTTTATGAATCATAACTGTTACTTAACGTCAATTCGAGATAAAGAATTACATTAAAGTTGAGAATTTAAGATATTATACCTTGTTGTTTTTGCATTTATGCAAAACTAGCAAACCTCCGTGTTCTCTGAGTCTCTCAATATCAATAAACATCATTATGGTATACCTGTATCTTATTAAAACAACCATTTTGTTAGATCCGGAACTTAAGATCTTTGTGTTAAAATTATATCGGACTCAGTTTACTTAATAAAAAGTAACTTACTAACAGCGGTCTCCTCACCTTTACTATCGGAACAGAATATTAGGTAAACACCAGTAGATACTTTGTGTCCATTTAGATTTTTTCCATCCCAAGTTGCCTGTCCACCCAACGATTGAGTTTCATTGACTAGATTTCCGCTAATATCGGTGATTTTAACAGTAGTATTTTCGACTAACCCCGTTATGGTTATTATCCCATTATAGTTTGGCTTAACTGGATTTGGGAAAGCATACACTTTACCAAATTTTTCTGAGGGTTCAGTTGCTTCACCACGATAGGACATAAGTCCTTTATCTGTTGCAATAAAAACCTCTCCCGATGTTGGGTGAATCTTAATATCAACAATAGAATTGGAGGGTAGTGGGCTATTCTGTGTGTTGAAATGAAGTAACTCCTTTGAGCCATCGGATGATTGAAGGAAAACACCCGATTTACTTGTTCCAAACCATTTCCGATTACCGCCATCAACGGCAATGGATGTTACCGTTTCTGTTTGGAGAAGGTAGGCTGCAAGTCCTTGGACAACATCAGGAATTTTAACTCTTTGAACGACAAAAGTTGAAGCATCTATTGCCTTATCGGGATTGTAGCTGATTAGAACACCTTCACTTGTGCCTATCCAAGCGTATCCTTCACGATCGAATGCTAGCGAATAAATATCGTTAGGAAGAATATTCCCGTTACTATCAAAAAGTTTAATCTTACGATAATGATCATCGGTTGCAGATTCGATATTTTTCCCAGGATCTAATACAAATAGACCTATACCTCTGGGAAGAACTAGCCATAGTTGCCCAGATGGAGAAAAATATAAATCCGATAATTGGTCAGAATTTATTGCACCTGCATAAGCAAATGAATACCAAGAACCATCAGGTTTTCTAACAGAGATAGGTTTTGGAACCATAACATTTGCTGCCCATAAATTTCCTTTGCTGTCGAATGTTATTCCGCTAATTCTACAATAGGGTTGATTGGGATATATAGTTTGAAGAGTGCTATTCTGGTAATCAAAATGCTTCACTGGCTCGTCATTGGTATATTGAAAAACTCCGTTCCCCCAGCTGGAAATGTAGAATTCGTTAGGATTTGATGGATTAAAAGCAACACGAATAGCATCTAAATCAACCGATTCCTCAAAAGTTTGCCATTGCTCCTTCTCGAAATTATGGTATGAAAAGGGAAACCAGCGATTTCCCATAGCAGCATCGTAAGCTCCCGCTGCAACAATTACCTTTTCGCTACTTACGCCAATAGAGAATGCTCTGTTATTTGTGGGTCCATTTGGTAGATATGAATTTAAGGCTCCAAACTCTCCGTATACAATTCCAGAGGAATTATCGGCAATAGCTATTTTTTCGGATTCAATGGGGATAGCCATATATGGGTCGAAATGCCATGTGAAATTATAGCTAGTATGAACAATTGGGATATCTATAATAGATGTATAACTTGAAATACCTTCTTTAGACGTGATTAAAAGTTTTGTTTGATCAGCCCTAACATGCAAAACTGTATTATATGGCCTTCCAAGTTCCACCCAAGTTAATCCATTATAAACCCAAACAATATCTTTTTGATTGGTTGCATTCCCTTCAACCGCAATTATGGACGATCCGAATACTGTCACATCAATGCATTCATCAGTAGAATTGCTAAAGAAAGATTCATGTGTCCACCTTTGATATTGAATTAGCAAAGGATCATTTATATCGGCACGAAGCAATCCTTTTTCAGTAGCAGCATATATTGAACTATTCAGAATAGCGGATCGGTTAACTCTTAGTGGTTCACCCAAATCACCAATGTAGTAGGTATCTTTTATTTCCTCCTTTAAAATATCTATAACTACAATTCCAAAATCTGTAGAAGTAAATACTAGGTTATCATAAAAGGTAAAGCCATTAATTTTTTTACTGCCCTGCATTAGTTTATCTTTAATTTGGGGCATGTTTAAAATTCTATTCTGAAATATAAAATCAATATTCCCATCCTCATACCCCACAGCCAGAATTTTTTGCTGCGAAGAGTATTCAATAGTATTAATATCAATATCATTCAACCCTTGAATGCGGTTTATTTTCCCTATTGATCCCTCTAATGTGCTATACCAAAAAACACCAGTTGATGTTGCTCCATATATTTTATTGTCTCCTTTTGTAATGGCTATACAATTATTATACGAAAAGTGATCGCGCCAATTTCCAACTTTTATCTGCGAATGCACTAGTTGCGAAAGCACTAATAAAACAGGAAAGATAATTTTCCTCATTTGTAAAGATTTTAGAGAATTAAATTCAAACTATTTAAATGAGGTTTTTATTATAAATTTCTTAGAAAATTAACCAAAGATTTTATAGCCCTTGCTCTATGGCTTATCTTATTTTTCTGGGAAAGATTCATTTCAGCAAATGTTGAGGAGTAACCATCGGGTAAAAAAACAGGATCGTAACCAAAACCATCCGCACCTCTTTCACTTTCTATTATTTGACCATTAACTATGCCCTCAAAAAGATGCTCTTTCCCATCTAATATAAGAGCAACAACAGTTCTGAATCTGGCTTTTCGATTTTCAACACCCTTTAGCTCCATAAGGAGTTTTTGAACATTCGCTTTGGGATCTTTGCTTTCACCAGCATAGCGTGCTGAGTAAACGCCGGGTCTTCCATTAAGAGCCTCAACCTCAAGTCCAGTATCATCAGCAAAACAGTTCTGTTTGGTAATAGTATAGATATGCTGAGCTTTTTGCAAAGCATTTTCCTCTAGAGTATCATAATCCTCTGGTATTTCATCTTTGAAATTAATATCTAGTAGCGATAAAAGATGAAAACTATTACCAAGAAGATGCTGAACCTCCGACAACTTATGAGGATTATTGGTGGCAAATACTAACTCCCGTAAGATATGAGACATGAAACAGGATGTTATTGAGGATTAATGCACATTACAGGAATATAACTTGCGTTGGAAATTATATACTGCTCATGGGGTTCAACGGTATAGGTTGATTCGTTGGAAACTTTTGTTGTCATAATAACAATCAAATCGGCTCTGATATTCGCTGCCATTTCCAGCACCTCCTCAGCGTATGGTTTTTTGCCAGTGACAGTGTAAACATAATACCTTGCTCCCTTCTCATCAAGATACCTACGAGCAGAAGCCATGTTCATATCAACCTTTGCAAGAAGTTTTGGATCGGTGATATTCGGTTTAATCAGATGAAAACGTGATACATAATAATCGCAAAAATATGATATCCATGAATGCTTCTCGATATTCTCAGCAGTATCATCAATAGGAAAAACTATTTCGTCATACCGCTTATTAATAGGAGGCTCTTGTATAGTGATAAATGGAACTTTACAACTTTGTATAACCTTTAATGCGATTGAGTCATTAAGTGTAGATTCATCCTTAATCCTATGTGAACCCATTATTACCATACCTGAGTTTATCTCAACAGCTACTTTTGCTATATCAACAAATATATCTCCAAGTCGTATAATGGTTGCTGGTAGTATATTGTATTTAGTTTGAGTCTCTTTGGCAAGTTGATCCATTTTTGCTTGAGCTTCGGCAACTTTGTTGGGATTATCTACGATATGTAAAAGGGTTACAGGTTCATGAACCACTGACGAAACTCTTACTGCATGCTGAAGGGCATAGTCTGCAACTTGGGTAAAATCGGTGGGAACCAATATTGTTTTTTTTAAATTGTTCATTGCCGTAATGCTATTTTGGTCTTAATCGGTTTCTTTGTATGAAATATCTTTCTTTAACCTCGAAATTAGTCAATACTAAGTATCTATATTTCAAATAGATAATTACATTTTAATAATTAAGGTTCAATAAAATGTTTTGATTAAACCTTTTTTTTCAGATATTTAGACTTTGCACCCTAATATCTTTAAGCTGAAAATCGCTCTAATGTATGAATTTTTCAAGTTTTTTTAAATACTCGACTCTCTTTTTTTTATTCTGTTTGCTGGTGAATATCGCTAGACCGATTAACTATAATGATTCAGCGTTTGTTGGTCAACCAATAGTTATTGAGATTCCACGTATACCACAACCCTATCCATTATCCTATAAATCTTTATTTGTAGACAAAGGTAATAGGCTTTTTATTACTACCGACCAAGAAGTGCTAATTTATGATGGCGTTAATTACCAGAAAATTAAAACTACTGGAAAGCCAATTATAGCCTTCGATGACCAAGGGAAAATCATAATTGCGGATGATAATTTTCTTTCTTTACTCGCTTTAAATGATTCGGGTAAGTATCGTATTAATCAAATAATCACCCCCTCTACTTCAAATTTTCACCATAAAATAGTTGGGGTGGGAATCGATAACCAAAAGGTATATTTTTCAACAGGGTCAACGCTTTGGATTTATAATGATAAACCAACTCCTATTGATTCGTCAGCCCAAACCATTAATATTTATAATACAAGGAAAGGTTTAGTTTTTTATAGTACCGAAAAAGGATTTTATACAATTGAGGGAAAGACAATTAACCCATTAAGGAATTCAAAAAACCTTTCGTCCCAACTTGTGGTAAAGGTTATTGCTTTGGAGAATGATTTTCTTGCAGTTACCCGAGATTTTCCTTGGTTTTATAATTTAACTAGCAAAGACACATCGCTATTTAGTAGTATTCATCGTTATTTACAACCGAGTGAAACTATTTTGAACGTTTGGACAACAGGTAGTTACTTTTTCATCTCCACATCAAAAAATTGTCTTTTAATGATTGATTCTAAAAGCAAATCTGTCAACCGTTTTGTTGACTTTGGAGGCTCTTTATCAATCACACCTATTGAAATTTGTACCGCAAACGATACCTGTTTTTTTGCTATTACTCCCACTCAAATCTTTAGCTTCACCAAACCTAACATGGTTCAGCTATTTAACTACAAGAAAAACCTTAAAGGAATTGTAAATGCTGCAATCGAATTTAAAAACCAGTTATATATAGCCACCTCTTACGGGCTTTATACTCGAAAAAATTTGAAAAAAAGTTGCGTTTTCGAGTTAATTGAAGAGGGTAATTTCAATGCGTTTACCCAGAATCAGGGTCGTCTCTTTGCAATTGGATCTAATGGTTTATATGTATTATCTGATAATAGGGTAGATAGAATAACTGCAAAACCAATGGTTTTTAGCAAAACCTGCTTCACCAAATCAACGCCTTCAAAGGCAATTTTCTTAGATAGTCAGGGTCATATTTACTATTCAACCCTGACATCTCCTTTCCTGCTACATGAAATTCAAAGGAATAATTCTTCCTCTTTCGTAAACTTTTTTAGTGTTGACAATCTTTTACTTTTAATGTTGGATAATCAAAAATGGTATAATTATTCTTTTGACTGTAATAACCCTTCAATCCAAGGTTGTTTAACTCCGTTGCAAATCGTTTCTCAAAATAATCAGCCTATTATAAATGGTGATACACTCTCAGTATTGAATGATAAATTAGTTAAAACTTTCAAAACGGGGGTTGCGAAGAATATTGGAGTAACGAACATCGGGCAGCAAATAGTTAATGTTCATTCGGTGTTTCGCCCAAATTACCAAACAATAATTCTAGAAAAGGAATTTAAAAAAGGACGCTTTTTAAAACAAAAAAATCTTTATGCATTAGATAATACCTTTGAAGTAAACTCTACTTTTCTAGACTCTGATTCCTGTGGATGGATATCAACCTCTCAAGGATTGATTAAAATATCTGCTGATTATATAAGGAGTCAAAACAATACTCGTCCAAGTTTATATATTTTGTCAATAGCTACACAAGACGGAGATAAAATACATCCCTTATATAATGGTATCATTCCTGAAACTGTTAATACTATTTCTGAATTCAAAATCAAGCATTGTCGCACAATCGAGATTACTTTAAGTAGTTTGGATGACTTCAATTGGAAGAATCTCACATACTCAATTAAAATTAAGGGTACTGAATCCAAATGGAAAGAATGGACCACAAACTCAAAGTTTATACTAAGTGACTTGAATCCTGGTAGATATATTGTTATAGCAAAGGTCCGAAACGTATATGATTTTGAGTCTCCTGAGCTTAAGTTTACTTTTAATATTGTTCCCGATTTCTTTCAAACGAAATTTACTAGGATTTCGTTAATAGTACTTGTTCTTCTGTCATTTCTCTCTTTTTATCAGTGGCGAAATTATAGACATGCATTAGAGCGTTTTAAACTCGAAAGCATTATAAACAGAAGAACAGAAGAATTAGTTAGAGAGAAGGAAAAAACGGACAACCTTCTTGCTAGAGTTTTACCACGTGAAACTGCAAACGAACTGAAAGAAACTGGTAAAGTGACTACCCAGCGGTTTAAAATTGTTACCGTTTTATTTTCAGATATCCAGGGTTTTACGAAAATTACAGATGAGCTAAATCCAGAAAATCTAATCGATCAACTCGATAAGTTTTTTCTTTACTTTGATTCTGTTGTTGAAAAATATCGTATCGAAAAAATTAAAACAATTGGCGATGCCTACATGTGTGCAGGCGGAATCCCTCATAAAAACAGAACAAACCCGGTAGAAGTAGTACTTGCGGCCATTGAAATGCTTTACTTCATGCGTGAAATTAACCGTCAGCATAATCCTGGACAAAATATTTGGGATTTAAGAATAGGAATAGATTCTGGTCCAGTAATAGCAGGCGTTGTAGGTAGAAACAAACTATCATACGATATATGGGGATCAACAGTTAATACTGCATCCCGAATGGAATCCTCTGGGGAGGTAGGTAAAATAAATATTTCGGGTAATACTCATATGCTCGTACAGGATTACTTCTTATGTACTTATAGAGGTAAAATGCCCATAAAGAACAAAGGTGATATTGAAATGTATTTTGTTGACGGCATTAAACCCTCCCTCGCTAGCAATTTGGATTGCTTTAAGCCCAATAACGATTTTCAAATTCAGCTTCAGTTTTTACGATTCGGCGATTTGGAGGAGTTTATTCTTGAAAAACTTGAGAAGGGACTACCAAAAGATTTATATTATCACAATTTAAAGCATACGGTTGACGTTTATACTCAGGTTGAATTGATAGGACGCTCCGAAAATGTAAGCCTAGAGGAGCAACTTTTACTTCAAACGGCAGCACTATTTCATGATGCTGGACACTTAATAGATTATGATACTCACGAAGAAATGGGGGTAAAACTTGCAAGAGAAATACTTCCAGAGTATCAGTACGCTGAAAGACAAATTGAAATAATATCGGATCTAATAATGATAACTAAGCTGCCACCAAAACCAAAAAACTTGTTGGAGGCAATAATGTGCGATGCAGATTTGGACTATCTTGGAAGAACTGATTTTATTCCAGTCTCAAATATGTTGTATAAGGAGTTACATGAACATGGCAAAATTGGAACAATTCAGGAGTGGAATGAGCTACAAATTAAATTTATTGAAAAACATCAATATTTTACTAACACCGCTCGTAAACTTCGAAACGTCAATAAAAACAGCCAACTTGAGAATATTAAGAAATGGATTGAAAAAAATAAATTATAAATTTACCTTGATTTTTCTCGCTTCTTAATTATTTTTGTTACATTTAACACTGATTTTTTAAGTGCAGTATCCTAAATAAAATATTCCTTATGGATAGTGTTAAGAAGGTCGTACTTGTACCATGGGACTTCTCGGAGGGCTCTGATAATGCTTTACTTCATGCTATTCAGCTTGCTGCTGCTGGTGAGAATGAAATTATGCTATTGCATATTCTTCCCCGTACATTGATCTATCAATTTCTCAATCAAAAAGGTAGTCAAAAAGAGATACATGATGCCAGAAAGAGACTAGAAGCAGTTGTTGAAGATATATATAATAAATACAACTTTAGACCTCAAACCCTTGTTCTTGAAGGACATCCACGGAAACTTGTTAAGGATCTTATTACAACTGGTGATATTAACTTTAACCTAATTGTATCGTCAAAAATATACAACTACGGTAAAAAGCAGTACCAAGCTCCGAATTTTCTCAAAAACATGGTGATAAAAAATTTCACCATCCCATTTATTATCATTGATGGACCTCCTGCACATAGTCACTATATTGAGATTGTTGTTCCTCTAGATCATGACAGAAAATACAAAGAAACAGTTCATTGGATAATATATCTATCTAAGTATTATAAATGTAACATCAACTTAATAAAACCATTTATTTACGACGAAGGGAAAAAGAAGCACATGGCCAACAACATCTATTTTACAAAAAAGATGCTTGATGGGAACAAAATCATATACGGTATAAAAACGGCAAAGAAAAAAAGCGATTTTCGTGATGAGGTGTTCAGGTTTGCTCAAAATATTGATGCTGATCTTATCCTTATTATGGCCGATAAATATGATGTTTATGTTCAGAACAATAAACAAGGAACAACCACTGTTCCTGTAATGTGTGTAAACCCAAGGACTCGTAAATACCAAAGTTTTTATTAGTTCCTAAAACATCTAAATGCTCTTTTTAGGGTAGGGTTTTATCCAACAGCATCCTCCAAGATGCTTTTTTTATAACTTTTAAAAGGCTTTAGTATGAAGATTAATGTATTCGAAAAGCTATCGCTACAGCAAAAAATTCTTTCGATGGTTATCGGAGCGTCTACTATTGTTTTCATTTTTACAGTTGGAAACATAGCCCTAAAATCCAGAAAAGACTCTATTAATGATGCAATTAAACATATCAATGTAGTTGCGGATTATCATGCTTCGAAAATTAAGGGTTCTCTAGAGAAAGACCTTTTTATAGCTCGTACTCTTTCAAACTCAATTCAAGTACACAAACTTCTCTCAGAAGATAAATGGAAAGAACTTTTTGCTAAACTATATGAGGAGACTCTAATTAAAAATCCAGACCTTCTTTCTGTTTGGGATAGTTGGGAGTTAAACTACATTGATCTTACTTACAAAAAAGATTATGGTCGTTATAGGTGTTATTACTGGCGCGAGAAGGGGCAAATAAAACATGGTACTGAAATTGGAAGCGTTAGTGGAGATCCTGTTGATTATGCTAGAATAAAAAGAGATAAATCGGAAAGTCTTGAGGATCCTTACTTTTTTAGTTTCACCAGTGATAGCAAGAATCAGTTTTTAATAACAAGTATAGTTGTTTCGAATTTAGTTGATGGACGTTTTATAGGAGTTATAGGTATTGACATTGAATTATCAAGGTATTATAATGATATCAGACTTATTAAGCCATATGAAAATAGTTACGCATTCCTACTATCTAATAATATTAAATATATTGCACATCCCGATAAAGAAAAAATAGGTCAAAACGCCCTTGAAGATTATGAAAGTATATTCACTAAAAATGATGTAACTGACAAGATTTCTTCAGGCGAATCTGCTTTCTTTACAGCATCTGATGTTAATGGTGTAACCTCCTTTTTTTCGGTAAAACCAATTATTGTTGGGAAAAGCAAAATGCCATGGTCTTTGGTAACGGTAGTTCCAAAGTCAGAGGTTGTAAGATCTTCTGTCTTTACTTTTTGGGAGTCAATTATCATTGGATTAATAGGAATTACAATACTTTTAATTATCACATACATCTTTTCAAAAAAATTTATTATTTCTCCAATTACTCGTATTGTTAATACTTTACAACGAATTTCTTTTGGCCATGCTGATTTAGGAATGATTTATTCGGATGATCAAAAAGACGAAATGGGGAAGATGTTCAATTATCTTAATATCAACATTAAGGGACTTTCCCAAAAGACCGACTTTGCCGAAAGAATAGGTGCTGGAGATCTAAATGTTGATCTAGATCTTTTAAGTGAAGAAGATACGTTAGGAAAATCGTTAATTAATATGCGAGAAAGCCTTAAGAAAGCAAAACTTGAGGAGGAAAAACGAAAGATTGAAGACGAAAAACGTAGGTGGACAAATGAAGGATTAGCTAAATTCAGCGATATACTTCGTCAAAATAATGATAAACTTGAATTACTTGCGGCTGATATAATCAAGAATTTAGTACATTATCTCGATGCAAATCAGGGTGGTGTTTTCATTTATAATGATGACATATCTGGAGATGTTCATTTTGAACTATTATCAGCATTTGCTTTCAATCGTCACAAATACTTAAAAAAACAAATACTTCTAGGCGAAGGATTGGTTGGCGCTTGTGCATTGGAAAAACAAACGATTTATCTAACAGAAATACCTGAAAATTACATTCAGGTTACTTCTGGCTTAGGTGAAGCACGTCCACGTTGTTTGCTTATAGTTCCTTTACTAATTGAAGAAAAAGTACTTGGAGTTTTAGAAATTGCCTCTTTCTCTGAGATTGAGGAGTTTAAGATTGAGTTTGTAGAAAAATTGGCACAAAGTATTGCATCAACACTAACATCTGCAAGGACAAACATAAGAACCACATTATTGCTTTCAAGAACTCAGCAGCAAGCAGAAGAAATGTCCGCTCAAGAAGAAGAGATGAGGCAAAACATGGAGGAACTTCAATCTACTCAAGAAGAAATGGAGCGTTTAAAGCAGGATGATGCTTTGCGTATGCAGGATACTTTGAAAAAACATGAAGAAAATCGCAAATTACTTACAGAGTTACTAAATTCAATTCCTGCTAAAATATCTCTAAAAGACGAAAATGGCGTATTTTTAATTGCCAACTCTCATGTTGCTGCTGGCTACAATAAATCCATTGATGAAATTATTGGAACGACCGATTATGACAATCACCGTGGAGAAGATGTCGATAACTGGAGGAAGCAAGAGATAGAAATTATGGAAAAGGGTAGTCAGACATATATCTTTGAGGATACAAGTGGGCTTAAGAAAAAGTACTTAAGAACGACAAAACTGCCATTTATAATACCCAATACAGGAAAAACGGGCTTATTAAGTATTCAATTTGACATATCAGACACAAAACATTTAGAAGAAGAACTGATTGAAGCAAATAAGATTGCATCACAGAGGTTTTTGGATATGCAAAACTATATCGACGCAATTAGTAACTCTATTTATATAGTTGAATATGATCCTAAAGGGTATATTACTTATATTAATAATCATTACTTGGATCTGTTAGGAGTAACCTCTAATGAACTAGTTGGAACTCATCATTCTGATAAAATGGAGTTTACTGAAAAGCAAAAGACTGAAAATGATAAGTTTTGGAACGATCTGCGTAATGGAATTGTCTTAAAGACAACCAACAAATTTACAATAAACAATAAATCATATACTTCGGAGGAAACGTATACTCCGCTGGCAGATGAAAACGGTGAAGTGTATAAGATTATCAAAACCGCAAATATCGTTAGTAAAAAATAAATATCGTAAAGTTATAATTGCATACATTAAGGCTCAGACATCCATTTGAGCCTTGATTTTTTAAAAACACCGCAATGAAGCATTTGATGACATGGGATAAACTCCTTAATCCTCTGAGGTTGGGAGCAGAAAGCGAAAACGTCTTGGATTCGGGTTATGCAAGATCTCAATTTCAGCGCGATTACGATAGGATTATTTTCTCCTCCCCATTTCGCAGGCTACAAAATAAAACTCAGGTATTCCCATTACCAGGAAGCGTGTTCGTTCACAATCGTTTAACACATAGTTTAGAGGTTGCAAGTGTTGGTCGAACATTGGGGAGTATCCTTGTGAACATCATCAAACAAAAAGAGGACGATCTGAATTTTGATCTGATTACTGAAATTCCAATAATCGTTTCAACTGCCAGTTTAGCCCACGATTTAGGAAATCCCCCGTTTGGGCATAGCGGAGAAGAGGCAATAAAAAAATATTTTATAGACCAAACTGATTTTTACAAACACCTTTTAAGCGATAAGGAGTGGTTGGATTTAACCCGATACGAAGGGAATGCTAATGCTTTCCGTTTGCTTACGCAACAACTGAAAGGCCGTAGGAGTGGTGGGTTTCGGCTTAGCTATGCTACACTTGCTTCGCTTGTTAAATATCCGTATCCATCCTCATCAAAGGGCAAAAAGTTTGGGTTCTTTCAATCGGAAGAGGAAATATTTTCGAGGATAGCCAATCGCCTGGGCTTAATTCAAAAAGAAGGAGATGCTTCTGGCTTTGTTCGTCATCCTCTCGTATACATGGTCGAAGCAGCCGATGATATTTGCTACCAAATAATGGATATTGAGGATGCACATAAACTTGGTATTATTTCAACCAACCTCGTTAAAGAACTCTATTTAAACTTTTTCGATTCGAAGAAAAATTCGAGTGAAATTGATAAAATTAGCAAAACTCTTAAAGAGGTAACCGATACCAACGAACAAATATCATTTTTGAGGGCTTTGGTAATAAGCAAATTAATTAATGATTGTGCTAAGGTTTTTTCCGATAACTATGATCAAATAATCAACGGAGTACAAGTGCCATCGCTAATTGATTGCATTGATGATTCCTCTCTATCTGCTATGAAAAAGGTCAAGGAGATATCAATTGAGCAAATATATAACCACAAAACGGTTATTGAAATTGAACTTGGTGGTTATAGAATTTTAGGTGTACTGCTTGATAATTTCTGTAAAGCAATTATTGAACCTAAAGGAGTATACAATGCAAAGACATTAAGACTCCTCCCCGAACAGTTCAGATGTAACGATGGCTCAAATTACCAGAAGCTAATGTCTGTTTTAGATTATATCTCTGGAATGACGGATTTATACGCACTAGAACAATTTAGGGTATTACAGGGAATCAATCTACCTGGAATTCCGCATTAAAATACAGCACAGATCCCTGTTTGGCTTTACCTAAAAATGACCGGATTATTGACTGAGCATCTCGGTTGTCGGAGCATGGAGAAATAATATCATCGAGCAATGAAAGATTCCCATCTATGCTCGACGGGTCAAAAAAGCCGTAACCAACTAGTTTACCATTAATTACCTTAACAACTGATTTTTCGGAATCATTTCGACCCTTATCGAAAAGTAAAAAACTCTTTGAGGATAACCCAATGCTTTCGATAGCTTTTTGAACTCGGAGATTGTATACATCAGCAGGTTCTTCGCCAATACAAGCACCAGAACACCTTTTAATCTCATAGTGAAAACATGCTCCACCAGATGAGTATAGGTTGCATAGTTTTTGACATAAGTCGTATTTTTCCATTAGCCGTTCAAGAAACTCCCTTGATTCATCGGTATTAGAGAAAGATGTTAAAGGGATTCCATCCTTGGAAATCATCCGTTTGATTATTAAGCACAAATAACCATTCTCATTTTCGTAACTAAATAGTCCTAGCCTATTACCTGTTCTTCTCCCTAAACGATTGAATACTGGTTTGTTCCTTTTAATCTCTTCGGTTTCAAGAAGGAGAGCAATTAACTCGCTTCCAGTTATTTCAAAACTGATATCAACTACTCTACCTCGCATTTCTGCCGCACGATTTGATTTAGTTGATCCCAAGTGCTGGAGAACCCTCTGACGAATATTTATGCTTTTACCAACGTAAATTAGTACGCCTCTTTCATCGTAAAGGTAGTAAACGCCTGTTTTCTCTGGTATTTTAGATAGCAAACTAAGATCTAGATTGGGGTGAAGTCCTTTTCGATCAGGAGTAGTGCTAATTATGCTTGATTGTGTTTCGTTACTGATTTTAAGTAAAAGTTCTAAAAGTTTTACGGTTGCTAATGCATCTCCTGCGGCACGGTGTCTATCTTCAATTCTAATGCCTAAATTTTGACATAGATTTCCAAGGCTATATGACGATTTTCCTGGAATTAATTTTCTGCTTAGCCTAACAGTGCAAAGGGTCTGACGTTCAAAATCGAAACCTAGCTGCTTAAACTCGCTTTGAATAAAACGATAGTCGAATGGTGCATTATGCGCTACAAAAATCATCCCTTCGGTAAGATCAACTATTTTACGAGCAACTTCAAAAAAGCGTGGAGCATCCACAACCATATCATCGGTAATCCCAGTCATCTGTGATATATAATAAGGTATAGCTCTCTCAGGATTAATTAGCGTTGTGAATTCATTAATAATCTTAGTACCATCGTGAACATATACGGCAATCTCTGTAATTTTATCACGCTGAGGACTCACACCAGTAGTCTCAATATCGATGATGGTATACATAAATTATTCCTTGTTGAATCTTTTGTCGTTTTAGAGGCTGTTAAATTAGTAAGAAATATTCCTGCTTTTTTAAAATCAGACTTCAAAACAATTAACTAATTTAGTTGTTAAAAATGTTATCAAATAGCCATATAACATGATGTTAATTATAATTGGTTTTGGTTAGATTTTTAATTCAAACACATAAAGAATTAAATCTTGTGTTGTTATTGTAATTAAAAAATCGTATCGGATTTCTTGTATTATTATCTTTACATATATTTATCAATAATCTCTGTTATATCAGTAATAATAAATTAACAACAAAGTCATTGATGCTTCCTGATTATCACATGCATACATACCTATCCGATGGGAAAGATACCCACGAGGATATGGTCGCATCAGCTGCCTTCAAAGGTATTCCTGAAATTGGATTTACCGATCATATTAGCATAAAACCCGTCGGTTGGGCAATGGAGATGTCGGAAGTAAATACAATGATAGAGAAGGTTAATGCTATGAGTAAGAATGACACAAAAGTTGTTGTAAAACTTGGAGCAGAGATTGACTACTATTCAGGAATGGAAAAACAAATAGGTGAACTAATTAACTCTATACCATTCGACTTTACCATTGGATCGGTTCACTTTATTAATGATTGGAATTTTGATACAGATATTCGACCATACGACCAAATAAGTATTGATAAATTTTATACTGATTACTTTAAACTTGTTCAACAATCGGCAAAATCAGGTTTATTTGATGTTATTGGACACTGCGATTTGGCAAAGAAATTCGGGTACTATCCATCCTTTCGACTTGAACGCCTTTATGAAGAAACTGCAAAAATTTTCCGCAAAGCTGGGGTTGTAGTAGAATTAAATACCAGCGGGAGGGGTAAACCCTGCGCGGAATTCTACCCCTCGGCTGTATTTCTAGAAAAATTGGCCAAATATAAAGTACCCATCACTCTTGGCTCAGATGCTCATGTTGAGCAAAATATAGGACAATTCTTTGAAGAGGCCATTTCCGAACTCAAAGCGTTGGGTTATAAGGAGATTATTAAATTCAATAAAAGAGAAAGGGAAGCTCAAAGAATTTAGGTTTTGGTAAATAGTTAATTCATCTTATACTCTGAATCCCAGCACGAGAATATCATCAACCTGTTTTTGACCTCCTTGATAGGTTTCGATGGTTTGTTTAAGCACCTTTTTCTGCTCTTGAAGGGTCATGTGCTGTAGGTTTAGCAGAAGTTTCTTAAAGTTAGCAAGTAAAAACTTTGTATTATTTGCGCCCCCAAATTGATCGCAATAACCATCAGTCATCAGATAGATTGTATCTGTATTTGCAATGGTTATTCTATGTGTAGTAAAAGGTTTTTCGCCTATTACATAATACCCAATAGGCATTTTATTCGCACGAATCTCGAAAATACTATAACTCTCGGAACTTACCTGATCGTCAAAATATTCCAAGGGTTGGGTCTCCTTAGTCATTTTCCTACAAATCAATATAGGCATAAACGCACCAGCGTACTCAAGGGTGCTGGTTTTTCTATCAATAATTGCGATGGACATATCCAATCCATCAACCGAATCGCCCTCTTTACCTGTTTGACTGAGAGAGGATATTATTAAACTGCGTAGTTTGAAAAGAATGTCGCCAGCAACAACATCATGCATGGTTGCTGTTAACTCCTTGAGCAGGGTAATACTTAGCATGCTCATAAAAGCGCCAGGTACTCCATGCCCGGTACAATCGGCTGCTGCTACAACAAGCCTTCCATCATGTAATTCCGAAACCCAATAAAAATCTCCGCTAACAATATTTTTAGGCTTATAAAGGATAAAATATTCTTTAAGAAATCCCTCTATCGTGCTCTCTCTTGGGAAAACGGCGGATTGAATTCTACTAGCATAACGAATACTATCGGTAATTAGTCTTTGTTGATCGGCAATCTGATCGCGTTGCCTTGTTGCAATGTCGCGCTGATTTTCAATCTCCTGTTTTTGTTTTTCAATTTCATTTTTCTGAACCAGTAAAACCTGATTGGTCTTTTTCTTTTCTCTATAGTAGTAAAATATAACTGAGGTTAACATTATGGTTAAAACAAGAGCAATTGCAGTAAAAATGGTAAACATTCGCTGTCTTTCAAGTTTTGCTTGCTGAACAGCATCCCTTTGTTTGGTAATTATTTCTTGCTCTTTTTCACGTTTGTCGAAATCGTATTGCATTTCCAGCCTTGCAATTTCACTGGAATTGATGCTATCCTTTAATGCAGAATAAAGCATTTGAAACTCTAATGCTTTAGGATAATTTTTGCTTTTTATTTGAGCTTTGGATAAGCTAAGATATGAGTCTTTTATATCTGAAAGAAGATGATGTTTATTTGCAATACTCAATCCTTTCTCGATATTTTTAATACCTGATTGAAGATTATTCTTCTTTATTGCAGTTTCGCCCAAGTATCGATAAAGCATAGACAGATCTAAACTATCATTAACCTGTTTTTTTAACTCAAGAGCTCGGTTTAAATCTATCTCAGCATTGTTCAGATCCCCTTTTTCAAAACAGATGATTCCTAATGATAAATGATTGGCTGCCTGTCCTTGTATATTGTGCTTTTTAGTATTTATATCAAGAACAGTTTGGGTGTTTTCAATCGCCTTATCGTAAAGACCAAGGTGAAAATAGATATTCCCTAATTCCGTTAAGGAAAGAGTGATGCCATTTGAACTACCCGTTTTTTGTTCTATTTCCTGATATTTCTGCAATGCTGGCTTTGCATATTGTATTGCCTTTTCATGCAGTCCAAGCCTTTTGAATAATCGGGCAATGCTTAATGAGGTCCAAGCTACCCCTTCCTGTTCGTTAAGGTTTTCATAAATAGCTAATGCTTCAAGAAAATATTCAATAGATTTCTGGTAGCTGCCAAAAAGGTTATAAATCGATCCAAGGTTTACTAAAGTCCGGGCTATTTCGTGCTTGTTGTTTAGCCTTTGGTTAATTTGAAGAGCCTCCTTGTAAGAATCGAATGCCTGAAGGTTATTACTTTTCAGTTGATAAACATTTCCTAAGCGGTTTAACCCCGAAGCAATCCACTCTTCAAAATTATTCCGACGAGCAATCTCAAGTGATTTTTCTAAATGTGTGATTGCTAAATCAAAATCATTTCGGCTGTAATAGCAATAACCCAAGAGATGTTCGGCTTGGACAATGCTCAAATCTTTGTTAATTTTTATGGCAATTGATAATGCTTGTTGAGCAACTATAACTGCGGAATCAGGATTAGTAGCCCTAATTTTTTCACACTTATCCAAAAGCATTGAAAGACGTTCCTCGTCATTTTCAACAAGTGGATTATCGGAATACGAAAGAGTTGAAAATAAGAGAATAAAGCATGCACAAATAGGAAACCAACAACCTTTCATCATTTAACAAACATCAATTATTGATAACGAAATAGATTAAAAACTTTCCTGTTAAAGTTATGCTATTGCATCAATATTTCGGAATATAATTTTAAAAAGTTATTAAGAAAGATTCATCATTATGCCGATTTATCTTTATGACATTTATGTATTAAAAACAGGTACTCAAAGTTGAGGGTTCTAATAATCTTACCAAAGTAACAACTCATGATGGCAACTCAAGTGCTCCAATAACTAAACAATTATTTGAAATAATATTAGTAACAACCAAATTGAAATGAGTTTTATTCTATTAAAACATTTCGTATTTTTAACCGAATTAATAGGTATTGATCTGGGAACACATAATGATATTTAAGAATCACCCAGATTTATTCTTTAAAATTGCACTAAGATGAAGGTAGGGCTTAAAAATATGATCAGAACAAAAATGCTAATTTATGTTCTGGTAACAACCATCTCTGTTCTGTCCGTTGTTGGTGGTTTTGTGGCTTATCGTTTAAATCAAATTGCTTTAAATGATGCGACTTTAATTGCACTGGGTGAAGCCCAAAAAATGGCAAACATTGTAAAGGCCGATCTTGAACTTGACCTAGGGTTTTCTCGATCCTTAGCAAATGCCCTAAATATTTATAATAATTACGATCCTGAGAGGTTAGATTCTATTTTCTATAACATTCTCAAAAAGCAAGTTGTTGAGAATCCACGATACATGAGTGTTTGGTTTACCCTTGAATATTCGTTAATAAAAAAGGGATACGCCCTCAATTATGGGAGAAGATCCTATACGGCATTTAGTAAAAATGGTGTACCAATGGTTGATGTTGAACACAAAAACCTCACAGGAGATATAACTACAAGTAACTATTACGCATCTAAAACATGCAATTGCGAGATGGTTCTAGACCCATATGTTTTTGAAATTGGTGGAGTTGAGTTGTTGGGTGCTTCAGTTAGTGTGCCTGTTAGACGTAATGGTGCGTTTCAGGGCTTGGGTGGGATAGACCTTGATTTAAGTAAATTTCAAAAAATTGTTGATCAATCAAAATTATACAGTAACACCATTGTATCTCTTTTATCGAACAATGGGACAATAGTTGCCCATACCAATATCGATTTTGTAAAAAAAACTCTAAGGGCAATAATGCCTGAAGAAGATGCCGAATATCAAATCTCAGAAAAAATTAAAAGGGGCACTAGGTTTAATTTCTACACTAATGTTGGTGGGGTTAAGCGTCTCAATATTTATGAGCCAATTCAGGTGGGACAAACACCAACACCATGGTCGATTGGATTATCAATTCCTGTCAGCGTTATTATGCATGATGCTCGCTCTTCGATGATTAGCGGGATAATTGTTACCCTATTAGGGCTTATAGTATTAGGTACTGTAATATGGATATTGTCTGGTTCTATAACAGCACCCATTCAAAAAACCACGAACCTTTTACAAAACCTTGCACAAGGAGATATAGATAAAACCAAAAAGGTTTTTGTGAGGAGTGGAGATGAAATAGAGGCGATGGCAAAATCTGTTAGCAAGGTGATTGATGGATTAAACAGTACAGAAAGTTTTGCTCGGGAAATTGGAAAAGGAAACCTTGATGCTAAATTCGAACTTCTTGGTGAAAACGATATTCTGGGAAAATCACTTCTCGAAATGCAAAAAAGCCTTAAACACTCAAATGAAGTTGAAATTGAGCGAAAAAAAGAGGAAGAAAAGCAGAACTGGGCTACAAAAGGTATCGCAATGTTTGGAGATATTCTTCGCCAAAATAACGATAACCTAGCCGAACTCTCATACAATATTATCAAGAATTTAGTTGGGTATACGGGTTCAATCCAGGGAGGAATCTTTGTTCTTAATGATAACGATAAGGACAATCCAACCGTTGATATGACCGCCTGCTATGCTTACGATAGGAGAAAGCACATGCAAAAAAGTATAATTATTGGTGAAGGTCTTGTTGGAAGATGCTTTCTTGAAGGTAAATCGATATTTATGGTTGATATTCCAAAGGATTATATCACCATAACATCTGGCCTTGGTAAAGAAAATCCTCGCTGTCTACTTCTTGTGCCGCTAAAGGTTAACGATGATATTCTGGGAGTTATAGAAATGGCTACCTTTAAGGTATATGAAAAATATCATATTGAATTCATTGAAAAAATTGCAAGTAGCATAGCCTCAACTATATCAAGTGTGCGTATAAATATTCGTACCGCAGAACTCCTTGCCAAGTCGCAACAACAAGCCGAAGAGATGGCTGCGCAGGAGGAGGAAATGCGCCAAAATATGGAAGAGTTACAAGCAACCCAAGAAGAGATGGAGCGCAAACGTCAGGAGCAAGAAGTAATCCAGAATGAGCTTCGTGAAGATAAATCATTGCTTGATACGCTCCTTCATAATTCACCCGATTATATTTATCAAAAAGATATTGATGGAAAATATGTCCATATTAGCAATTCAATGCTTAGTGTTTTTAGTGTATCTAGCCCTTTTGAAGTAATTGGACTTTCCGATTACGATTTAATGGACAGAGAACTAGCCTCAAGAAATTATATGGATGAACAGGATGTTATAAAATCTAAAACTCCAATTATAAATAAAGTCTATATAGAAAAAATGAGCGATAGGGTAGAACATAAAATTGCAGTAACAATCCTCCCCCTTATTGACAATAATGATGAAGTAACAGGAATATTGGGAATTACCAAGGTTTTGACGGATTTGTAGACAGGGTATCTGAGTTGAGACTTACCCTAAAAGTCAATAATGATTACTTACAGGGACTCATGCAAAATAAAAAGTTTAACCCACTGACTTAATTGTTGTACTGCATTAATATAGCAATCACAAATAGTAATAAAAAAAGAAGTTCAGACCAAAAATTGCGCTTACATGTTGTAAAGTAATAAGCAAACTGAAATGAAAGAGGTATTACCGCTATAAATAGTATTTCGTAAGAAATACTAGGGATAAGTATCAATATAGAAATTGAAACCAGATTAAACCAGAAGAAAACGCCATAGTACTTCCTCACATTTATTTTTTGAGTAGGCAGTGTTTTAAGTAGATAAAAACCTGTTACCAGAAATAAAAGCAAACAATAACCGTAAAAAACATAAATTAAAAAACTATCATTATCCTGATTAACAGGGGTGAATAAATTTAAATTTAGCGTTTTGAATGAAATAGACAAATCACTATTGATAATATAGTGATAGAAAAAAAAGAAAAACCAAGGTGTAATAACCCCAAAAAGAGCAGCAAACCATTCTCTAATATTGAAGGTTCGGATTGACATTATTGCGAGGAATAATACAATAATGTACAAAATTGAAGGAGCATAGAATAATGAAGCAATTGCAATATAAAATCCTGCTTTAAATATATTATCTAATGCATTTTCTTTATGGTAAATTGAGAAAATATGATCGAATGCAAATACAAAAAATAAAGCAGAAAAAATTACAGGATTAACCCTTTGAAGGGCTATAAAGCATGATGTTAATAAGATATAAAAAAATGCTGGAAGATAGGTTCGTTGTTTAATTACTATATGCTTTGAGTTAATTTGGAGGAGATAAAATGCGGTAAAAAGCGTTATAGTGAAAGTAATCAACTTTCCATAAAGAATATTTTCTGAAATCCAGCCTGTAATTAGCCCATAGAAGGGCATTTTAATGCTATCAAAGTAGAAAGGTGCGATTTGTTCAGAAAAAAAATTTCTAGCCCATAATAGAATGGCAATCAGTATCAATACAATGATTACTTGAGGAAGTGTCTGCCTGAAAAATTTTAGAATCATTTTAGTGTTTGAAATGTTTTAGATCATTCCCAATATCTTTTCTGAAATATTTCCCTTCAAAGTTCACTATGTTTGCAACCTTATAGGATTTCGCAAGAGATTCGTCCATTGTAGCACTCAATGCTGTTAGAGCAAGCACCCTTCCTCCTGCAGTAACTATCGAATTTCCAACCCTTTTTGTGCCCGAGTGAAATATTACTACATCGGAGAAATCTGCCAAACCATTTATTACTTTTCCTTTCTCATACTCTTCAGGATATCCACCAGAAACCATGATTACTGTTGAAGCAACTTGGTTACTTATAATTAGTTTATAATCGGAAAGTTTACGTTCACCTGCTAAAACGAACATCTCTGCTAAATCGCTTTCAATCCGAGGGATAACAACTTCGGTTTCAGGATCCCCCATTCTAACATTGTACTCAATTACAAAAGGATTTCCTTCAACGTTCATTAATCCAATAAAAATAATGCCTTTATAATCTATACTATCCTTGATTAACCCATTAATAGTTGGAGATATAATTTGGTTCTCAACCTTCCTCATAAAATCGGGATTGGCGAAAGGAACTGGTGATATAGCACCCATACCTCCTGTATTTAAGCCTGTATCTCCATCGCCAATGCGTTTATAGTCTTTAGCTTCGGGTAAAATTACATACGATTTACCATCCGTTAATACAAACACTGAAAGTTCTATTCCCTTTAGGAACTCTTCAATAACCACCTTTTTACTTGCCTCTCCAAACTTACCACTAAAAAATTCCTGTATGCATTTTTCTGCATCCTCTATTTCGGCACTGATAACAACACCTTTTCCAGCAGCAAGTCCATCTGCCTTTATCACATAAGGTGGT
This sequence comes from Bacteroidales bacterium, assembly GCA_013141385.1. Lineage (NCBI taxonomy): Bacteria > Pseudomonadati > Bacteroidota > Bacteroidia > Bacteroidales > Bacteroidales bacterium. Next base: position 318,793 of record JABFRB010000016.1, on the reverse strand, counting down.
TTTAATTCGGATAAAAACTGTTTTGCTTCTTGAAATTGATTAGAAATAAATGTCTTATAACGCGCAGTCGGTATCGAATGGCGAGTCATAAATGCTTTGGCAAAATCTTTGCTGCCCTCAAGCATTGCTCCATTTTTCGTTGGGCCTATTATTTTTACCTGATTTACCCTTGGATCAATATTAAAACTATCATGAATTCCTCTAACCAGAGGTTCTTCCGGGCCAACAAAAACGATATCTATTTTGTGATCAATACACGCCTGTTTTACGGACTCAAAATTGAGAATATCAATATCTAAATTAGTTCCAACATTTGCAGTGCCTGGATTACCTGGTGCTATATATAGTTTTTTAAGAATAGGACTTTGTGATAATTTCCATGCTATTGCATGTTCACGACCACCAGAACCGAGTACAAGGAAATTCATAAGTATGTTTTTCAAGCGTAAAAATAAGTGAAACGATTATCATTACAAAAGAAAAGGAGATTCTTAACTGAATCCCCTTTAAATACAGATTTTGTATTTGATCTCACATAGTACCAAGAGTTAAAATGCTCTTACAGCGCGAACATTTTGAATAGAATTTTTCAAACTTGTTCCTGAAACGCCTCCGCTAAAATTTAACCGATAAGAATAATTGATATTATATTCACTCGAACTCCAATAAATAGTGGTGCCAAAAGATCCTTTACCAGCAAGATAAAGATTGGTATACATTAATCCCAGTTCATCCTTTGATGGTAAAAACCAATCACTATAGCCATTTAAATTTAGGTTAGCGCAGATCTCTGCCGCTATGCCAATAGTTGTACAACCAGCAATTATGTCCATAGTATTTTGATTTCCAGTTCCAACTGCCGTACCATCAGCACCAGAAATTACTGATGGGTAACAACCCCAGTCTGCACTTACCTGATCGCTCGGTGCAGCTATAAGTCCATGTAGACCTGTAGCATCCAGATAGAAAATTAAACCACCTTCCCATGTGATGCCTGTGCCCAGTAAAGTAAAAGTCATATCATCGCCATAGGTTATACCAAAGGCGTTTTCCGCTTTTACCCTAAAATGGTAAGTTGTTCCGGCTACAAGACCGCTAACGCTGCAATTTACATTTGTGTTTGAACTCCCATTAATAGGACTTTGAGTTGCAGTTGCAGCACTTCCGTAACTGAGCGTTGTTCCATACTGAAAAGTCACTGTTGTGGGTAGTTTATTCGGATTTACAACTCCGTTAAGTATTGCTGAAGGAAGACTAAATGTTGCAAGTTGTGTTGAAGCGGTTGGTGCGGTATAAGTATATTGCCATTCAGGAATTCCAGATGCATTCATCGTTAAGACTTGTCCTGTAGTACCTTTAGGTACTGCTGTCCAACTTGTGCCATTAAAATAAAGCATATCGCCATTTATAGGAGTAGCAAGAGTAACATCATCAGTTTTATCTGTATCCCAGTTTGTGAAGGTTACAGTATTACCACCTGCGCCTGATATTGAAAGTTGATTAGTATTAAGCGTTAATGATTGGTTTTCAGTTGTTAAGAAATTAGGAGTCCAATTCTCCCATTTACTTGAAGCATTGTTATATTTAAGAAGTTGATTGTTGGACGGGGAGGATAGGTTAAAAGGATTATTTGTTAGTTCACTCCAATCAGGTATGTATGATATTGATTTGTATAAACCAGCATGGTTTCCCCATCCATAGGCAGTATTCCAATTAGAAATATTTGTTGAGGAGATACCATTAGCAGCAGAAGCACCAAAAACAGGATCAACCTCTGTGAAACTAGTCAAATAACCCGAACTAGCGTGATTTCCCCATCCGTAAGCAGTATTCCAATTAGAAATATTTGTTAAAGTGATACCATTAGCGGCAGAAGCACCAAAAACGGGATCAACCTCTGTAAAACTGGTTAAATAGCCCGCAGTTGCATGATTTCCCCATCCATAAGCAGTATTCCAATTAGTAATATTTGATGCGGTAATGTTTTTGGCGACAGATGCTCCAAAAATTGGATCCGTCTCACTAAAACTAGTTAGATAGCCAGCAGATGCATGGTTCCCCCAGTTATAGGAGGCATTCCAATTGAAAATATTTGTTGAGGAGATACCATTGGCCGCAGAAGCACCAAAAACGGGATCAGCTTCTGTAAAATTGGTCAAGTAGCCTGCATTAACATGATTTCCCCAATTGTACGCAGTATTCCAATTAGATAAATTTGTTAATGTAATTCCATTCGCCGGATGAGCCAAGAAAACAGGATCGGTTTCGGAATAGGTTTCTGCTTCCTTAGCATGAAGAGCAAAGGGTACACTCAATAACTGGCTAGTCCCTATTACTGTTCCATCGACTGAAATTTTTATGAAGAAAGGAGCATTCGACCAATTGATTGTGGAAAAACTTGAAGGATTTATTGAGCCAATTTGAAGAGTGACCAATCCATATTCGTTTGTGGAAGTGGCATGTGTCTCATTATACACTACTGCACCACTGGTAGAACCCTGAAGAATTTCGATTGCTATTGTAACGTTTGTATTCGCTTTAACATTACCATTCGCATCGCGAATTATTGCCTGATAATTAAAAAAACCAAAATCTTGAGCTGATATATTGTATGAGGCAATAATGACAAATAAGATAGAAATAAATCGTTTCATAGAACTTATTAATTGTGTTTATATCACTAAAATTAGTCTATAAATAAGAGTTTTTACAAATATTAAAGTGTCTTTTTTATGAATGACATATATCAAGTGACAAATCTTGTTATTTAATAACTTTCTTAAAATATGAAACTTACCTCTATGGTCTATTCCCTTTCATTAAGTTCTAAATAGATTCCATTAGCAAGTTATACAGTAATTAAAGAATAAATCTATAAGACCTTTTGCTCCAGATAGATTTAATATGAAACATCGAATAAGTTCACTGAGCTATTTACAATGAGGCAGTATTGGAATAATAGTATAACCTATTTAAAGTAGGCAAAACATCTTTACATTGACCAGTGTATATCGATAATTGAACCTTAATGTACTCTGAAAAATTTTAACTAAAATCAGTAGATGGTGTAGTTTGAACATGCCCTAAACCAAAAAAACCAATCTCTTTCCCCGATAATAACCGGGGTTTACTCCAAACCTTTTTTATTTGTGTGGATTTGATACCTTCTATCTTCATTTTTTAAATTAATGAATGAATACTTTTTCAGTTTTTATATTCTGTGTATTTAGAACCTTTACTATATAGAAACCTGTTTTAAAATTACAGTTTATTACTTCATTTAGAGATTTTGTAAAACCAGAATAATTTAATCTACCAAGCATATCATAGATTTTAATTTCAGAGTTGGATTGACAATTAATAATATATATCTGATTTTCATTAGAATAAATAAAAATTCCTTTTAAGCCCTCAGGATCTACCCCTGTAATTGGATTGACCGTAACAGTTACAGGACCAGCAATTGAATAGCACCCAGTATTAATATCTGTTCCTTTTAAATAGTAATTACCTGCTATTGCTATTTGAGGTGTTGAATAAGGCGATACTGCGGCAGCATCTAACCAATAAGTATAATCCAACCCTTCGGTTGAACCGAATGTGATTTCAGGAACAGTTAAGTCAACCGTTGCTGGAGATATAACTGCTGCTGGGTTTGTTGTAATTACTGTTGGGGAGATATTTACAGTTGCAACAACAGGGCCAGAAACAGCATAGCAGCCATTGGAATCAATTGCCTTTATGTAATAGACGCCATTTGTAGCAGAGACTGGGGTATTGTAGTTTATAGTAGCATCGGAATCTGTCCAATATGTAAAAGTTAGCCCACTCGATGAACCTGATGTTATCTCGGGTTTAGTTAAATCAATTGTCACAGGAGAGCAAACTGCATCTGGAAAAGTTGCAACAAGGGTTGGTGGGTTGTTAATGGTTACTTGAATAGGGCCAGATATCGTAGAGCACCCATCAGAAGCCGTTCCCTTTATAAAGTAACTACCATTTGTAGCAGAGGCTGGTGTACTGTAGCTTATCGTTGCTTTGGAGTCTGTCCAGTAAGTAAGAGTCAACCCTGCCGAAGAACCTAATGTTATTTCGGGCTTAGTTAAATCAATTCTCATGGGTGAGCAAACTGCATTTGGAGAAGTTGCAACAACCGTTGGTGGTGTTTTAATAGTTACTTGAATAGGTGCAGAAATAGTTGAGCATCCATAAGGATCTGTTCCCTTTATGTAATAGTTACCACTTGTAGCAGCGGTAGGGGTACTGTAGTTTATTGTTGCATTTGAATCTGTCCAATATGTAAAAGATAGTCCTGCCGAAGAACCTGATGTTATCTCAGGCTTTGTTAGATCAACTGTCATTGGCGCGCAAACAGCATTTGGAGAAGTTGCAACAAGTGTTGGCGGGTTATTTGTTAGAACAATAGGAGCCGATATAGAATATGAACCGTTTGCCGCAGTTCCTTTGATATAGTAAGTACCTGCAACCGCATTTACTGGAGTAGAGTATGGCTGGGTTGCGTTAGAGTCAAGCCAATAGGAATAAGTTAAACCGTTATCAGATCCTTGAGTAATAGAAGATGCTGTAAGATCTACTGTTTGTGATGAACAAGAAGAGACTGAATTATTAACAATAACTTTAGGTGCAAGTAGTACATGAAGTTTAAAGCGAGTTCCAATACTATCTTTAAGTGTAGTGGATGTGAATGTAAAGGTTGGATTCTGTTTCAGATCCTGCGTAATATTATCCTTTGTATCCTCAAGAAAATAGTTATATTTTGATGATGCTTTACTAAAATCAGCCTCAAATCTAAACGTTTTGGTTGGGTATGTATTAAAAAGCCCTATTGGGAATATTTTTTCGCCAGAAATTGGTTTTATAGACTGAATTACAGTCTTGTATAGTTCCGGTGTAAAGGAGTAAAGTGCTGCTCTCGATGTATCATCCTCAAACCGTTTGAAGGAGTCCCATTTGTCATAGGCATCATAGGCATAATCTGCCTGAACAATTATTAACTGATCTCTTAAACTCTTAGTGTACATGAAAAGGCTGAAAATTTCCTTATTAGGAATAGTTTTTGTTTTGGGTTTACTTTTATAAAAAGCATTTGTACCTCCCCATACATGACCTCTTGCATCAGCAGTAATGGTAAGAGTTGCGCTACCACTAGTTCCTGTTGCCCTAACCCAGAAGGCTTGCATTGGCGGAATTTTGCCATCAACGTTTGTTCCATTATTAGCTGTCCCAACGCCCGATCCTTGTTGGTAAGTATCAGTACACATTGAACCAGAAGTAGTAGAGGTTCTATAGTACATGGTATTATCAATATCCGCAGGTAGCGTTATTAAATCCCAATCTATGACCGCAGGGTAAGGATTACCAACCATATACCACCAAGTGTTTGAAGGAGATGGGCATGGCAAACTAACTGAATAGGAAACCTGATCGTTGGGGAATCCCGTTACTGTGAATGTTTGAGATGTTGCAGATCGAATACCATAAGCATTCATTGTCAGCAAGGCAGTTGAAACATCACTAATTCTTGCCCAGCCCCTAGCAGGTGTAGGGCCAAAATTGTAGTGGCTAAAAGGATTGACCCCATTAGCAGGACTTCCTTCAGGACTAAATAAACCACTAGTGGCCTCATAAGTTGACGGTGAAAAGTAGTAGGATCTGCCGCCTAACTTACTAATATCCCCCCCTCTAGAAGTGTATCTAAATTCTGAGGAAATTAATCCCATTACTCCGTTGGCAGGGTTGTTAATAAATGTTCCCATAATTGGCCTAAAGGAAGTTGTACTGGTTTTAAGCAGTAATGGGTTACCCGAACCAAGATTATGATCCCCGAAAGTTGCAACACCATTTGATGTTAGCCCAATACCGGGAGGAACTATAAGTTGTGTTAAACCAATAGCTGTTACATCGTTACATGTAATTGAGTTACTTAATGATAATGTTGAAGAATTATCAACTAAAAGATTATTAATAATTGAGGGTAACTGGTTTCCTGTTATCTGAGTCCCAGAATAATTAAATACATAGTCAGCAATACCAAATAAAGATGATCCTCCGCTTGTAGCATTTGTGCCATCAAGACCGTTTGGGTGAGCCGTTATAAAAGTTGAATAATCTTCAACATTAAAGTTTCCTGTACCATCAATTGAGACTCCTCTAGCGTCAAAAGAAGTTCCGATCTTTACATGAAGAATTCCATTAACAGTAAGATAGTTATTTGTTAAGGTTAATATAGAACCATTATCAACTGTTAAGTTATTCAATGTAATGGGAAGTTTAGTTCCTGTTACCTGTGTTGAGGCTGCATTAAACACATAATTTGCAGTAGGATCATAGATTGAAGCCCCAGTTGTTGCGTTAACTCCATCTAAACCATTTGGATGAGCAGTAACAATGGTAGCATTCGGTTCTAAAATAAAACTTCCTGTTCCATCTATCGAAAAACCTTGTGCATCAAGTATTGCACTTGTTTTTACAGTAACAGTGCCATTAATTGTTCTATTATCATGTAAAGTTACACCCATAGGGTTGTCAACAGTAAAGTTATATGGACTATTAACAGAAGGAAAGGTAAGAGAGGAAGTTGTTTGAGCGGAAGCTCCCTGGTAGTATAATTCTCCAGAACTACCATAGGTAATTACCACACCTGCATCAGCATATATGTCGCTAGGAATTATTTTTAATATTCCGTTTACTGTAATGTCGTTTTTTAAATTTATACTGTTTGTATTGTTTACAGTTAAATGATATAAACTTGATGAAACTGCTTGTGATATTTCAGCCCCAGTATTAATTTTACCAATCGATCCTTCCAAATCATATTGTAATGTTGACCCAGCAGCATATGTAAAATTATTCGTTGGATTAGATAAAACAACATTGGTATTTGTTAGTCTTTTCATAACCAAAACTCCTGCGGAGTTGATGTTTATTGTACCGTTAAGCCTTGCTCCCTGTATTATCAGTGTTCCATCAATGTTAATTGTACCACAATATGTTGTTGTTAATGTTGTTCTTGTACCCATACTGCCAGTTACAATTAAATACGCACCTGATGCAATTGTAACAGTACCGGAACCGTCTGTACCATCCCCATCAATTCGCAAATCTCTTGCAGCAACAGTTGTTCCTACAGTAAAAGTTCCAGCTGTTACGATTAGTTCTCCCATCTTTACATGGGTTGAAGCAGTTCCTATTGCTCCGACGTTAAGAGCAATCTCACACCTCCAATTCCAAGCACTTGTATGAGAAGCAGACCAGTTTGCTCCAAACAAAGCCCTTGATCCACCCACAAATTTTAATTCACCAGAAGTTCCAGTAGTAATGATAACATTATTGATAAATGAACTGCTTGGGCCATTTAATGTTCCATTTACGGATAATGTATAATCCCCGATTGCTAGGCGAGTGCCTGTGGTTCCTAGTAAAGTCAAATTATTGCAAGCAGCATTTGCTGTTAATGTTACTGTCCAAGATAAAGGTACGGTAACATTATCACCTGATCCAGGAAATGTAGTACCACCAGCAGCCCAAGTTAATGGGTCGCTCCATGATCCTGATTTCACTGCTGAGTAAGTTGCTCCAAAAGTAACCTCATTACTAAGCATCATAATCAAAAGCAGGACAAGGCTAAGAATGAATTTTCTTTTCATCAGGATCTTTATATGCATATTTGTTTTCATACCGTTTAAAATTCGCAAATGCCCAACTGTCTCTTTATGTTTTACGTTGCTAAAATCAATGAGTTACAAAATAGGTAACGCCAAACCCTACTTTGACCTACAAAGGTACTACAATATCAGTTAATTGGTTATAGTATAGCATATATTCATCTACAAAAAGCGTGCTATCGTAAAAAAGTTATTTTTTAAAACCTAATTTTCTTTGTAAAAGTGATAAACAGTATAATTGTAGATTTGTTTAGATTGGCGCAAGTTGCAAGTTGTTGGAATGTGGGCATCAGTTGTCTGTTATTACTAGAAACAGCAACAAGTAACTTATTTTAAAAAACTATCTTTGTCAAAAATTAATTTAATGATTATCATTGATTACCAATCTATCATTCAGCGTAGCAATAAGTTAGTCTCTAGTAATATGGATGGGGAAACTGTAATGATGAGCATTGAGAATGGCGAGTATTTTGGCTTAAATTCCGTGGGTAGTAGGATGTGGGAGCTCATTGAAAATCCTATTAAGGTCAATACACTTATTGAATTACTCCTCGATGAGTTTGATGTTAGCCGTGAGCAATGCGAAGCGGAGACTATGGAGTTTCTTAACCATCTTCTTGATAAAAAGCTACTAACTATCATACCCGCTAAGTAAATATTATATGCCTGGGTTAATTTCTCGATTTTTTAAACTAGATCGTTTTGAACGAAACTTGTTCCTTTTGACCTTTACAAAAACAGCATTTATTAACTTGCTTATAATTTGTGTTCCTCGACGAATCATTCTGAGAAAAATAGGCGTTTTAGGGGTGGAGTCTATTTCAGAGATTCCTGAAGAAAACCGAATAATTGTTCTGAAAGTAGCAAAATCAATTCGACGTGCTGTTCGATACTCTCCATGGAAAACATCCTGCTTTGCAAAAGGAATATCAGCAAAAAACGTACTTAAACGTAAAGGAATAAAATCAACATTGTACCTTGGTGTTGGTAAAGATGGTTTGAACAAGCTAACGGCTCATGCATGGTTACGTTGTGGTTCTGTAATAGTCACAGGAAAAGAGGAGATGCATCGATTTACCGTAGTAGCATTTTTCACTTGAAGTAAAATTGTGAAGTATATCGCATTTTGCGATAATCGAACAAAACTTACTAGCGGAAAATTCTATTCACAGCTAATTTATTCTTGAAAAAATAGCTTAGCTGCCATTTGAGGCTGAATTGTTTCTTTTCTCCTCAACCTCCTCAATCCATTTCTTGGCCTCTATTAGAGTATTGGCATCTAGCCAATGCCCGCCCTTAAAAGGTTTAAAAGTAACATTGAATTGGTAATCTTTTAGTAAATATTTTGCTTGTTGCGCCTTTTCAAAATTTACCTTAGGATCATTCCAACCATGGCCAATAAAAATAGGTAAATTTTTGGAAGCAGTGCTCAATGCCATTGGACTTACGAGTTCTTTAGGATTGGCAGCTCCAAAGCAAATAATACCTGATATCTTATTCGAAGCATTAATTCCTGTCATATAGGCCAACCCTCCGCCCTGAGAGTGTCCAAGTAAGTATACCCCCGAAATTTTGTAGTGGCATTTAATCTCATCAATAACATTAAGGATATAATCTATTGCCATTGGATCTGCCCTATTCCATAAATCTTTGTTTTTAGTAAGATAAAACCAGCTGTATGATGGACTATTTATTTCCAGTAGTTTTTCTGGATATGGCCCTTGAGGAGCAGCAACAAAAAAATTTGTTGCACCCATCTTGTCTCTAACGGACATATACGATTCTGCATACGATCCATATCCATGAAGAAGAATCAACAATGGGTATGTTTTGGTGGAGTCATAACTATCGGGTCGTCTTAAACGACCACGTATTAAAACTTTACACTCAGCGTAAAATGGCTCACCCCTTTCCTTTCTATAACCCTCAGCTTGATCATAAGTGGATTTGAAAACGAGATTATTCTTAACATTAGTCCAAACAGAATCTGAAAGCAGGCCTGAAATATCATTTAAACCAGCATCTAAAGCATGGTTTAAGGCTTTTGCAGCAAGTTCTGGTTTTTTAAGAAGTGCATAGCAACTTGCCAAATTGTAAAGTGTTGTAACGTCGGATGGTTTATAATGTAATATTTCAATATATTTTTTTGCGGCATCCTTATAGCTCTTTTTTTCGAATGCAAATTTTGCATCCTGACTTAATGTTAAAAGATCAACATCAAGAAAATCAAGTTCGTCGGTTGAGGAGGGAAGTGGCGGCTCAAAATCCGTTTTTGCTGCTGTTATTAAAAGATAAATAATCGAATACCCTATTAACAAGATGCTAGTAGAGAAAATATACAACTTTCGGTTGTGGAAAAGGAATTTGAGTTTTTTCATGATATAATGCTTTTAAACTATACCCCAACAAAACATGAACAGGTAGTTGATAATAGCTATGACCAAATTAGGACTAATTATTGTCAATTACCAAAGCGTATGATGCTTTTGCTACTTCTCTACAATAATCAAAATTACAGTTTGATGAAATATCATCAGTTGTGTGATAAGTATTATCAGTTGCTGAACTCATAAAAAAAAGTGCTTGATAACCATATCTGAAAAAGGAATAGCTATCACTTCGATTATAATCCGTATTGTTATTTATTGTTTTTAAGCTAGTATAAAGTGAGCATAGTTTTTCGGCCTTTAAACGAAGTTGCATAGAATTCTCATAATCTACTATATTTATAGTCCATAGAGAAGGATCGCTTCCAGGCCAATGAGCCACCATATCAAAGTTAAGCATCATTTCTATATTTGTTTGGGAGCTTGCGACTTTAGCCGAAAAATCCAAACTTCCATACAATCCAAGTTCCTCTGCTGCAAAAGCAACAAACTGAATTGAGTTTTTTGGTATGAAAGCCTGTTTGTGGATTAAACGTGCAATTTCAAAAATAACAGCAACTCCACTGGCATTATCGTTTGCCCCAAGTGTTAAATTAAATTGATCTACATTTTTAGTATAACAATCATAATGAGCACCTAGGATACAAAAGTCATTTGGTGTTGAACCTCCATCCAGTGTAGCAATCACATTATATTGCCAAGTTTGGTATACTATATTATTAAACGATCGAGTGTTACTGAATGAATCAATTTTAGTATTTGGGTATCCAATTTGAATAAATTTATTTTGGATATTCTTTGCAACTAGCCTTCTATTATTGGCTAACATAAACCGGGTTTGCATATTTTGAAGCCATTCCACAGAATTTCTGAGGCTATCGGAGTTCACCTCTTCTACAAATTCTGAGATAAGAGGATTCGGTTTTTCAATATTATCATCTTCTTTACTACAACCAATCATGAAAAAAATTAAAATTGCGATTAGTGAAGAAAAACGAATTGTTAGGAGTTCTTTAACAGGTCTGTTTTTTTTAGGTTTCATGAACCCTGAAAGGCTTTGCGACGCTAATTGCATCTTGAATAAACCTTTGCTGATGTTGTAAAATTTATTTTTCATAGCTATTCCAGATATCAATTTTTAATAATTGAAGATATAATGTTTTAAGTGGCAAGTACTTAATTGTAAAACTTATAATATTACTATAAGATTTTTAGCATGAAAACCTAGTACAGAAACTTATCATAAGGATACCTTGTAGTATGTATATCCCTAACCAAATTGTAAATTTTTTCTCGAAATTCGTCAAAATTTGTTTTATGCTTTGCGGATATAAAGATTGAAGGAGAGTTACTTTTAGCCATCCAGCTATTCTTAAGTTCCTCTAAACTGTAATTTTCTTTACTTCTAAGTGGTGATGGATCATCTTCATCCCTTTTAACCCACTTATAGGCATCTATTTTATTAAAAACTAGTAATACAGGTTTGTCTGCTGCACCTATCTCTTGTAATGTTTGAACAACAACATTTAGCTGTTCTTCGAATGCTGGGTGTGAGATATCAACAACATGTAGTAGCAAATCTGCCTCTCGAACCTCATCAAGCGTAGATTTAAATGATTCAACAAGTTGATGTGGTAGTTTACGAATAAACCCAACGGTATCCGACAGCAAAAAGGGAAGATTTTCAAATACAACCTTACGAACCGTTGTATCAAGGGTTGCAAAAAGTTTATCCTCTGCAAAAACGTCAGATTTGCTGAGCATGTTCATTATGGTTGATTTTCCTACATTTGTATAACCTACAAGAGCCACACGAACAATACTTTCTCTGCCTTTTCGCTGAGTCGACATTTGTCGGTCAATCTTTTTTAATTCTTCTTTTAGTTTTGATATTTTCTCCCTAATCACACGACGGTCTGTCTCAATTTCAGTTTCACCAGGGCCTCTCATCCCAATTCCTCCTCGTTGGCGCTCAAGGTGAGTCCACAATCGGGTAAGTCTTGGCAAAAGGAATTGGCACTGTGCTAATTCTACCTGCGTTTTTGCATAAGCTGTTTTTGCTCGTTGAGCGAAAACATCAAGAATTAAATTTGTCCTATCTAATACTTTTCTTTCAAACTCCTTCTCAAGATTTCTAAGTTGAGTCGGAGTAAGCTCATCATCAAAAATGATTAGGTCAATTTCGTTTTGCTCAACGTACTCTTTAATTTCCAGTACTTTTCCTGACCCGATAAAGGTCTTGGGATTAGGTGCATCAACCTTTTGTAAAAATCTCTTTTGCGTTATAGCGCCTGCTGTTTCGGCTAAAAACTCTAATTCGTCAAGATAATCACGAATATCTTCCTCCGCCTGACGCGGAAGTATAATACCAATAAGAATTGCCGTTTCGGCTTTACGAGAGGTAATAACTGGATTTGCCATGTGGAAAGTATTTTTATAAAAAAACCCTGATAAATTAAATCAGGGTTTTTAAATATACAGAAATAAATTTATTTACTGAAGAACAAAAGTAATTGGGAAGGTAAATGATACACGAACTGGTTTACCTCTCTGCTTACCAGGATTCCATCTGGGTGATCCTTCAACTACCCTAACAGCTTCTCTATCAAGCGCAGGGTCTACACCGCGGATAACCTTAACATTGGTTAAGCGACCATCAGATTCAACAACAAATTGAACAAATACACGTCCTTGAATACCGTTTTCTGCGGCAACTTCAGGGTATTTCATATTTGCAGAAACATAGCTGCGGAATCCATTTGCATCACCAGTACCAAAACTAGGCATCTCTTCAACTACAAGGAATACTTCTTCTTCTTTAACCTCTTGAACTTCTTCCTTTGGTTGTTCAACAACCTCAACTACAGCCTCGTCTGTTACAGTTTCTTTTACCTCATCTACGGTTGCAAAATCTCCTCTATCTTCTGTCTTAACAGAGTCAACAACAACTGGTGCAACATATTTAACCACAGCCTGAGCTTCCGCTGGTGGAGGTGGAGGTGGAGGTGGAGCAATTTCTTCTTGTGGTGTATCCAATTTCTCCATTTCAGCCGTAACGGCTTTTTCCTCTTTTTGTTGTCTTCGTTCACTAACAGAAGCCATTACATATGGAGTAATAATTACGGTGCCAAGGATAATTGTACCCACAAGCATCGCCCACAAAACGGTACGGTTGTACTTTTTGCGAATATTATAAGCTCCATACTCTTTATTCCTGTTTTCGAAAACGATGTCGTCAAAAGAGGGAATATTTTTTAGTTCATTTTCCATAATGCTCAATGTATATGGGCTTTTCTATTGTGGTTTAGTTGATTTGGTAGAGGCAGCCATAGCTGTTTTCACCATATCTTCTTCCACGTAATTAATATCTACTATAGCGTAACGTATTATATTACAGATAGCCATTTCGTCGATAATATCAACAACATTAGCATATCTTGAATCTTTATACGCCTTTATCAGAACAATAGGCCCAGAGTCATCAAGTTTATTAAACCTTTTGATGTTTGCAAGCAAAGAGTCTCTACTCATAGTAGGGTTCTCCTTAATGGTTTTCTCTCTAAATGCAGCTACTTTTTTGAATAAGAATTTATTTCTTTCGAGTAACATCTTACGAATACCTTGATCGCTAAAGTTTGTTTCCTGTAGCGGAGGAGGACTCTTTGGGTTTTCTACCATACCAGGATACCAAAAAACTTTATTTTCGGGACCAAGTATGATATTTACGGTTCTAGCTTTAGAAACTGGGGGTGGTTTAACCTTAGGATCCCTTTCAGGTAGGGCTATTTCCATTACCTTTGATTTACTAAAAGCTGTTGTAAGCATGAAGAACGTGATGAGAAGACACATAAGGTCAACCATCGGGGTCATATCAATGTGGGTAGAGTGATGCTTAGGTCTCTTTTTTCCACCTTTTTGTTTTTCCTCTTGAATTATTTCTCCCATATCACTGTTCGCTTTGAGTAGTTACCTTAGTTACTTCAAGATTTGTAATCAGGTTGAACCTGTTTACATTTTTATCTTGTAAAATATCCAGCACCTTTTTTACAATTGGATACGGAGCATCGTTATCACCTTTAATACAAGCTTGAACCGCAGGGTTAACTTGGCGTGCAAATAGAATCCAAAGAGCTAGCTGATTATCGGTTGAATCGACAGGGATACCATTAACTTGTAGGGTTGCCCTTTCTTTTGCGTCTTTCGTTTTAATAAATTCATGCATTTTCTGTATGGGTAAACCAAACGATGACGGGTAGGCTTCAAATTGTTTCACCTCTTCTGGGGTAAAGGTCATTTCGTACCTTTTACCCATTTCTGTCAGAATTTTGCCCTTAAAATGGAAAGCGGTATCCTTACCATTATCTATATTGAAGAATACTTTGCTGTCCTTTGATAAGAGAACAGTCATAATATTGGCTTCAGGGGCAGTTTTATCTGAAATCGAAAAGGGTGTATCGATAGGAGCCGGTTCTGGTTGTCTCATAGTTGTGGTTAACATTAAGAATGTTAAAACAACCGAGAATAAGTCAACCATCGGCGTCATATCAATATGTGGGGACTTTGTTGGTAATTTAATCTTTGGCATGGATCGTACTTTTTGGGTTTAAGCCAAAAGTTAAATTAGTTTTTTAATGATGCTGCAAAGGTCTGGGTCAAGCTGAAACCAGCTTCATCAATTTTGAATGTATAACCATCAACTTTTGATGAGAAGTAGTTGTACATAACAATAGCGATTGTAGAACCAGTAATACCAAATGCAGTGTTAATAAGAGCCTCAGAAATACCTGTTGCAAGAGCAAGAGCATCTGGAGCACCTGATTGAGCCAAAGCAGCAAAAGCCTTGATCATACCAAGTACAGTACCAATAAGACCGATTAGCACGGAGATAGATGCCAAAGTTGAAAAAATAATCATGTTTTTACCTAGCATAGGTAGTTCAAGAGCTGTTGCCTCTTCAAGAGATTTTTGTACTGAAAGAATTTTCTGATCTTTTTCTAATTCCTTATCATTTTTAAGATCATTGTAGCGGGTAAGGCCTGCTCTCATAACATTTGCTAGAGAACCTTGTTGTTTATCGCATGAAACTAATGCCTCATCAATTTTACCTTCATTCATTAGGTTTTGAAGGTTACGAACGAAAGTATTTAATCTACCTTTTCCTTGAGCTCTTGATAATGTAATAAATCTTTCGAATGTGAAGATAAGAAGTACTAAAACGCAAGTCATAAGAATAGGAACAATAACTCCACCTTTATAAATAATACCTAAATAGTTACCTGGTAGTGGATGTCCAGCAGGGTTACCACCTTCAAAGTTAACAGGACTTCCCATTATAAAAATAAATAGATAAAGGGAAATAGCAAATGCTACCAAAATAGCACCAGTTGCGAAAATTGATGCAAACACATCTTTAAACTTACTTCCTTTTTTACTCATTGTCGTATTGTTTGGTTAGGTTTAGAATTTTTTTAAGTTGCAAATATATAGATTCATTTATTTACTTTTTATTGCTCTACAGCATATTTGATGAATTGCTATTATGCTGTAAAACAAATACTTATTGTTGTTCAAGGCTGATATTATAGATTCGTGCTTTAGTAATTATAACCTCTTTTGATTTATAACCCTTTGCACTTACGATTAATGCTTCGGAGCCTTCAGGAATTTCAAAAGCATATTTTCCGTCGGCATTTGTCCATGCCTCAGCAGCTGTATCTCTAACACGTACAGAGGCACTAGCAATTGGACTACCAAATACATCCTTAACGAGACCCTTTATCTCATTAGGTTTTACTTGTACTTGATTATTCTTTGCTATTTCAACGTTCTTTATTGAAATGGTAGCATTTTGATTCTTAGGATCTATTTCTAGCGTCTTTCTATATGCTTCAATAGCTTTGTCAAACTCACTGTTTGAATAGTAAGTTAATCCAATAGAATTATAACCAATGGTTTTATAATCTTTATTATCTGCGCTAAGATTAACAATTCTATAGTAGTATTCTCTGGCTTTTACATAATTCTTTTGAGAGAAATAATCACCTCCCATGAAACGGTATGCATTGAATAGATCTGAGGCATATTTAACACTATCCATACGTGCTTTTTGAATTACCATTTCAAATTTTGGTCTAGCAATTCCCTTGTTATTATCAGGATCCATTGCAGAATATGTATTTGCAATCCAAACATAACCTTGAATATTATCTGGGAATTTTTGAACTAAAATTGATAAAGCTGAATCTGCTTTGACATAGTTTTTACCTTGGTTGTATGCTTTTCCTACTTGCAAATAATCATTAGCATCATTTTTCCCTAGAGCAATCAGTTTTTCAAAATATTTTGCGGATTCATTAAAACGTTTGAAGTTGTAAAGATTTACTGCAACATCGTTTAATAGATATTTATCTTCGGGTGTTAATTCGTGTGCTTTTTTATAGGCTAAAAATGCTTTGTCGAGTTCAACATCATCTATAGAAATTAATTTTCTGAATTTGGTAATTTGATTTGTAAGTGTATCTATTTGAACTTTGAGTTTTTCCTTTGCGTCTGCTGTTTTGGCGGCATCGTATCTCTCTTGATTTCTGGCTAAATCGCGTTCTAATTTTTCAGTATTCTGTACCATTTTGGGATAGTCAGAATTTTTCTTTAAAAGAATCTTTGCATAGTAGGTATAGTCCTTTTGGATAATTCTGTCTTCGGGCATATCTTTAAATAGTTTATCCATGTATGCCAATGCCTTATCATAAGCTGGTGGATTTTTCTCAAAACTTGAGTAAGCAGCAATGCGGTTTAAGTAAGTTCTCTTTTGATCTATACTGAATATCTCCTCAACATTTTTCACAGCCTCATCATACTCTTTTGCATAGAAAAGAGCAGTGACGTAACGAATTTTAGCGGGAATATTACCTTTAGTTATCTCAAGATATTTCTTAAAGTACTCCTTCGATTTATCATATTTACCGGCCATTGACCAGAGCAGACCAAGTTCACGATATGCAGGAGCATAGTTAGCGTTTAATTTAATTGCTTCTTCAAAGTATGGAATTGCAGCAGTTAGATTTCTCCCCTTCATGTAAATACTACCAATCTTCATATTTGCAGTAGGACGAGTTTTATCAAGATTATTTGCAATATTGTAGTTTCTAATTGAATTTGATCCATCCTTTGCAAGGAAATAGATATCACCTGCAATAATAAAGATTTCAGGGGTTTTTGAATCAATGTTAATCGCCTCTTTAAGTAAAGGCAAAGCCTTAGAGGTATCAACCTTTTCGTTTCTAATATAAGATTCGGCGAGTTTTGCTAATGCAAAAGCGTAATCTTTTGGGTTCAGAATTTTGGAGACTTTCTTGTAAGCAGGCAGGTTTTTCTTTGCCTTTAGTCTGAATTTTGCAGCTTCTTGATCTTGTCCTAAGTAGAAAGCCACTTTTGATAGACCTATGTAGTTTAAAGGATTCAAACTATCTGCATTTACACCTTTTAGATAAACATCTTTTGCTTGAGTGGTTAATTCTTTTAAGGAGTTTGAAATTGTATCGGCAAAATAGCTTAACAATATGTTTTCACCAAGGAAGAAGTAATTCTTACTAACATTGGGTTCCTTTTGAATAATTTGATTATAAGCTGCTTCCGCCTCATCGTACTGCTCGCTTCTGGTTAGGGTAATAGCAGTTTGTAGATCTTGTGCATTGATATTGCTTGTAACAAAAATGCAAAACAAACTTGCTAATAATAAAACCGATTTAAAACAAACTTTTCTCATATGTGTTATGGTTATGTCAAACATTATTTAGTGTTTTACTTGAATTAGTCGAATTGGGGCAACAGACGGTACAAGACCCGATTTTAGTACTATCCTT
Organism: Bacteroidales bacterium; assembly: GCA_013141385.1. Classification (NCBI taxonomy): domain Bacteria; kingdom Pseudomonadati; phylum Bacteroidota; class Bacteroidia; order Bacteroidales; species Bacteroidales bacterium. The sequence goes on along the minus strand of JABFRB010000016.1, from coordinate 300,859 downwards.
TGACCCTGATCATGGGTAACCCAGGAAATAAAACCAGAACCAAGTCCCGAAAATGTTTCACGTGAAATAAGATATACCTCACGTGTAAAAGGGTATGATTTGTTATATATTGAACCTTGTTCAGGCAAATAATATGATGACGGATCAAATTCGGATGAAACACCAATAACTTTTACCTCGTTGATGAATTTTTGACTACGAGGATCGTCTTTATCACTAATCCAATTAACAGATATAATGCCTAAAGCATTCGGGTTCTTTTTGATAAAGTTAATGACCTCCTCGTTTGAGTTAACAGCATAGAAGTTATTTGGAAGTTTATTCGTGATTTCAAATTTTTCCTTAAAATACCTAATATTACCAGATTTAGTATTATCGAATACTATACTTATGTTACTGAGATTCGATTTATCATTAATATCCTTCCAAGTTTTAATGTTGCCAAGAAAAATATTCTTAATTGTATTATAGGATAGTAATGAATCTCGATTGGAATTATTTACAATCAAAGCTAATGCATCATAAGCAAAAGCAAAAGTTCGAGCAATTATAAGTGTATCCCTTAAATACTTAATCTGAGCATCGGTAAGTTTTTTATTTGTTACAATAACCTTAACCGAGTCATTCATAAAATCATTAATAACATCAACTTCGGGTTTGAATATTGGTGTAATATTAGCGTATGTATAAAGACTTGTAAATGTATATATTTCTGAATCTATAATTGGTTGGTATGATTCATCTACAAAAATCTTAATACTTCCTCGAGTTGGAGTTTCATCAATGGCTTTTTTGCTTCCTGATAAACATGAAATGAATAAAAGCGACAGGATTAAAAGGGTTATCCATATCCCATTAAATGTATAAGTACTAACCTTTTTATTCATTTTTTTAAGTTAAAATAAAACAAAATTAGGCACGCAATGATAATAAAATTTTGAATATCTGGTACTAAGCAGACATCAAAATATAAAGTGTCGCTTAACAGATTCAATAAAAAAATAACCCACCGGTCTTCTAGTTACATTGAATCATACTTATCTGAAAAGAACTCTTCTTTAACTTTCATTATGGTTCTAAATAGCCTATAGATGCCATAGAAAATAAATGTTCCTCCAACTAAATAACGTATAAACTTATCGATATGTGATACATTACCTGAAAAAATAAAATATAGTCCAATTCCAAAGTAGAATACTGTCATTATACTTCCGAAAAGAACCATGAACTGATTGTACAATCTATTTGTATTCATATATGCTAAATTTTCAACAAAAATCACGCCCCAATTGATGCAATTAAACTGCAATCATAATTAAAAAAAGTCGATTTACATTATATTTTTGATAGTATTAATCGTTTAGTAAGTTTATAGATTGATACGTTTTCTAATTCTAAATGGTCAGTTATTATATATATAATGAGAATTATACGATTTTATTATTCAAAAGTGATTAAAGTTTCATTATTTTTTCATTTTTAAAAACATTCAATTTTGCATAACCATAAATCAACGAAAATACACTTCGTTTTTTATTATGATACTTTTGTGTAAAATACCCCTATAAGTTATTAAAAGAAAAATTTGATTTTATAGTTTTGGCGGATAATTTTTTAGCTCTTTGGAGTAATAGCCCAAAAGAGGTAATAGGAAAGTTACAATAACGTGAGTTCCTTTAGATTTACAATAAGATAAATAAAAATTAAACGACAGCGATAAAAAATGAGAAATGCATTTGTAGTAATATTTATTTTTTTGATTGGTAATGCTTTAGCCCAAACAGCAGCAACGAAAAATCAATCGAAGCAAAATGATTATAGGAATAAAAATAGAATTAGTACGCTCGTCGGTCATCAAGTTAGTTTTTACCTAAATCATCCTCAAATTGATTCCCATTCAAAAATGTTTTTTAAAGGCGAATTGGCAATTTCTAACAATGCAATTACTTATGGAATTCTAGATAGCGTTCTTACAAAAAATGAGGAAACAAGGCCATTTTACTTCTTCATATTTAATCAGATAGTGGATTTGTCGGATGAAAAGATGCTAAATTTAGTCTCTAGTAAATGCTTAGAGTTTGTTGAAACATATCCTTGTGAGTACTTTACTGCATTTAATGAGCAGGATATTGATATTAACGTTGTTAAGTGGACAACATTTATTGGACAAGCGTTAAAAGATAAAAATCGCTTTGCCACTTTTAGATCTGTTGTTGATACTAAGATTAATGGATCTTGTTCTGGCATTCAGGATTTATGGAAAAGCTTTAGAACAGAAGTAAGGATGTGTCTTATCCAATAGTTGTTACGAAACTTACTCCTTTTTGATTATTTTCCCAACGGTTATTTTTAGTTCCGAAGAATAGAGCATTGTTCTATCGTTGTCCATGATATTGTACTTAATAAGAGTTCTAATATCCTTTGTTAGCATACCATCAAATGATAAATAATTATTAGTAAATACTGTTATCGGTTTGCTTAGATCAAAAAAATCAGGAGATATTAAGAGGGTATATTTTTTCACATTCTGTGTTCTGACATTAACTATATTACCTGTTTTAACCACTTCTATTTGTCCAAAAAGCCTTGTGTGATTTAACGTTGAATCAGATTGATTGTAATATATCATTCTTGTAGAATCAGAGGCATATTCATTTTTCATTCTTCCGATCTTATCAATTACAACCCAAAATTTTCTGCCAAAAGTATCTGGCTTTTCCGTTGCATAGTAAATATAATCGGGGAAAGGGTTTCGTTTATGAGCTGATATAAAACCCTTTATTGAGTCTCTTAAAACAGGATACCAATTTGTGTTGTGTTTTGATGAGTCTACAACAATAAATTTAACATCTTTAGTCACAGTTTTAAGTTCATTCACATATGGGATAACACTTTGAATATCAAAAATTTCATCTTCCCTTCCGTTAACAACAAAAAATGAAAGTCCTTGATAATTTTTCATATAGAATTGCTTGTCGGGAACTTTGTGTAACATATGCATGCTGCCAATAAAGGGTAGATAGCATGAAAAAGGGGTTTGATAAAAATTTGAAAGATAGAACAAACCTGTAGCACCATCGGAAATGCCGTTTATGTAAATGTCATTTTCATTCACATTATAATACTCTTTGATATAGCCTATAAGTTTTGAAATATTCTCATACTGACTATAGTTCCACCATTTTGAAAAAACCCAAGAAGCAGGAAACATGCAAATTTTATTTACTGAACGCCAACTTGTATCTGCTCTATTTATAGATCTACTAACTTGGTACATGTCAAAACTTGAAACAGCGCCATGAAGGAAAAGATGAACTTGGTACTTTTTCTTTGGATCATACTTGTAAGGAATAAAAACAAGGTTTGGGTGTTCAACCCCAAACTTATTTTTAAAGTTACGCTCAAGAAATCCCTTTTGTACATCACTGCTAAACAACTTCCCCTGTTTAAGGTAATGAAATAGGCTATCAAAATCAATATTTTGCTTGATTAATTCTTTAGATACTTTTTCCTTCAATTCTTTATCTGATTGAACGTATTTGTTAATAATTGTACTTTTATTTAGATTGGGAGACTGAGCGAAGAGATCTCCAACTAAAATATTTCCAATCATTAAAATCAAAAATATGTTTCTCATTTTTGTTAATGCTTTTCGTAATAAGAGTGTCAATAATAAAATAACCCTATGAGTAATTGCATAATAAAAATAGTGATTTTTTGTATACCCCTTTTGAGCACTATTGAATTATTTGCTCACTCTTGATTTACATCATATTCGGTGATAAAGGTGTTTAGTCACAATAATGATTTCTGTTTTGGTTAAATTTCTAAGTTTTTCATCGGGAAATATACAAATTCACCGAAATAATTATCTTTGATAGAGTTAAATAGACTCTTTAATCCTAAAAAAGTCGGATTTTACGCTCTGAGAGATTAGGTAGATGTGCCAATAAAACTTTAATTTTGAATACATTGAAGCAAAATACCAATATAAGGATATTGATTTTTTTGGTGCTATTTTCTTGTATTATGTGCAGTAGATCCTCATATGCTCAATTGCCCATATCAACCGTTAACCTTGAGAGAATTCCACAAAAAAAGGTTAGAGAACTTGTTCAACAGCAGACTCTTAATGGAGTAGAATTTTTTAGCGACCTTAAACCATCGTGTTATGATGTACAGGATTCTTTAAAGTACAGCTATCAAAAAAGTTCAAATATTATTCGAGAGGTGATTCAAAAAGTATGGAAAAAGTTAAAGGGGTTAAAACCAAAAGATGAATATAGTGGAAGGATGGTTTCCTTCGGTTTCTTATACTCAAAACGATTGAATCAAATATTCTATAATGATGATGATTTTAAAGATATTGAGGAGGGGGAGATTTTTTTCTTAAACCTTAAATTACTTGGAGGAATTAAAAATATTGGTGTAGCTTTGGAAGTAACTAAGGTGGATGAGGAGAATAAGATAATTCAGTTTTGCTACCTGAATAATGGAATGACAGAGGGCTCACAAGAAGTAAAACTAGTTGAAACTAGCGATGGTAATACGCTAATAACCCAAGAAACAAGATATCGAAATAGATCAAAGTTTAGAGAAAAGAGGTTGTATCCCATTTTCCATCAAAAAGCAGTAAAAGAGTTACATTACAATATAAAACGCTTGATTGAGAGCTATTAGGTTTTAATTAATTCATCTTACTTTGAATGTCAAACAACGATGTACTAAAAAAATTACGAGTTGCTCTTCATTTAAGGGATGAAGATATTATACAGATTCTTAAACTTGTTGATTTTAATATTACAAGAAGTGAGTTAAGTGCTGTATTTAGAAAGGATGATCACCCAAACTATAAGCCTTGTGGTGATCAACTCCTTCGCAACTTCCTAAATGGGCTAATTATTTATATGAGAGGATCAAAGGATCAAAGTTCCAATAAATCAGATATTGTATAAGGTTCGATATAATTGACCCAAGTCGCTAGCTATTAAGTGAAAGTTAATATGCTATTGATTATGAGAAATATATTTAGCGTTTTAGATGAATTGAATAATTACACGTATCAGAATACACCGTATTGTATCATTAGCTAGCCACTTGAATCGAATATCGGAATAGTTTTTAAGTGATGTAATCCTGATTTTTCTCCAAACCTAACTAGTATAATCTTTGAACCTATTCTTTTGCTAAAGTGTTCATAAATATTGAGCGAAGGCATATTTTTTGATATTAACAACTAATCTTCGCAGGCTCTTTTCTTCTTCAAAGGGGATAAACCAAGATTCTTAATAGACGTAAACATTTAGGAAAGCTCAAAAAGTGTAAAGTCAAACCCGATATACATAATTTTCATTTTTTGTTACCCATTATAATGTGCTAAACAATTGAAATAATTTAACTTTGTATTAGAAAAATTACTTCAATGAAAAAGATAATATTTTCGGGACTAATTATAACAATTTGTTCCTACTGCTACTCTCAGGTATTATACACTGATATAGCACCCAGTGATAGAAAGGATATTCTTTTTGATAATTTTGATGATAATTCAAGCAATTGGTATACTGGTGATAATGGCAAGACCCGAGCAAATATAAAATCAGGGTATTACAATGTTGAATCCCTTGTAGACCAACCTCGGGTTGTTTACAAAGACATCAATATGAATACATCCGGTGACTGGGAGATTGAAACAAGCATTCAGTACATATCGGGGCAGGATAATAATATGAATGCATTAGAATGGTCGTGGGTTGATGGTGATAATAGTTATTCTCTTGGAATGTCTGGAAATGGCTATTATGTTATAAAAAAAATAGAGAATGGGAAATGGACTGTTATTTTGGATTGGAAAAAAGCATTGATTGAGCAAGATGAGTACAATAAATTAACTGTTCGTAAAGTTGAAAATACCTTCTACTTCTTTGTAAACGAAAATCTTATTCATCAAATGCCATACGAACCGGTTAGATGCAATAAGCTTGGCATTCAGGTAAATGACAAATCATCTATAAGAGTTGATTTCTTTAGAGCTTCACAAATTCTATATAAATCACCTATTATTACTTGGATAGATCCCTCAAATAATTCAGCAAATTCAAGTAACGATGAGTACCTTTTAAAAGCGAAAATTACTTCGGGGACTGAAATTTCAGAATTTACGCTTCTCAATAATGGTTTTCCTGTTAAGGTATCAAAGGATGATTTAGTTAAGATTGGTAAGGAGTATTTTTTTCAAAAGAAAGTTCTGCTATCTCAAGGTGGAAATAAGGTTGTGCTAAGCACATCAAATTCTCAGGGAAATGCTATTTCAAATCCAATAATGGTGATGTATGGTAGTGAAACTAAAACCGTTCAGGTACCAATATCAAAGCAAGAAGATGTCATCAGTAATGTAGGAACCTCTGACATTGATGAGAATATTCCACAAAATCCTATCAATCCAAAGCGATTTGCATTAATAATTGGTAATGAAGATTATATGAGTTACCAAAGAAATTTGAGTTCAGAGGCGAATGTTGCCTATGCAATAAATGACGCAACAGCGTTTAAAATTTATGCACAAAAAATATTAGGTGTTGAAGATCGAAATATTTTCTTTTTAACCAATGCAACAGCTGGTGCAATGAATCAAAAGATTGAATTAATTACGAGAATTGCTTCAAAGTTGAATGGTTCGGCTGAACTGTTTTTTTACTATGCCGGACATGGTTTCCCGGATGAAAACACAAAGATTCCATACCTTATTCCCGTTGATGTTAATATTCTGAACATTAATCAAGGGATAAAACTTTCTGATCTTTATCAGAAACTCAATGGTTGCGGAGCAAAGAGAGTTTCAGTTTTCCTTGATGCCTGTTTTTCTGGTGGTGGGCGCGAGGGTGGCTTAATTAACTCAAGAGGTGTTAAGGTTCGGCCTAAAGAGGAAGATGCCATTGGAAATCTAGTCGTTTTTGCAGCTAGTTCGGGGGAGCAAACATCTCTTCCATATAAAGAAAAGAGGCATGGAATGTTTACTTATTTTCTGCTTAAAAAGTTGAAAGAGAGCAAGGGAGATTTATCCTATGCGGAATTGGCAAAATACATTCAAGAGAATGTTTCTATCGAATCTTTAAGAACCAATTATCAAGAACAGGATCCCCAAATAAAAACGAGTTCAACATTACAAGGAACTTGGGAGAAATGGAGGTTTGCACCTGATAAGTAATATTCTGTAAAGGCTCTATTTAGAATAACTAGTAAAAAAAACAAAGAATCTATATTACCCTAATTGATTCATTCCATAAATTTGTATACGATTCAAGTTTATCTAAAATGAAAAAAATATTAACTGTTTGGCTTATTTCAACATCAATTCTATCAAGTTTTGCTCAAAGTGGGTATAAGGATATTCTAAATTGGGGGAAGGTTGATGTTTTTAAAGATGATTTTGTTGACAATAGGAATAAATGGTATCTGTATAACAACGAATATAAAACTAATGGAAGAATTGAAAACGGATATTATTTTCTTCAAGTTCTTGATAGTGTATCAAAAATAATTAGACATGAAATTCTTATTAACCCTAATAGTGATTTTGAAATTGAGGCTAGCATAAAGTTTGTTAAGGGAAACGATAATGCTTTTATTGGGATGTGCTGGTCCAGAAAGGATGTTAAGAACTATTATCTTTTTGGTTTTTCAGGCAACGGTTACTATCGTGTAAATAAACTTATCAATGATGAGTGGGTTCCCATCCTAAAATGGGTAAAATCACCTTTAGTGAAAACTAAGGATTACAATAAGTTAACTATCCGGAAGGTTGATAATACGTATTGCTTTTTCCTCAATGAGGAACTTGTTCATTCAATGCCATATGAACCATTGATGGGAAATTGGATGGGTTTTGAAGCACCCGATTCAACAATTATTTATACTGATTATTGGAACGTTAAAACATTAATTTGCCCACAACCCAGTATCTCTTGGATTTCTCCACAAACCGTGGAACAATCTCAACTTGAAGAGTATATCGTAAAAGCTAAAATTACGTCGTTGAAGACGATATCAAATCTATTACTTTTTGTAAATGATTTTCCAGTTCCCGCTTCAAAAGACGATTTAGTTAAAATTGAAAATGATTACTATTTTCAGAAAAAGGTAGCGCTAAATTCAGGGAATAATAGCATCGTTCTTAAAGTTTCGAATGGAGGTGAAATGGTTAATTCGAAACCAGCAATAATTGCATATGGGAGTGTTAGCAACACAAGTAGTAATCAGATTGGAATCAGTAAAACTGTGGCAAATCAAAATATTATACCAAATACGCAGCCTGCAATAAGCATACAATCAGATGTTGATATTGATATTCCCGTAAATCCCTCAAACCCAAAACGATTTGCATTGGTTATTGGAAATGAGGATTATTCGAGCTATCAAAAAAATCTAGGGGCTGAATCCAATGTTAGGTATGCAATAAACGATGCAACAGCATTTAAGATGTACGCTCAAAAGGTTCTTGGCCTTGAGGAGCGAAATATTTTTTTCCTTACCAATGCCACGGCTGGAACAATGAATCAGAAGATTGAATTGGTGACTAAGATTATCTCTAAAATGAATGGAATGGCTGAACTTTTCTTTTATTATGCAGGACATGGATTTCCTGATGAAGAGACTCGAATGCCATATCTGATACCTGTAGATGTAAATATTATAAATATCAATCAGGGTATTAAACTATCTGATCTTTATGAAAAGTTAAATAGTTGTGGAGCTAAAAGGGTTTCAGTTATACTAGATGCTTGTTTTTCTGGTGGTGGTCGTGAAGGTGGCTTGGTTAGTGCGAGAGGAGTTAGAATAAAACCTAGAGAAGATGAGGCTGTTGGAAATATTGTTGTTTTCACTGCATGTTCAGGTGAGCAATCATCTTTACCATTTTCTGAAAAAGGGCATGGAATGTTTACATACTATTTTTTGAAAAAATTGAAAGATTGTAAAGGGAAAGTTTCATACAAGGATATGTTCGATTACCTAAAAGAGAATGTTTCGATTGAATCTTTACGAACTAATTATAAGGAACAAGATCCTCAACTCAATAGCAGCCCTAATCTTCAAAAATCGTGGGAGGGATGGGTTTTTGCTCCGTAGGATTGATTAGAATGAAAAAAAGAAGGCGGTTTTTTACCGCCTTCTTTTTTAAGGTTATAATATCGGTTTAATCCTTTAATTTGGCTACAAAAAACTCTCTATTTAGTTTGGCTATATTCGAAATGGAAATCCCCTTGGGACATTCGGCCTCACAGGCTCGTGTATTTGTGCATCCTCCAAACCCTAGTTCCTCCATTTTGGCAACCATATTTTTTACTCTAATTTCCGCCTCTGTTCTTCCCTGAGGAAACTGTGCCAGATGAGTAACTTTTGCAGAAATGAAAAGCATGGCTGATGAGTTTTTACAAGCTGCAACGCAGGCTCCACAGCCTATGCACGATGCTGAATCGAATGCCTCGTCAGCATTCTTTTTTGGAACAAGGATGCTGTTGGCATCTTGTGCTGCGCCAGTATTAATAGAGATAAATCCCCCAGATTGCATTATCTTATCAAAAGCATTTCGATCTACAATTAAATCTTTAATTATAGGAAATGCTGCAGCACGCCATGGCTCTACGGTAATTGTTTGTCCGTCTTTGAATTCTCGCATGCGAAGTTCACAGGTGGTTGTTTTATGCTGTGGGCCATGTGGACGACCACTGATGTACATTCCACAAGACCCGCAAATTCCTTCGCGACAATCATGCTCAAAGGCAACGGGTTCTTTGCCCTCCTTAATTAGGCTGTTATTAAGATAATCGAGCATCTCAAGGAACGACATTTCAGATGATACATCATTTAACGGGTAAGTTTCGAAGCGACCTTTGCTCTTAGCATTTGGTTGTCGCCATATTTTGAGTTTTATATTCATTTGTCGGAAAGTTATTTAATTAACGGCTATTTTATTTGACTCTGTGAGTTTCTGTGTAACCTTCGTGGAACTCTGTGTTAGAGTTTTTCAACACAGAGCACACGAATTTTTTACAGAATAACACGGAGAAACTGATAATATTGGTTACTTGTAACTACGTTCCTGAAGTTTCACGTATTCGAATTTAAGTTCCTCTTTGTGAAGATCTGGTTCCTGCCCTTGGCCTTTATACTCCCAAGCAGCAACGTAAGAGAAATTATTATCATCACGCTTAGCTTCGCCTGTTTCGGTTTGACTCTCCTCGCGGAAGTGGGCACCACAACTTTCCTTTCGGTTCAAAGCATCAGTACAAAGTAGTTTGGCAAGTTCAAAAAAGTCCATTACTCTACCAGCTTTTTCAAGTTCTTGGTTTAACTCCTCGGCTTTGCCTGCAACTTTTAGGTTTTTCCAAAATTCATCCTCTAGTTCCTTAATCAGAACAAGTGCTTTTTTCAAACCCTCTTCGTTACGAACCATACCACAATAATCCCACATTATCTTACCTAATCGACGATGATAGGAGGTAGGGGTTTCTTTCCCATTGATGCTTAAAAGTTTTTTAACCCTTTCGCTAACCTCTTTTTCGGCAACTTCAAACTCAGGACTATCAGTTTTTATTTTGGGTGTTTTAATGTCAGACGCAAGGTAATCAGTGATGGTATAAGGGAGTATAAAATATCCATCGCCGGAGCACTGCATTAGGGAGCTAGCACCTAATCGATTTGCCCCATGGTCGGAGAAGTTTGATTCGCCAACGGCAAACAGACCAGGAATTGTGGTCATAAGATTATAATCAACCCATAGACCACCCATGGTGTAATGACCTGCTGGGTATATACGCATTGGTGTTTCAAGAGGTGATTCTCCAGAAATTTTTTCGTACATATCGAATAAATTTCCATAATTCTCTTCAATAACTTTTTTACCCTTTTTCTTAATGGCATCACGAAAATCAAGATAAACAGAAAGTCCTGTAGAGCCAACACCAAATCCAGCATCGCAACGTTCTTTAGCGGCACGTGAGGCTACATCTCGGGGTACAAGATTTCCGAATGCTGGGTAACGACGTTCGAGATAGTAATCACGCTCATCTTCTGGGATATCATTCGGTTTTCTGGTATCTTTTTGTTTTTTGGGAACCCAAACTCGACCGTCGTTTCTCAAAGATTCGGACATCAACGTCAGTTTGGATTGATAGCTGTTTAAAACAGGTATAGAGGTTGGATGTATCTGTACAAAACTTGGGTTGGCAAAAAAAGCTCCCTTTTTATGTGCTTTCCATGTAGCCGATGCATTTGAATTTAGCGCAAGAGTTGACATGTAGTAAATTGTGCCATAACCACCTGTTGCAAGAACTACAGCATGTGCTGAGTGTCTTTCTATTTCGCCAGTTACAAGGTTACGAGTAATAATTCCACGTGCCTTGCCATCAACAATTACTAAATCGAGCATTTCACGTCGGGGGTACATAGTAACAGTACCTTTTGCTATTTGCCTTGTAAGTGCAGAGTATGCACCAACTAAGCATTGTTGACCTGTTTGCCCTTTTGCATAGAAGGTGCGAGAAACCTGAACACCTCCAAACGATCTATTATCGATGGTTCCACCGTAATCTCGAGCAAAGGGAACTCCGAGTGCAGTATAGTGATCTATTACCAAATTACTGACCTCCGCAGCACGGTAAACATTGGCTTCGCGGGCACGAAAATCTCCCCCCTTAAGCATATCGTAGAAAAGACGATAGATGCTATCGTTATCGTTTTTATAGTTCTTTGCAGCATTGATACCTCCTTGTGCAGCAACAGAGTGTGCACGGCGAGGGCTATCCTGATAGCTAAATACTTTTACATTATAACCAAGCTCCCCAAGGGTTGAAGCAGAAGAAGAGCCCCCAAGTCCAGTTCCAATTACAATTATATCAAGTTTGCCCTTGTTTGCGGGGTTAACAAGTTTAAGTGATGCTTTATGATTTGTCCATTTATCGGCTAATGGACCATCCGGTATTTTTGAGTTTAGTTTGCTCATATATGGAATTTTATTTCAGAATTAGAAAATATAGAGGAATAATGGTAAAACCAGTTGCAATAATAATTGCATAGATATAGGCTATAATTTCAAGGCGTTTGATCCATATTTTATTATTCCAACCTAAGGTTTGAAATGCCGACCAGAATCCATGGCTTAAATGAAATCCAAGGAGCAAGGCACCTGCAATGTAAATTAGGTTGTACCACCAGTAGGTAATAAATAGCCCAGAAACAAGTGAATATGTATCCGTTATTTGGGTTAAGCCATTATCATAAGAAAGGGTGGCAACTTCACCAAACTTGATTTTCCAAAAGAAATTTGTAAGGTGAATTACCAGAAAAATGAATATTGTTCCTCCAAGAATATACATATTCTTTGAGGCCCAAGATGTAACGCCATTTGAACTGGTTTCGGCGTAAGCCATTGGTCTTGTTCTTAGGTTAAGCAAGGTGATGATACTTGCATAGATGATGTGAATAATGAATCCAATGGCAAGTACTGGCTCAACAACTTCGATTAACGGATTAGTTGCCATAAAATTTGCCGCAAAATTAAAAAGTTTACCATCGCCAAAAAGAAGCATGAGGTTAACGGTAAGGTGTACCAAAAGAAACATCATCAGGAAAAGTCCTGTGATGCTCATGATTAATTTTTTCCCAAGCGAAGAACTGAATATACCATTCATAGGTTTTGGATTTGTGTTATACGAAACAAGATAAGTAATTTATTTACCTATTGTAATTTTCCGAAAAAAATCCTTAAGCAACCAATAATTTTTTATGTTTCTGGGCATGTTTTGGGTTGATACATGTCAATGCAAAAAGTGAATAGTGCTTTTTTTAGAGATGAGGTTAAAAACCTAAAAGATGAAGGACGTGCATTTTACTAAAAAAACCCGAATTGTTTTCTTTAACAATTCGGGTTATAAGGATTTTATAGAGAAGTCAGATTAGGCACTTAATGCAATCAGCGGCTTTTTAGGGTGTGTTTTTAGTTGGGAGCACACCCAATTTTCGATGGTGATTTTAGGGCTGAATATTGAAAGATTAATGGCTATATCTTTTTTCGAAAAATAGTCAATTGCTTTCTGAAGCGTTTCATCAACTTCAAGAATGTAGGGGTAAAAGCCATCATTATCAATAATATTTCGTGCTATTACAGCTTTAAGTTGGGTTTCTAAAATAAACTTTGAATGATCAATTTGCTTCACGTTAGGTTCTACTCCATTTTTTTGAGCATAAGCAATGAACTCTTTTAGCAGGTTGAAAGTACTGAGATACTGTTTAACAGATTCAAAATCTTTAATACTACGAACTTCATTCCGATGCCTATCAGTAAACTCAAAGGCAAATCGGTAGATAAGATTTCGATTTGCAACCTTAGTTAGATATGGACTAATACCAGTTGTATCCATAGGTATAAATATATCTGGCATAATACCTCCGCCTCCATAAACTATTCTACCCCCTGCTGTATGAAACTTAAGGGAATCAGCAAATTTTATGCTATCTGCCTGTTGAAATTCGCCATGTCGGAAACGATTGCTAATATCGTTAAAATACTCATCATCACCTGGGTTGTAATGCTTTTGAATACTGCGACCCGATGGGGTATAGTAACGTGCTGTGGTTAATCTTAATGCTGAACCATCTTTAAAGAATACCTGTTCTTGAACTAGCCCTTTGCCAAACGATCTTCTTCCAATTATTGTACCCCTATCGTTATCCTGAATTGCACCAGCAAGAATTTCACTAGCAGATGCTGAAAATTCATCTATAAGAACTATTACCTTTTCATTAACACATTCACCGCCAGAGGTTGAGAATATATTTTGACGTGATCTGGATTTACCCTGAGTATAAACAATTAATTGTGTTGAATCTAAGAATTCATCGGCAATATCTGTGGCTGCATCCATGTAACCCCCACTGTTTCCTCTCAAATCAAGGATGAGTTTTTTCATACCCATTCCTTTTAGTTTAACAACAGCCTTTAGGAATTCATGGTAGGTAGTTTTAGCAAATGTTGTTATTTTGATATAACCAATATCCTTTGTTGGCATATAGCTAACATCAACGCTATAAATTGGTATTTTAGCACGTGTTATTTCGAAATCAATCAGTTCGTTAAGACCGTTTCTTTTAACACCAATTTTAACTTTAGTACCGGTGGGACCCTTAAGAAGTTTTGGAACGCTATCCTGTGGAAATTTTACCCCAGCAACTATTTTCCCATTTATTTTGATAATTCTATCTCCAGCCAAAACGCCAAGTCTTTCCGATGGTCCACCCTTAACAGGATTAATCACAACAACTGTATCCTTGGTTACATTATACTGAACACCAATGCCATCGAAACCTCCTTCAAGTGGTTCGTTCATGCCTTGAAACTCTGAGGCTGGAATATATATTGAGTGAGGATCGAGATTCTTTAATACTGCTGGTAGAGCCTGTTCCACAAGCCTTTCCATTCTAATCGTATCAACATAATCGTCTTCAATATATTTAAGAACGCTGGTAAGTTTATCCGTTTTTGGATTAACGAGTAGACTTGTTCTAACATTACCCTTATTAAGTTTGAATCCGATAACAATTCCAACAATTAGCACAACACCCAAAATAATTGGGTAGATGATATCTCTCTTCCTGTTTTCGTATTGCATAAAGAATGTATTATAATTCTAATTTGACGATCTCAATATTTGCTCTCTGTAAAAGTTCAATCCCTTCAACCTTATGGTAATCATCCTTGAAAACAACCCTTCGGATACCCGATTGAATAATTAGCTTAGCACATTCAACACATGGGGCCGATGTGACATATAGTGTAGAACCCTCGCTGCTATTATTCGATTTAGCCACTTTTGTAATAGCATTTGCCTCAGCGTGCAATACGTAAGATTTGGTTTTTCCTTCCTCGTCTTCACAAATATTTTCGAAACCAGAGGGAGTTCCATTAAATCCATCGGAAATTATCATCCGACCTTTTACTAATAGTGCTCCAACTTGTCGGCGAATGCAGTAGGAATTCTTAGCCCAAATTTGAGCCATTTCGAGGTAACGACGGTCGAACTGATCTTGTCTTTCTCCGTATGGATACAGCTCTTTGTTCATACATTAAAGCGGATTAACCGATTGTTGTTTTGTATGCTGTTTTGATCGATAAATATCCTTGTTCTGAAATCTTTTATTTCGATAAATTGAAATTTGAACTGACAATAAATATGGGGATTACTCCACTTTCTATATTATAAAAAAACCCTCGATCCGAGGGTTTTTTCGATAAGTACCCGGGGCCGGGATCGAACCGGCACGGTATCGCTACCACTGGTGTTTGAGACCAGCGCGTCTACCAATTCCGCCACCCGGGCAGTAAATCTAAGAACTTTGGGTTGCGAAGATATAAAGTTTATTTGGTTTGGGCAATATCGAAATCAAATGTTATGCAAAATAGTTACTATACTGCCTTTCCAACAATTTTATGCGCAACCAGTTTCTTAGCCGTTTGATATATCCCCTCTACATCAAACCCACACTCTTTATATAGTTGTTGCTGAGTTCCATGCTCAACAAAACGATCAGGAATTCCTAATCGAATTACCTTTGTATTAAAGTCATTATCATTCAACCATTCTAAAATAGCACTCCCAAATCCTCCTTGTATGCAGCCATCCTCAATGGTAATAATAGTTTCAAACTTTTTCCCAATGATTTTAAGAAGGTTTTCGTCTAATGGTTTAGTAAAGCGCATATCATAATGTGCAATGCTTACACCATCAGATTCAAGCATATCTGCTACAATTGAAGCAAAATTCCCAATATGACCGAATGTTACAAAAGCAAGATCCGATCCCTCTCTCACAACCCTACCTTTTCCAATTGGAATTTGAGAGAATGGTTTTATCCAATCTACCATAACCCCATTTCCTCTTGGGTAACGAATCGAGAATGGGCCACCTCCTTCCAGCTGAGCAGTATACATCATGTTACGAAGTTCTTCCTCGTTCATTGGTGCTGCTACAACCATGTTAGGAATGCTTCGGAGATAAGATATATCGAATGCACCATGGTGTGTAGCCCCATCATCGCCAACCAATCCACCACGATCTAGACAAAGAATAACCTGTAACTTTTGAATAGCCACATCATGTATTATCTGATCGTAAGCTCTTTGCATGAATGAAGAGTAAATATTGCAGAATGGTACATAACCCTCTGCTGCTAACCCTGCCGAAAAGGTTACCGCATGTTGCTCGGCAATGCCCACATCAAATGTTCTATCGGGCATCAATTCCATCATAATATTCATTGAGCAACCGCTAGCCATAGCTGGAGTAATTCCAAGAATTTTACTGTTAGTTGATGCTAGTTCAACCAAAGTTCTTCCAAAAACATCCTGATATCGGGGAGGTGTGGGCTTATCGTTGACAATAACAATTCTTTCACCAGTTGATTTGTTGAATACACCAGGAGCATGGAATAGCGTTTGATTTTCCTCCGCAGGAGTAAATCCTTTTCCTTTTGTTGTTATGCAGTGTAAGAGTTTTGGCCCTGGAATATTTTTTAAATCACTTAATATTTTAGTTAGATAGACAACATCGTGACCATCTACAGGACCGAAATATCGAAAACCAAGTGATTCAAAAAGATTACTCTGTTTTAGAAGAGTAACTTTTATTGCATTTTCAATTTTTTGAACTGCGGAGCGAGTTTTGGGACCAAGTTTATCCACCTTTCCAAGTATATTCCAAACGTCAGTCTTAAACTTATTGTATGTTTTTGATGTAGTAATATCGAGAAGATATTCCTTCAATGCACCAACATTTGGATCGATGGCAATGTTATTATCGTTAAGAATAACAAGCAGATTTGATTTTTCGATTCCCCCATTATTCAACCCCTCAAAGGCAAGACCTCCGGTTAACGAACCATCCCCGATTACAGCAATAACCTGACGCTTATTTCCCTCTTTTTGAGATGCAATAGCCATTCCAAGAGCAGCAGATATTGACGTTGATGAGTGACCCGTACCGAAAGAGTCATATTCACTCTCGCTGCGTTTTGGAAAACCGCTAATCCCCTTATACTTTCTATTGGTGTGAAAAACTGATTTTCGACCAGTTAGTATTTTATGCCCATAAGCCTGATGTCCAACGTCCCAGACAATTCTATCTTCGGGTGTGTTGAAAATATAATGTAAAGCAACAGTAAGCTCAACCACACCTAAACTAGCACCAAAATGCCCGGGATTTTCGCATACTACATCAATAATAAACTGTCTCAACTCGCCGCTTAGCTGTACGAGTTGATCCGATTCAAGTTTTTTTAAATCGCTTGGATAGTTAATCTGATCTAATAAAGGGTAGCTACCGCTCATATTCAACCTCGGATGTTTATCGGTGCAAAGTTAAAACAATTTAACCCGTAAAAACCTTTTTTGTTTAACGATGAGTAACGTCTATTATTTTATCTTTGCTCTAATCCAAATTGTAAAGATTGTTAAAAAATCTATCTATGTCAAAAATAAGTAAATCCCTTTACATCTGTATTGTGCTTGCATCCTTTCTGTTGGGTTGTGTGCCTGCAAAAGAATTTCAAGCGTTACAGGATAAAAATTTGAAATGTGAGGAAGAGCGTGAAAAGTTTTCGACCGAAAACGAGTCGTTAAATGTTAGAGTTACAGAATGCGATACAAAGCTAAAGGTACTACAAAAAGAGGTTGATGCGCTTATGGCGGATAGCGCAAATCGTTCGGTTGAGCTAAAGCGATTAAGGGAGGATTACGAACGGGTATTTGGTAAATATAATGAGTTGCAGGAGTTACAGCAAAACTTGATGCAAGGAAACCAAAAGGAGACCCGAAAAGTGCTAAGCCAACTCCAGATAACTCAAAAAGAGTTACAGGATAAGGAGGATGCTCTAAAGGAGTTGGAAAGAAAACTACTTCTGCGAAAGAGTAATCTGGATCAGATGCAGGCTAATCTTGATAAGTTGAATAAAGAACTTGAGCTGCGTAATGCAAGGTTGATTGAGCTTGAAAAGATACTACGAAGCAAAGATTCTATTGTGCTTGCCCTTAAGAAGAAGGTTACTGATGCGCTTTACGGCTTTGAAGGAAAGGGCTTAAGCATAAAAGTACAAAACGGGAAGGTTTACGTATCGTTGGAGGAGAAGTTGATGTTTAAATCGGGTAAGTACGATGTTGATCCTAAAGGTGCTACAGCCCTTAAGCAGCTAATCCCCGTACTTGAGCAAAATCCTGATATAAATATTTTGGTTGAAGGGCATACCGATGATGTTCCCTTCAAAGGAAACACGATACTGCTCGATAACTGGGACTTAAGTACCAAACGTGCAACAACAATCCTTCGGATTTTAGTCAACGGCACTAAAATTAACCCTGCTAGGGTTACAGCCGCAGGACGAAGCCAGTATGTTCCCCTCGATAAAACCAAAACTCCAGAGGCACGCCAGAAAAATCGAAGGACAGAGATAATCCTTACACCAAAGTTGGATGAGCTGTTCAAATTGTTGGAATCGAACTAAATGATTTTAAACCCCGAAGATTTTTCTTTGGGGTTTTATAAATACAATAGACGATGATCATATAAATTTAGGCAATATTATACGGAAATTAACAAACAATTTGAAACATGATTGAAATAACAAACAAATTCTCAGTTAAATGCAAGAAATGTGGAACTGAAAATGAAATTGACATTAATGATTTTGGAGTAGCTGAAATAAATTCCGAAGAAAGAAATATGGGATATGAAACTGAATACTATTGGAATTGTGTATTTGATTGTTTCAAATGTTCAAATTCACTTGAGGTAATACCACGGGCATTTGAATATCCTATTGGAGTTCTAAATTATGAAGATGTTGAGTGCCATGGATGTAAAATTATTATAAAACCAGAATTTTCAATCGTTAATGAAGAATAATTATATGAGGAAATTTCAATTGTTTATTACAGAAAACTCTTTTTTAATTGGACTTTCGTTTGTTGCATTCAGTATTATTGGATATTTATTAAACTTTATTGGACATCCTTCAAGCAATAATTCGGACTGGGGTGATTTTGGAAGTTATTTAGAAGGAATAACCTCACCTTTTATCGGAATAATTGGAATTGTTCTTACATATAATATATTAAATAATCAAAATAAAGAAAGCCGTCAATCGGAATTTAAAAATATGTTTCAGATTCTATTTGATTCATTAGAAGAGAAAAAGGATTTAATTTCAATAAAAAAAGGACGAAAGACATACACTAATAAGCAAGCAATTAAATTTATCAATAATGACTTAAATAAATTAATTACATATTTAAAAAAGAAAGATAATTCAAGAAAAATAGAAGATATTGTATATGAGGCTTTTTGGTCGGTGTTTGATGATATTGATGGGAGTTCCGCAATCTACATGAAAAACATGCATAACTGCTTAAAGATAATTGATAATTATTGCATTAATACACACAAAATAACATATGCACACTTATTAAGAGCACAAATGGACAGTGATGAAATGGTCTTTTTACTTTACAATGGCGTGGCAAGTTCAGATTTTAAAAACTTTAAAAATCGCATAGAAAAATATACTATGCTTCAAGATATTAAACATATTAAAACCATTGATTTGGAGGTTAAAAAACTATATGATAATAAGGCTTTCGAAGAAAAATAAACAACATCGCCTAATCCAACAGGACTGAGATGCAGATATGTATTTCATTAGTTTTTTAGTTACAGTTTTAACGGAGGATACCCTTAATTCTAAAAAAAATCATTATACAGAAATTCCCTGAGCAATCATTTGAAACAGTATATTTCTTAAAGAAAAAACCAATAAACAAACGATTTTATTAGTGTTTTCCAAGCACATTAATATAAAACTAACGACTTTTTGACTGATGGATAAATTGCTTTTCTTTGGACTTAGTAATTTCTTCATTCAATTTTTTATTAGCGTTATGCAATAACTCGTTCTGAACTTTCATGATACATAATAGATCGTTCATAGCATTCAGATTTTCCAGTTGTGCCATGACGATGTGCTCAAGATCGGTTTTCGTGTATTTTAATCGTCCCATATATCTTAATTTAAGTTAAATTTATCCGATTTAATGAACAAATATAAAGATATTCGGATAATTTACAAAATATGAATTCAGATTATCTGAATATATTTTCTGATTAAGTATTTTTATGTTCTTAAAATCAGATAATATGACCGAATTAGGGCTTTATCTTTCACGAAAATCTATAAATCGTTCCGAGGTTTCGAGGAAGACTGGAATTAGCAAGACACGGCTTAGTGAATTGACAAATAATAGTAGCACAAAACTTCGTGTAGATGAACTTTATTTAATTGCATTAGCAATTGACGTTGACCCGTGCGAAATGCTTAAAGAGGTTTGTAAAGAATTGAAACTTGAAATTGAAAAATAGAAATGCTGACAAAACATTGATAGCAAAATGCCAGCCTGTTACACATGTTGAAAATTATTGAGGTCGATGATAAAATGGAAAAACAATCGTTTAAATTGTTGATTATCATTAATTAAAGGATTAACTATGGAGAGGTTAGAGAATGTACATCCGGGAGAAATTCTAAATGAAGAATTTCTAATACCAATGAATATAACCGCTTACAGGCTATCAAAGGACACAGAAATTCCGCAAACAAGAATTTCCCAAATTTTGAAAGGAAAAAGAAGTATAACGGCTGACACCGCACTTAGGTTGAGCCATTATTTTGGTACAAGCCCCAAGTTTTGGCTTGGACTCCAAGATGATTACGATATTGAAAAGGAAAGTAAAAACAAGAAAGAGGTATTTAAAAGAATCAAGCGAATTAGAAAAACCACATCACAACAAGTGATTTAATAGCAGTAACAACTCATTCCAAACCATATAATCATTCCGCTATACCTACCCGGATTTTGGCGGAGAATTGGAAATCACAAATTTCAATGTAAATGTTACTCGCTAAAAAACCGAGGATACATTATAATTTGGAATCAACTTCCTGATTTGAGCATTCAATTTGTTAAAAAATTGATTTATGCTATATTGCATCATCAATCAAACACCTTATACCAATGAAAAGGATATTAAAAATTACTTCAATACTACTAATTGCTTGTTTGGCAATATTTCTGGCAATCCCCCGTAACCACTATATTACTAGGGCATTGATCTACCAAAAGCCAAAAATTGATAGCTATAAGCTGTTTGATAATCGTAAAGTAGAAAAAGGCGAACCACAGAAATGGGCTGTTTCAGAAAAATACAATAGTTATAATTTTAATAAAGAACAACTTACCTATTTTGATACCTATAAAACTGTTGCATACTTAGTGGTTAAGGATACTGCGCTTTTATCCGAAACTTATTGGGGCGGTTATAATAAGGAATCCTATTCCAACTCGTTCTCAATGTCGAAGAGTTTTATTAGTTTGTTGATAGGTTGTGCAATTCAGGATGGTTACATCAAGAATATTGATCAACCTGTTGCTGATTTTCTTCCAGAGTATAAAGAGGGTGATAGGTCAAAAATTACTCTTAGAAATCTTTTAACCATGAGTTCAAACCTTAGCTGGGATGAGTCGTATAGCAGTTTATTCTCAATCACCACACAGGCCTACTATGGGAATGATATTAAAAGAATTGTCTTAAATCTTCACTCAATGGGTGAGCCAGGGAAATTTTATGACTACAGAGGGAGCGATCCGCAGCTGTTGGCTCTTATTATAGAAAAGGTTTCTGGCAAGAAGATTTCCGAATATGCATCCGAGAAAATATGGAAACAAATAGGTGCCGAGCAGGATGCACTTTGGAGTCTTGATAAGAAGAATGGAACAGAGAAAGCCTCGTGCTGCTTTAATTCAAATGCACGTGATTTTGCCCGTTTCGGTCAGCTAATGCTTAACGGTGGTAAATGGAAAGGCAAGCAAATTGTTCCAGAATGGTGGGTGAAAGAAATAACTAAGCAGGAAAGTCATCTTATTGATCTTGAACTTAACCAGCCAAATAAGAGGTATGGCATGCAGTGGTGGTTATTGAACTATAAAAATTATAACATCTTTTATGCACGAGGTCTCCTTGGGCAGTATATATTTGTCATCCCGGAGTTAAATGCTATTATTGTTCGGTTAGGACATATGCGAAGCAATATTAAAATAGATGGTCATCCAGAGGATGTATATAAGTATATTGATTGTGGAATTGATATTATTAATAATTGATTTTGAAAGATATGAAGGAAGAAACCTTCTCGTTAATGGAGAAATTGCGTGTTAAACTACTTACTTTTCCATCGGCTGAATTGGCTGTTTTTGATAAGGGAAAGAAGAAGTTACTAAATGTTTTTAGTCAGGATAAGGTTGAATATGTGAATGATAAGCCAGATGTCCTAATGTTTCTTACAGGTGGATCTGAGCGAGTTGCGATCAACTCTGTTCAAGAATATAAGTTTTATCTGATTTTAGCTTCTCGTGACGATAATTCTTGGGCATCGGCAACGGAGGTTAAGGCATGGATGAATCAACATAATATCACATCAATGCTCATTAACTATGAGGATGAGAATGTTGTAGAACTAATTAACGATTTCTATTATGTTAGGAATGGCATTCGTAGGCTTCATGGACAAAGGTTGGGGTTGATTGGTAATCCTTCGGATTGGTTGGTGTCATCGGTGGTTAGCCCATTTATTATGCAAAGCAGATTGGGTGTAGAACAGGTTGATATTAGCTGGAACGATATTATTCTGGATGAAGTTAAGCAGGTTGCTCCTGATTTCACATCACTTTTTCAGGCGAATAATGCTAGCGAACTTTTCGAAAGTGGTAAGATTTATGAAGGACTTGCATCCTTGGTGCCATTCTATAAACTTAATGCGTTATCGGTTGAGTGTTTCTCGTTAGTTAACCAAACGGGTCATACAGCCTGTCTGGCTTTATCAAAATTAAATCATGATGGACTTCCTTCTGGATGCGAAGGTGATACCTGTAGTGCAGTTGGGTTAATGCTAGGCAGTGAGGTTTGTGGAGTTATTCCTTGGATGGCAAACACCTCTTTTATTAATGGTGATAAGGCACTTTTTGCTCATTGCACAGCACCTACAAATCTCTATAAGAATTTTAAAACAGAAACCCATTACGAAACCGATAAAGGTTTGGCTCTATCAGGTGAATTAAAAGGGGAGATGGTTACCATTTTTAGATTTGAGAATACTCTTAATAGAATTTTTATAACCCTAGCAAAGGTTACAGATCATCCGAAATGCAAAAATGCCTGTAGGACACAGCTTGAGGTTCAGCTAACCGATTCGGCACAGAGCTATTTCTTAAATAATCCATTTGGAAATCATCATCTTATATTTCCCGGAGATTGGACTCAGCGATTGAAATTGGCTGCAAATCTGCTGAGGATGGAGGTAGTTGGATAAATGAAAAGATAAAAGTGAAAAATTATAAGTTAAGGTTTTTTACTTTTTGAAGTTTTGATTGATGAAACAAGCATTGCTATTAATTCCTTGCAATCTGACTGAAGTTTCGTAAATTTTTCTTTACTAATATAATCAGTTGAAAACAATAGCATTAACCAGAAATCTGTCTCATTCGCTTCCTTTAATGCAACGGTTAACTTATTTATGAAATCAGCCTTGCTTGCAGCAAATTCTGATTCGCGAATTAATGCTCCAATAGATGTCCCCGATTTTAATATTTGTTTACTTAGAACATATTCCTTCTTTTCTGTAACAAGAAATTGAGCAAGTTTTACAATTTCAACAGCAAAAGCAAAACTCTTTTCTTTCAATGGATTTGTCATACCAATATATTTAAAATACTAAACCGTCATTGCTTTGACGGTTTAGTATTATTTAAAAGATAGTGAAAAGCAATTTTTCACTTTTCATTTTTCATTTTCAAACTGTTAATATCTCTTTTTCTTTCTTTTCCAAATGCTCTTCAACTTTCTTATTAAAAGCATCTGTTATTTTCTGAACCTTAGTCTCAGCGTCTTTTGTTAAGTCTTCAGCAAGTCCGTTCTTTTGAAGTTTCTTTAACTCTTCAATAGCATCGCGGCGAGCATTACGAATACTTACACGTGCATTTTCCCCTTCATGTTTAACTTGCTTTACAAGATCCTTGCGGCGTTCTTCGGTTAACGGAGGTACAACAACACGAATTGTTTCGCCATTATTCTGAGGATTAAACCCAAGATTAGCTGCCATTATTGCTTTTTCAATTGGTTCAATCATCTTCTTTTCCCAAGGTTGAATTGCAATTGAACGGGCATCGGGGCTACCAACACTAGCTACTTGAGTTAGAGGTGTTGGTGTTCCATAGTAATCAACCATAACACCCGATAGCATATTAGGATTAGCACGACCAGCTCTTAGAACTCTAAGCTCATTTTCAAGATGATCAATAGCTTTCTGCATCCTATCATTGGCGATATCTAAACATAGATCTGCGTCTTCTTCTTTCATAGTGGTATACTTAAAATTCGGAACTAAAATTATCTAATTTTTAATTAACGTACCAATTTTTTCTCCTAAAATAAGTTTTTTTAGATTTCCTGAGGTATTCATATCGAAAACAATAATGGGTAGATTGTTCTCGCTACACATAGTAAAAGCGGTTAGATCCATTATCTTTAATTTCTTTTCATAAGCATCGGCAAAGGTAATAGAATCGAAACGTTTTGCTGATTTATCCTTTTCAGGATCTGCGGTATAAACCCCATCAACACGAGTTCCTTTTAAAAGAGCCTCAGCCTCTATCTCAACCCCGCGTAATGCCGATGCAGTATCGGTTGTGAAAAATGGATTTCCTGTACCCCCTGCTATAATTGCAACATAGCCTTGTTTAAACGATTCAAGAACTTTTGCTTTGGAGTAAAGTTCTCCAACAGGTTCCATCTTAGTTGCGGTAAAAACTTTTGCTTTTCCACCTTGACCCTCAATTGCACTTTGTAAGGCAATGCTATTTATAACAGTTGCTAGCATTCCCATC
This sequence comes from Bacteroidales bacterium, assembly GCA_013141385.1. Lineage (NCBI taxonomy): Bacteria > Pseudomonadati > Bacteroidota > Bacteroidia > Bacteroidales > Bacteroidales bacterium. Next base: position 275,823 of record JABFRB010000016.1, on the reverse strand, counting down.
TGATCTCCTTTTACTCGATCAAACCCTTTTGAAACTCCGCTTAAACCTCTGAAAATATTTCCACCACCTATAACAATTCCAACTTCAACATTAAGTTCAGAAACTTCCTTAATCTGTTTTGCATAGGAGTTAATAATCTCAGTATTTATTCCGTAACTATCGTCACCCATAAGGGCTTCGCCGCTAAGTTTTAGGAGTACACGTTTGTATTTCGACATGTTATTAATTTTTACGCTATAAAGATATAATAAAAAAGTCTCAGAGAAACCGAGGCCTTTTATGAAAAATCATCACACTCAAAACTAATTAGGTGTAAATGCAGAAATTATTTTTTTTGAATAATAACTTTTTTAGTTATAGAACCGTTATTTGTGCTCACTTTAACAAGATATATGCCCGATGTAAGGTCGTGAATATTCATTTTTGCCTTGAATGACTTTGTGCTTTCAGAAGTTAATCTTTTTACAACTCTTGATGTTGGATCGATTAATTCAACTGTGTAAACATCTATGTTTTTGGATTCAACGGTAATATTTAGAATTTCCGATACAGGGTTGGGATATAACAATACTGCGGTGTTGGATTCATCGGAGGTTTCAACATTGATTGAGATCATGACTTCTGTTTCGTCATAAGCCTTGCAACCAAAACTATTGGTTACGGTCAAAGAATATTTTCCATAGTTATTTATCACAATTGAAGGAGTTGTTTCGCCTGTGCTCCAGAGATAATTCACATTATCGGTATTCGAAATCAAAGTATAAGGTAATGATGTATTAATTGTATCCGAGCCTAGATCTAAATTTGGTTTTGTATTCACGGTTACTTTTACTTCATCTGAATTTGAGCAATTCTCAGAATTGGTTACCAATACAGAATATGTACCCGGAGGAAATACAGTAATTACTTGTGATGTTTCATTTGTATTCCATAGATGTTCCGATCCAAAATTTCCCGCATCAAGTATTGCGCTATCTCCCTCACAGATTGATTTATCAGCACCTAGGTCAACAATAGGCTTAGGATTAACAGCTAGTTTCATTGTATCCTTTTGGATGCAACCAAAACTATTTGTAACAGCAACAGAATATTCTCCTGCTGAACTAGCGTTAATTGTTCTACTGGTTAATCCATTATTCCAAAGAAAGTTCATCCCATCATTCTGTGCATCAAGGCTTACATAATTTCCTTCGCAGATTTGCTGATCTTCTCCAAGATTTACAGTTGGAATTGGCTTAACAGTGATATTTGATGTTACAGTGTTTAGGCAACCACTTGCATTTTGAGCGTTTAATTTGATGCTAAAGGTTTTGGATTCGTTAGTAATGTTTTTGAATAGATGTGAAATATTAATCCTATTAAAAACAGTTTGATTATTGCCATCACTAAAATCCCATGTATAAGTTAGGTCGCCTCCAGTAGATAAATTGCCGAATGTAAAGTTGGCAGGAGAACACCAACTATCAACAGGAAATCCATTCCCATCGAGAGGGGATACAATATTGAAATTCGCCACAACGAGAGGATCGATTGTGATAGTCTTCGATGCGCTACTTGAGCAGTTGAATGAATTCTGAACCTCCAGAGAGATTACTTTATTAATAGAATTCTCAGGATCAGAGTTTGAATACTCAACTGAAAAGTCATTACCAACTGTACCTTGCGGAATTCCACCATTAAAGTTCCAATTGTAGGTGGCATTTGGATCTGCTGGCGATGTATTGATAACCCTCAATTGCATTGGGGTACAAGCCTTAATAACCTCGGTACTAAAGGATGCTTGTAAAGTGGGATTTACCGTTATCGCAAAACTCTTAGTGTTGGTACAACCATCATTAGAAGTTGCTGCAATCGACACATTGAAGGTTTTAGAGATATTACTATCGGAATTTATGAACGTGTGACTTGCAATTGTTACGTTGGAAGTGGTGTTATCATTAAAATCCCACAGTATATTATTGATGGGTGTAGTGGTTCCGAGTAGTGTTGACTTATTTTCGAAGTTTACTGCTAACGGGCTACATCCATTTAAAATAGGCAATGCTGTATAATTTGCTTCAACTTGTGGATGAACAACAATGTTCTTGGAAATTGTATCAGAACAGAAACCATTACTTACGGAAAGTATTATCTTACGATTGATATTAAGACCAGTAGAATTGATGGGATTTGTGAAAACCTGATTCAATCCAGAATAATTTGTTCCATCAAAATTCCACGTGTAGTTTATAATTGGACCAGTAGACGGGGAGGCATCAACATTTGCGTTGAAAGGAGGACATCCTTCAAAATTATCTAAACTAAAAAGAGCCTTCACACCCGGTCTAACATTAATATTTTGTGATGTAAATGCCGAACAGCCAAAGCTATTATTTGTAGTTAGTTTTATAGGTATAGTAATGTCAATAGTTCCATTGTTTACGAAGGAAAGTGATGTATCTGCTGATGTTGATGTGTAATAACTACCAAATTCCCATTGGTAAGTCTCTGTATTTGTAACCGTGCTTGCGAAACTTGCAAGTAGTGGAGAGCAATGGTTTTCATTTCCATTATCGATGTAAGAAAAACTTGCCGTAGATTGTGGGTTAACACTAATTGTTTTGATAATGCTGCTTGTGCAACCAGCAGCATTGCTTGCTATGAGTTTAATAGGAATAGACCTTACTTCAAGGTTGGTTGTAGTATTTGTAAAAACTTGTACTGGAATATTCTTAGTTGAAAAATCAATAGTACCATTATTTTCAATATCCCACTGGAAAATTGAAGTTCCAACAGATGAAGTATTATCAAAACTAGTAGTTAATGGCGAACAACCTACCTGATTAACTATTGAAATATCAGCATTAACATAAGGTTGAACAATTACATTCGAAGACTGGATTGCTGAACATCCATATTCATTGGATGCTTTGAGAATAATAATCTTTGTTATTGGTGTGGCACTGAGATTTTCAAAAGTATCAACAAGATTTTGGGTATTACTAATTGAATCGCCATCAACCGACCACTTAAAAATATTAGAATTAATTGTTGTAGATGTGAAATCTAACTTTAAAGGAGAGCATCCTAATGGGTTATCATTATTATTTATAGTGAAACTTGCCGTTACAGGAGGAAAGATGGTTATACTTTTTGATGAAATATCGGAGCATCCTGCTGCATTAACTGCTTTCAGTTTAATGGTAACTATTTTCGGAATATTTGTTATTGTAGTATTAATGTAAAAGAGTGACCAGCCCGTAGGTGCGTGTGCTGAATATTCGTATGTTCCATCTCCATCGCGATCCCAAAAAAAGTTGCTAATGCTTCCTTGACTAATATTATCTACGGCTACAGTTAAAGGAGAACACCCCTCCGTTTTATCGATTGCAAAATCCGCCTTGAGGGAAGGTTGAACGGTGATAGGTTTAGTAATACTATCCTTATAGTGGTTGTACTTGTCCTTGACGATTAATTTGATATTATAAGTAGTTGCTATTAGATTTTGGTTGTTAAATGAATGATCGGGGTTTGCTAAATTGGAAGATTCTCCATCTCCGAAATCCCAACTGTATAAAGTGCCGGTTGGATTTGAAGTGCTACTAAACGACACATTTAGAGGGTTGCAATGGTTTGCATCTGTAATTGTTGTGCTGTAATCAGCCTTTATATGAGGGTAAACAAGAACACTTTTGGTTAGCTGTTTATAGCAAGTACTTGTTTCATCCGTTATTAGTAATGTAATGTTATACCTTATTGTATCATTGGTTGTGTTGTCGAAAACATGAGAAAATGATGCTGAATTATTTAATCCCTCTCCAGTATCTGCTAAATCCCCATCACTATTGAAGTCCCATAAATTTTGTGCCGCATTAACGGAGTTATTGGTAAAATTAACGGTAAGGGGAGAGCATCCTTCAATAACATCCGTATTAAACTTTGAGTCAATGAATTTTCCAACAATCAACTCAATCTCTGACGAATCTTTTAGGTTGCATGCACCAGTAATAACTACCTTGTATTTTATCGAATGGGTTAAATTTCTTGCAATAGGGAAAGAACTTTGAGGATCGTTAAGAAAATCGGTTGGAGTCCAATTATAGCTAATTCCCCCGTAAGCAAAAAGTTGAGCAGAGTCACCATAGCAAAAATAGCCACCAGACCCTCCGGTTTCAACGATAAGTGCTTCAGGAGCAAATTTATTGAAGTCCGAAAAGAAACCATATTTACAACTGCTAGCCGCATCCCCATTAACAACGCCTAGGTGGAACATATCCTTAATGTTAGATATTTTGTGATGCCCTAAGCTTAAATTCATTGTAGAAAAACTACCAAGTCTGGCCACCCTCCAAGAAGTTCCTGGAACAAGTTGAAATGAAGCGGGTGGAATTAGATCATTTCGCACAACTCCATCGATTAAAAAACCGTCCTGAGCATTATCCCTTACCATAATCGTGAGATAATATGGGGTTGTTCTTGTACGGTTGATATCAATTGCTGGGCTACCTGTACAACCATCAATAGGTGGAATTATTGTTCCGCCTTGTTCACAACCAAAACCACCAACATGAAAAACGTAGAAAGGTTTATATGGATCAGTGACATTTAAATGCGATGCAATCTTCATGAATCCTGTTGGATGGGTAGCGAGAAATTGAATTTGATATTGTTGCCCTGCATTTAATGTAGCAGTTAGAACTCCATCAATGTATATAGGTGTAGCATTTTGAGTTGCAACAACATAAACAAAGTCATTATTGGTTAAGAAAGTTCTCATCACAATATACTCAGCACCAGTTAAATTTACCGGGATAATCTGATCACCAATGACATCTTTACAACCACCCGTTGAATGATTGGCTGTGTCGTCCTTGAGTGTTATTGCAATTGGCTTATCGGATGTAATATGGGTGCCCGCCAACCTATTAGCAGCTAATTGACTTTTATTTTCAGGAAAAATTGATAAGGTTTGACCCTTATTGAGAATAAAAGTTTTTGGTGTGTTCGCAATAATTGTAAAACCAGAATTACCATAACTAGCATTTTTTGTAGGAGTAACTACTACGGTTGTATTATTCTCTGTAGCTACAATATCAATAGCAGAATAAGGTTGTGCTGTTGCATCAGGAGCACCATAGTTGCCATTGGCTCCATGCGTTTGAAAAGGAGTGTAAAAATCTGTACCCAACGCATTTTTACCTTTAAGTACCCAGATATCAGTATTGTAAGCGTTATTTAAATCATAATAGGCTGTAATTGGTCTTGTAGATGTTATATAAAGACCAAAATTATTAATGCCCGAAGCATTAAGTGGTTTATTTTCAAGTTTATTTTGCTCTGTATTAGAGGAATAGATCCAATTTGAAAGATCTAAAGAGTAAGCAGAATTGGCAGGAATGTTTATAACAATATCTGGAAATTGGACTGGATTGGCTGGCATTCTTACCGTTATCGTTGCAGGTAAATTGGATGTTGCAAAATTTAGACTTGCGGGAATTCCCCCTGGAAAGCCATGGTTAACACTAATTTCAGGCACTACGAACCAAAATTCGGTATCGGCTTGTGAATAAGTCTTATTTGGTATTAAAGAACTGTATAAAATGGTTAAAAGAGAGATAAAAAGCAATTTCCTTTTCATAAAATCGTATTAAACATTCAAAACTAGTAAAATTTTTTTCTGTATGATGTTTAAGGATTTATAAATTTTGTAGGATCTATAAAATAGAAAAACCCTAGCATCTTTTGATTTTTCATGGAAAATTGAAATTTCCATGCATTTAGCGATACTCCTGTTCGGGTTGTATAGCATGGTTGGATGACCACTAAGTTCAATGTTAATCTTTAAGGGTTAATTCCATACCACTTGCGAAGGGGAGGTTCATTTTTTGTTAAGCCCAAAATAGACGGTCAATATCCATCTCACCTCCAATTTTATCCACCTCACAGGTTTTTTATAGGAAGCATAAGTAAACAACTCGACTTTTGTGGCATAAAATTATTATGTCATGAATCGTTTAGTGTTTTTTGTTTGTGTTCTTCTAATTACAATTCAGGTTGCTAAGGCGCAATCGAGCCTTATTCTGAAATCGTATATAAGTCAGGGCTTAGGGAATAATCTTGCACTTCAGCAGAAGAGCCTCAATCTTGAAAAAAGCCTGCAAGCGTTGAAGGAGGCCAATGGGCTATTTTATCCTTCGGTTTCGTTGAATGCTCAGTATATGCTTGCAAGCGGTGGTCGCTCTGTTAATCTGCCCATTGGTGATTTGCTTAACCCAGTATATTCTTCTCTAAACCAACTGTTACAAAACATTGGACAACAGGGCAACTTTCCTCAAATAGACAATCAGAAAATACAATTTCTTCCCAATGATTATCACGATACGAAAATTCAAATTATTGTACCATTGGTGAATGCCGAGATTTACTATAACCGAAAATTCAAAAAGGAGCAAATAAACTACTCTCAAGCCGAAGTAAAAGTATATAAACGTGAACTGGTGAAGGAAATCAAGATAGCCTATATGCGATACTTGCAGTTGGTAAAGGTTGTTGAGGCGTATTCTAGTGCTTCCGAATTGGTTGCAGAGGCCCTGCGAGTAAATGAAAAGTTGGTGAAGAATCAAATGGTTGGTAATGATAAACTTTATCGCATAAGAGCGGAGTTAAGTCAGGTTGAAGCACAGCTAACAAAGGCTGAGAATGATAGAAAATCGGCAATATCCTATTTTAATTTTATTATCAATCAACCTTTACAAAGCGAGATAAAAACGGATAGTTTACTGCTGAATAATCAAGAAGTAATATCTGTTAAACCTCTTATTGCTGAAGTCGAAATACGTGAAGAGTTAACCCAGATTAGGAGTGCTGTTAATGCATCTCAGATATATTTGAATATGAAAAAAGCATACTGGATTCCAACCATTAGTAATATTACTGATTTGGGATATCAGGGAAATCAGTATAAGTTCAATGGCGAACAACGCTATGCTATGAATGTAATAGATTTCCGCTGGAAAATTTTTGATGGACTTCAGAATCGTCGAAGGATTAGTCAGGCACGAATTGATAAGGATATACTGGATAAAAAATATGCTGAGACAGGACAGCAGCTTGATTTACAACTACAATTATCGCAAAATAATCTAGAGACATCTGTTCGGACAGAGAAGGCAAATCTTAGCTCGTTAACCAGTTCCAAAGAGTATTATAAAGTAATAAGTCTACACTATGCTGAAGGGCAAAAATCGCTGCTCGATTTGCTTGATGCCCGTAACCAGCTGACCAGTTCACAAATTAATTATGCAGTATCTCACTTTGAAACGCTGATCAGGTTGGCAGAGTTGGAACGAGCCAACGCTGGATATGAATTATAGTAATACGTTATTGAAAAACTTCAAGTTATGAAAACAAAACATTTTTTATGGATTGCAGTATCTGTGGTACTAATAGCTACTTCATGTGCTAAAAAACCTGCAATAAATGAAAATATTCCAGAGGTTGTTTGTGTAGAAGCACAGCATGTCGTCGAAACTGATGCTGCCAGAACGATCCAATGTGCTGGTCTGCTTTCATCAAAACGGATAAGTAAACTATCTTTTAAAACTGGTGGTATCATTAATAGGCTTTATGTTGAAGAGGGAAGTAGGGTTTCAAAAGGTCAACTTTTAGCAACTCTTGATATGACAGAAATAGCTGCGCAAGTTCAGCAGGCAAAAGTGGCTTTCGAAAAAGCCGATCGCGATTTAAAACGTGCAAAGAATTTATACGCTGATTCTGTGGTAACTCTTGAGCAACTGCAAAATGCTACATCAGTATTTGATGCTGCTTTGGAAACTAAGAATATAGCAGAATTTAATCAGAGATATTCGCGAATTATGGCACCTGCAAATGGAAAGATTATTAGCATACTAGCCGAAGAAAATGAATTAACAGGACCTGGAATGCCAGTTCTTGTATTTGGTGAGCAAGGTAGTAATGAATGGGTGGTTAAAACAGGTATTTCCGATAAGGATATGGTTTCCATCAGGAAAGGTGATAAGGCAACAGTAACTTTTGATGCTTACCAAGGGAAAGAATTTTCAGCACAAGTTACCCAACTAGCCGAAGTGGTTGATCTGCTAAGTGGTACATTTGAAATCGAATTAAGCGTTAAGCAGGGCGATACATCGTTTATTAACGGAATGGTGGCATCAATAAAAATCAACTCTTCCAATACTCAACGAGTGTCGCTTATCCCTCCTGATGCCATTGCTGAAGCAAATGGAAATAAAGGTTTTGTCTACGTTGTAAATGCAGATAATACATCTGCAAAGAAGATACCAGTTACCGTTGCATATATCCAAGATAATGAAATAGCTGTTTATGAACTATTGAGTAAAGCAGGTCAGGTGATTACAAAGGGTGCTGCTTTTATGGAAGAGGGTACAAGGATAAATATTGTTCGATAATAATTTCTAGAAATGCTAACAAAATTTTCAATTAAAAATTATCAGCTAACTATCACTGTATTCATAATGGTGGCAGTGCTAGGTGTTAATTCGTTTATTAACATGCCGCGTAGCGAGGATCCACCTCTTACTGCTGCTTATTTCTATTTGATAGCTGTTTATCCTGGGGCTAGCCCTAAGGACATGGAACAACTTGTGGTTGAACCTGTGGAAGAATCGCTTAATGAGTTGGAGGATATTAAAAAGTTGAACAGCACCATGAATGATGGGCTTGCTGTTATCAATATTGAGTTCAATTCTGATGTTGATGGCGATAGAAAATACGATGAGGTAAACAGGCAGGTAAACAATATTCGCAGTAAACTTCCTGCGGATTTGTATAGTTTGGAGGTTGGTCGATGGTCCACCACCAATGTCAATATCCTACAATATGCGCTGGTTTCCGATAATGCACCATACAGTGAGCTGGAGGAGCAGGCGAAAAAGTTGAAGAAGGAGATTGAGAAAACCACCTCTATTAAAAAGGTTGAGATATCGGCTTACCCAAAACAGGATATTCGCATTGAGGTTGACCTGCAGAAATTAGCCCAAAAACGCATTGCAGTAAACAATGTTATGCAAGCCATTCAGAGTAATAATGTGAATATTCCGGGTGGAGATCTTGATATGGGTCGTAGTAAGTTTAACATCAAAACAATGGGAAACTATAAATCGTTGGCTGATATTCAGAATACCATTATTCATGCTGGAAATGGCAAGGTTGTTTACCTTAAGGATATCGCTCAGGTATCATTCGATTATAACGACCAAACGCATATCGGGCGATATAAAGGAAAGAAAGCAATATTTATTACTGTAAACCAGAAAGCTGGAACCAATATATTTCAAGTTGTAGAAGCGGTGAATAAGAATGTAGATGCCTTTGCTCCCAGCATACCAACTTCCATGAAACTCGAAAAGGCATTCGATCAATCGGTTAATGTCGATTCTCGATTATCTGGCTTATACCGTGACTTTGGTATAGCCATCTTTCTAATATTACTTACTCTACTTCCATTGGGTACACGAGCCTCAGTTATAGTAATGGTAGCCATTCCTTCATCATTGCTTATAGGTGTTGTACTGCTTTACCTAACTGGCTATTCGTTGAATCAACTTTCTATTGTAGGGTTAGTTATTTCATTAGGCTTACTGGTGGATGATTCCATTGTTGTAGTTGAGAATATTGTCCGGTTTATGCGGAATGGCTATAGTCGATTCGATGCAACTCTTAAAGCAACCACCCAGATAAGTTGGGCGGTGCTTGGTTGTACTGCTACTATGATTGTTGCCTTTGTTCCACTAATGGTACTACCTGGAGGTCCGGGAACTTTTATTCGAAGTTTACCAATTGCAGTTGTTTATACGCTAGCCGCTTCGTTGCTGGTATCGTTTACTCTAACACCATTTATTGCATCGCGTTTTCTGAAAGAAAAAGAGTACGAGAAAGAGAATTTCTTTCTACGAATGCTGAATAAGGTTAACAATGGCCCTTATCAGAAATTGCTAATGCTTGGACTAAAATACCCTATTAGAACCCTACTGATTTCAGCTATTGCAGTTGTGGGTAGTTTTATGCTATTACCCATTGTAGGCTTTAGCCTATTTCCAAAAGCAGAAAAGCCTCAATTTTTTATCAATATTGAAACTACGGCAGGAACAAATCTGATTCAAACGGATAGCATTGCACGGTATGTCGAAATGGTAATCAGCAAGAAAGATGAGGTGCAAAATTACTGTACTAATGTTGGTAAGGGCAATCCGATGGTGTATTATAATCTGATGCAAGCTAACGAAAAGCCTAACTACGCCCAACTCTTTGTACAGCTGAAGAAATATGATCAGCATAAAACTCCAGTTTTCTTAAAAAAGTTGAGCGATGAGTTGAGTTGTATTCCCGGCGCTCGTATCGAAATCAAGGAATTTCAGAACGGGACAGCCGAGGAAGCGCCTATTGAAATTGCCTTCTTCGGATCCAATTTGGATACTTTAAAAAATCTGGCTTTTAGGGGCGAGGCGTTACTGAAAAACACCGAAGGAACAACCTTTGTGAGGAATCCGTTAAAATCTTCTGTATCTGATCTTAAAATTTGGATTAATAAAGATAAAGCGGGAATGCTTGGCGTGCCTGTTGTGGAGATCGAAAAGGCAGTGCGTATGGCAATAGCCGGTTTGGTAATTGGAAAGTTCACCGATGATGATGGTAAGGATTATAATCTCCTGTTTACCCTTAGCGGGAATAAGAAAAAAGCAGTTGAGGATCTTGATAAAATATATGTTGGTTCGTTAACCGGAGCACAAATACCTTTGAAACACCTAGCCAGTATTGAATTTCAAAATTCACTCAATGTTATTGAGCATTATCAGAGAGAACGTAGTATAACGGTTCGTGCAAATGTAATCCCTGGGTATCTAACCGATAAAGTAACAAAAAACGTTTTGGCTAAGCTTAATCAGGAGAAACTACCAGATGGATATAGATATCAGCCATTCGGAGAAATCGCAAGTCGTGAGGAAACCTTTGGTAATATGAATACGGCCATTATCGTTACATTCTTTGTAATCCTGCTAATTCTTATTCTGGAGTTCAAAACAGTGAAGGGCTCATTGATAGTTGCCTCTTCAATTCCTCTTGGAATTATTGGAAGTATCGTGTTGCTTTATATTACAGGATATTCATTCTCATTTACTGCTTTTGTAGGCATGATAAGTCTTATTGGTATTGAGGTTAAAAATTCTATTATACTTGTAGATTATACAAACCATTTGCGTGAAAGTGGAACCAGTTTGGATGAAGCAATTCAAACGGCCGGGAAAATAAGATTTATACCCATTATCCTTACAACGTTAACTGCAATAGGAGGTTTGCTTCCATTGGCATTGCAAGGTTCTGAAATGTTTTCACCGTTAGCGTTGACCATAATTGGAGGGCTAATTAGTTCCACGTTATTTACAAGAGTTGTAACACCTGTATTGTGTAAGTTGCTTTTAAAATAGTTATGTATAGGTTAATTTAAGGTAGGAAATATAGCCAGGTAATTCTGTATGAAGTTAAATTGAATCGCATCGATGATTTTATATGGAAATTACTTGGCTATTCCTTAATTATTAAATTCTTAGATTTGTAGAAAATATTAAAAGTTATGCTTTTCTGCGAAAAACATTTTGAGTATGAGTTTTTAAAAGTTGAACGATGGATTAAATTTATTGGGATACCTACTTTCACTATTTTGGCGGCACTTTTTCTTACCCCATATCCATTTAATCTTATAAGCATTCAATTTTTGGCTCATTTTATTCTTTCCTTTGTTGGGGTTATTGCAAGTTGGATAAGTATTAGGGCTTTAAGTAATTTTTTCAGAAAGCATTGTAGACGAATTGTATTCGGATTAAGATTAGCCATACAGATATTAATATCATGTGTAATATCAATTTCAATTACATTATGTTTGTACTATGCTGGTGACTTTTATTTCACATTAAAGCCAGAATATTGTGATCTGGACTTATTAGATTTGAAAAATCTTATACTAACAGTAATCCTACTGACTTTTCTAATTAATACTATTTACGAGGGTTATTATTTATTTCTTCGCTTATCAGAAACGGCACTTGAAACAGAACGCTATAAAAAGGAGAGCATTGAAGCACAATACCAAAATCTTACAAGCAGGCTTAATCCACACTTTCTATTTAATAGTTTGAATACACTTACAACGATTGTTGAGGAAGATACCCCCAAGGCGGTTGCTTATATTCAGGAATTATCAGTGGTTTACAGGTATGTACTCAATAGCCAAAAAAATACATGGATTGATTTGCCCTCCGAGTTGAAGTTTACTCACTCATACATCACCTTACTTAAGATGCGCTTTGAAGAGGATTTAGTTGTTGAACTGGATATTTGTGAGAATCATATCAGCTACTATATTTTGCCCCTGACCGTGCAATTGCTCATTGAAAACGCAGTAAAACACAATGAAATAAGTAGCAATCTTCCGCTGGTTGTGAAAATACTTTGCAACGAAGAGCAATTAGTAGTTTCAAACAATAAACAGAAACGTACCATCATGCCTTCAACAACAAAAGTAGGTCTGCACAATATAAGCGAACGCTACAGGTTTTTGGTTAATAAAGATGTAATTATTGAAGATACAGATGACTCTTTTGTTGTACGAATACCTTTGGTAAAAAGGGTAGAAACGGAAAGAGTGTATGATGATTATGAAGCCTAATCCATGAAAGTACTCATTATAGAGGATGAAGCTCCTGCATATCGTCGTCTGTCGAAGTTAATTCAGGAGTGCGATAGTTCGGCCGAGGTTGTTGGAATTATTCAGAGCGTAAAAAACGGCTTAGAATGGTTTCAAACTAATCCTTTACCCGATTTGATTTTTTCTGATATTCAGCTTGCCGACGATCTGAGTTTTACCATTTTCAAGGAACTCAATGTAACTATTCCAATCATATTTATAACAGCGTACGATGAATATGCTATTCGAGCTTTTAAATTCTATAGTATCGATTATTTACTGAAACCAATAAACGCTGATGATTTAAAGAAGAGTATTGATAAGTATAAAACCATTCAACAGAAAAGTCAGGTTAATAACTTTGATGAGTTGCTAAGTAGATTGGTTCAAAAAAAGCATCGTGAACGTTTTCTTGTATATTCAGGCGATAGCCTTATTCCAATCTCATGGCAAGATGTTGCCTATTTCCTTTCCGAAGATGGTGTTACCATGTTAGTAACCAATGAAGATAAACGTTATTTTATTGCCGAATCGCTCGATACGTTAGAAGAAGAGTTGAATCCAACCGATTTTTTTCGTGCCAACCGGCAGTTTATCATTTCGTCAAAATCTATTCAGAAAATTCATAATTATGGAAACCAAAAGTTGAAACTTATTATTAAACCGACCACTCCAGATGATATTATTATAAGTAAATTAAAAGCAACATCTTTTAAAAGTTGGTTAGGTCAATAGATGTATAATAAAAAAGCCTCGACTTTACGAGGCTTTTCATGAAATATAAAATTTATTTATGCGTTCAAAGAAACCCTCTTGAAACCAGTTACTGTAAGCTCTTTGTTAACTGATTTTAGATAACTTCCAACAGTCATCTTGTTATCTTTTACAAAGTCTTGGTTAAGTAGAGTGCTCTCTTTATAAAACTTCTGAAGTTTACCTTCGGCAATTTTATCGAGCATGTTTTCTGGTTTACCTTCTAAACGAGCTTGTTCACGACCAATTTCGAATTCTTTCTTGCGAACTTCTTCTGTTACATCACCTTTATCAATCGAGACTGGGCTCATTGCTGCAACTTGCATTGCAACATCTCTGCCAACTTGTGTATCAACATCAGCAACGTTTAAACCAACAAGAGTTGCAAGTTTGTTACCTGGGTGTATATAGGCAACAACTTTTGCAGCATCAATTTTATCGAAATATGAAAGTTCAAACTTTTCACCTGTAATACCTGATTGATCCATTACAAGATCACCGATCTTACGACCTTTAATCTCTAATGCTTTTAAAGCCTCAAGATCAGCTGGTTTTTTGTCAAGAGCTACATCTAGCATACTTTGAGCAAGAGCAATAAAATCATTATTCTTAGCAACAAAGTCTGTTTCGCAATTTAGAACAATCATTGCACCGTGGTTGCCTGCTGCGTTAACTTTAGAAAGAGCAACGCCTTCGCCTGCTTCACGATCTGCGCGTTTGTTAGCAATTGCTTTACCACGCTCGCGAATAAGTTCAATAGCTTTTTCAAAATCACCATTCGACTCTACAAGGGCATTCTTGCAATCCATCATGCCTGCTCCGCAAGCTTTTCTTAATTTTGCAACATCAGCTGCTGTTACTTCGGCCATTGTATTATAAGTTTATTAAATTCGACTAGTATTATTCTTCAGCCTTTTCTTCATCATTAGCCTTTGGTTCTTCAACTTCAGGTTTTTCCTCTTCACCTGTTATTGGTTTTTTACCTTTGCGGGCACGAGTATGATGGGCTGGCTCATCTTTCCTTTCATTCTGAGCAGGTTCTTTTTCTTTCTCTGCTTTACGCTCCTCAAGACCTTCCTGAATAGCTTTTGACATGATATCAACAATCAACGAAATTGATTTTGAAGCATCATCATTAGCTGGGATTACAAAGTCAATTAGAGAAGGATCGCAACAAGTATCAACCATAGCAAAAACAGGAATGTTTAGTCTTTTTGCTTCGCGAACAGCGATGTATTCTTTCTGAACATCAACTATGAAAAGTGCTGCAGGAAGTCTGTTTAGATCAGCTATGGAACCTAAGTTCTTCTCAAGTTTTGCACGTTGACGGGTAATTTGAAGTTTTTCGCGTTTTGACATGTTTTCAAAAGTCCCATCGGTAGCCATTTTGTCAATTGTCGACATCTTTTTAACAGCCTTGCGAATGGTTGGGAAGTTGGTTAACATACCCCCTGGCCAACGTTCAGTAACGTATGGCATGTTTACCTGTTTTACTCTTTCTGCAACAATTTCTTTCGCTTGTTTCTTGGTTGCTACGAAGAGAACTTTACGTCCTGATTTTGCAATTTGCTTTAGAGCTGCGGCTGCCTCATCAATCTTTACAGAAGTTTTTTGTAAGTCGATGATATGGATACCATTGCGTTCCATAAAAATGTATGGAGCCATTTTGGGGTTCCATTTGCGCTTTAGGTGGCCAAAATGCACACCAGCGTCGAGTAACTCATTAAAGTTTGTCCTAGACATTTTGATTTAGTTTAGAATTATGGCAATCGCTCAGTAGCCCCGGATATCGGAAGTCTGGGCAATTTAGTACCTAAACTGCTTGCCAATAATTATTATTAAAAATCGATTAACGTTTGCTGAACTGGAATCTCTTTCTTGCTTTTGGCTGACCTGGTTTCTTACGCTCAACTTCGCGTGGATCACGGGTCATAAATCCTTCAGCTTTAAGAGCTGGTTTATATTCAGGATTGTGCAAAATTAATGCACGAGCAATTCCTAAACGTAGTGCTTCAGCTTGACCTTTAACTCCTCCTCCATCAAGATTTACATTGAAGTCGAAATTACTAGTTAAGTTTAATACCTGAAGGGGTTGTTTTACTACGTACTGCATCAACTCTGAAGGAAAATATTCTTTTAAATCTCTTCCGTTAATAGTGATGTTGCCTTTTCCTTCATTCATATAAACACGAGCAACAGCAGATTTACGTCTACCTATTGAATTAAGTACCTGCATACTTTACTATTTTAATGAACTTAAGGTTATTACTTTAGGCTTTTGAGCCTCATGTGGATGCTCAATACCAGCATAAACATAAAGGTTTCTATAAAGAGCAGAAGCCAATTTGTTTTTTGGGAGCATACCTTTTACTGCATGTTCGATAACGGCGATTGGCCGTTTCTTAAGCATCTCTTTTGGGGTTGAAAATCTCTGTCCTCCAGGAAATCCTGTATGACGAATGTAAACCTTGTCGGTTAATTTCTTCCCTGTCAGTCGGATTTTCTCAGCATTGATGATAATCACATTATCACCGCAGTCAACATGTGGGGTGTAATTGGCTTTGTACTTTCCACGAAGAATATTGGCTACTTTACTTGAAAGTCTACCTAAAACCTCGTTGTTGGCATCAATTACTACCCACTCCTTGTTAACAGTGGCTTTATTTGCCGATACCGTTTTGTAACTCAAAGTGTCCACGTCTAAAACTCCTTTGTTTAAGTTAATAACTTGATCTTTCCTATGATACAAGTGGTTATAATAAGCGGGATGCAAAAATACAATTATTTATTTAAACCACAAGAATAACCTATAAATTATTTCATAAAGCTAATTATTATATCCCTAATTATTCAGCATGTTACCCTCTATAATTTTTTTCTACATTTGGAGTTAATACTAAAGCAATGCTTTTTACTGTTAAAATCCATAGATTTTTTTTTCTTTTAGGTCTTGCCCTTAGCCTATGTGCATTACCTTACTCTCCATTTGCATTAAGTGTTGGATTAATAACCCTTGCAGTAAACTGGTTTTTAGATGGATTTTGGGTTGATAAGATAAATCGTTTTATCAATCGTAAATCCCTTTGGGCGTTTTTACTTATTTATTTAACAATTGTTATTGGCTTTTTTTACTCGGATAATATAAACTATGCACTAAAAGAACTTCGACTTTGGTTGCCGTTACTACTCGTACCAATTATTTTGGCTACAAGTGCGCCTCTTAAATGGGGAGAGTTTAAGTTTTTGCTTTTGATGTTTTGCTTATCGGTATTTGTTGCTACCATAATCAGTTTTTCAATTTATTTAAGAGATTTTTCAGAGGGAAGTCAAAATGTTAGGGCAATATCTCCCTATATATCACATATTCGCCTTTCTTTGATGATACTTCTTTCAATCTTCATTCTTGAATATTTTACTTTTACTGGCAAATATATAAGTAGGTATTTTATAAAATCATTATTATTCATTGTTGCAATTTGGTTGAATGTATTTCTTTTTGTACTGCAATCCTTAACTGGAATTGCTATTTTAGGAATAGTGTTTTTATTTTTAGCGATCCGCTGGATTTTATCGGTTAATGATTCTATTCTGAGGTTTACTATTATAGTTGGTTTTGGGTTATTAATAATTATTGGGGCTTCATATCTGACACATACTGTTGATAGTTACTTTACTAGAAATAAAGTTGATTTTAAGAGTTTACCTAAAGAGACTCCTAATGGTAATCCATATACACATGATACTATAAGCCAACAGTATGAGAACGGAAATCTTGTTTGGATAAACATTTGTTATCCTGAATTAAAAAAGGAGTGGAGTAAAGTTAGCCGGCTTTCTTTTGATGATAAAGATTTTGATGGGCAAAGAGTCGGGTTAACGTTAATTCGATATCTCGCATCAAAAGGTTTAAGAAAGGATTCCGTTGGCATTGCTCAATTGGATTCAATAGATGTTAAGTTGATAGAGGGTAGTGTCGCTAGTGTGATCTATAGAGATCATAAGATCGGGATTTACCCTCGACTTTACCAGATGCTTTGGGAAATAGATTCATATCATACACGTGGCTTAGTTGAAGGTAGCTCTATTGTTCAACGATATATTTTCTTTAAGGCATCCTGGCATATTATAAAAAATCATTTTTTGTTTGGGGTTGGAACGGGCGATGGATCCGATTCATTATTTGATTATTATAGAACTATTGGCTTTAAAGTTGAACAGAAATTTTGGCCGATATCCCATAATGAGTATCTAACTGTTTGGATCGCATCGGGCTTATTTGGGTTGATTTTATTTCTTGTAGGATTGTTTTACCCATTATTCTTGGAAAAGAAACATAAAATATTTCTTTGCTTAGTTTTTCAAATAATAATAATAGCATCTATGCTTAACGAGGATACATTCGAGACACATATTGGTGTTTCGTTCGCAGCACTTTTTTATTCAATACTCTTTTTTGGTTACAATTTTAATAAACAAGAATGAAAGAAAGACGTTTAGGATTTGGTTTCTATAATAGGGATGTTCTTAGGGTCGCTCCGGAGTTAATTGGAAAAACGTTAGTTCGTTCTTTTAGCAATAATTCAACACAACGCTATACTATAACAGAAGTTGAGGCCTACAGGGGTGTTGAGGATTTAGCTTGTCATGCAAGTAAAGGACGCACTCCGCGGACTGATGTGATGTTTAGACAAGGAGGATTGGTTTATGTGTACCTTATATATGGCATGTATTGGATGTTGAATATTGTTACAGGAGAACCCGATAATCCACAAGCAGTTCTCATTCGGGGATTGGACGATTGTTATGGCCCTGGGAGACTGACGAAGAAGTTAATGATAGGAAAAGATTTTTATGGTGAGGATTTAATTAAATCACCAAGGCTTTGGGTCGAAGAAAATCACCATAATTACAATATTATTACTGCTCCAAGAATTGGAGTGGACTATGCGGGTGAACATTGGTCATCAAAACCTTGGCGTTTTTTTACAAATGATAAATAGAAGATAATCATATGAATATTGTTTTTGCAGAACCTATCGGGTTAGCAGTTTCTCAAAAGAATTCCTTTGCTTTTGAGATGGAAAGACTTGGTCATTCCATTAGATTTTATGATACTATGCCCTCTAATCAAGATGAATTGATCAAACGTTGTAAAGATGTTAATGTATTAGTTATAAGTAACTATAGGATTACTGAAGAAGTAATTGAGAAATCAGAAAACCTTAAGTTGATTGCAGTAGCCTTTACAGGAGTTGATCATATTCCAGTGGATTTATGTAGATCAAAGGGAATTATAGTTTGTAATGCCGCAGGGTATAGTACGCAGGCAGTTGCTGAGTTGACTATTGCTCTATCAATCAACCTATACAGAAAAATTGTTCCATTAGATAATTCCACAAGATCTGGCAAAACCAGAGATGGTTTTCTTGGCGGGGAATTAAATGGAAAAACATTTGGAATTATTGGTTTTGGAGCAATCGGAGAGCGAGTTGCAAAACTTGCAATGGCATTTGGTTGCAGGGTTATAGTCTGGTCACGAACCATTAAAAATTTTGAAGGAGTTGAGTTTGTTGAAATCGAATATCTACTTAAAAATTCGGATATCGTTTCTCTTCATATACCATTAACCGATAAAACTTATGGTTTAATTAATGAGAGTAAATTAAAGTTAATGAAACCCAATGCTGTGCTCATAAATACTGCTAGAGGTCCAATAGTTGATTCTACAGCACTTGCCAATGCTCTAATAACTGGGATTATTGGAGGAGCAGCAATAGATGTATATGAACACGAACCTCCAATTGAGGGAAACCATCCTTTATTCTCGGCACCGAATAGTATTTTACTGCCACATATAGGCTTTGCAACCGAAGAGGCAATTTGTGCAAGAAGCGAAATTGTGATCAACAATATCAAATCATGGCTTGGAGGAAGAGTTGACAATCAGGTATAATTAACAAAATGAATAAAATCTTAGTATAAAAATTATCTGAATTGTTTGGATAAATAAAAATTATATTACATTTGCACCGCTAAACCCAAAAGGGAGTATGTAGAATAACACTCCTCATTAGCTCAGTTGGTTAGAGCACCTGACTGTTAATCAGGGGGTCCTAGGTTCAAGTCCTAGATGAGGAGCGAGCCTCGATGAAAATCGGGGCTTTTTTATTTTTTAAAAAATAGTTCAGGTCAAGCTGATATTGTTTTGATTGAGGATTTAATCTTTAAAAAAAGTTAGGGCAAAATAATTTATAGCCAGAGCTGTCCTAATTCTTAAATTGAATATTTTTACAAAAAACATTTTACATAATAAAATAGCAATGACAAAAATACTTGGACTTGGAAATGCTTTGGTAGATGTTTTAATAAGCATCGAAAATGATAATATTCTTAATCAGCTTAACCTGCCAAGAGGCAGCATGCAGCTGGTGGATGAGAATTTTTTGAAATTAGCCACGGAAGTTACAAAAGGGCTAAAGCAAAACGTAGCAGCAGGGGGAAGTGCTGCAAATACTATAAATGGAATAGCTAATGTTGGAATTCCATGCTCGTTCATTGGAAAAATCAGTGATGATAAGTTTGGCGAATACTATCGTGATGATATGGTAAAGAATGGGATTGAGCCCATCTTACTAAAAGGTAAAGCCCAAACAGGCAGAGCAACAGTTTTTATCTCAAAGGATTCTGAACGAACTTTTGGAACTTATCTTGGTGCAGCAATCGAAATGATTCCTGATGAGATAACTTCCGATATGTTTGATGGTTATAGTTATTTTCATGTTGAAGGATACCTTGTTCAGAACCACGACCTCATTCGGAAGGCAATGCAACTTGCTCATGAGAAAGGGGTTAAGATATCTTTAGATATGGCTAGTTATAACGTTGTTGAAGCCAACCGTGAATTTCTTAAGGAGATGATCGAGAAGTATGTTGATATTCTTTTTGCCAATGAAGAGGAGGCAAAAGCTTTTACTGGGAAATCACCCGAAGAATCATTACATGAAATTGCTAAGATGGTAGATATTGCCGTTGTTAAAATAGGTTCAAAAGGATCAATGATCAAAAGGAAAAATGAGGTTGTGAACGTTGGGGTTATTAAAGTAAATAGTGTTGATACCACAGGTGCGGGTGATTTATATGCCGCAGGCTTTTTATATGGATTAGCAAAAGGGTTACCACTTAATAAGTGTGGGCAAATTGGTGCAATTCTTTCAGGTAAGGTAATTGAGGTGGTTGGTCCGAAAATGAATGATGAAACTTGGACGGAAATACTTAAAATGGTCAAAGAGATAGAAATCTTATAACAAAAACCCGACTTCAAGTCGGGTTTTTGTTATAAGATTTAAAGCGTTTCAACTAGCGATAGCAAACCAACCGCAAGTCCCGGTTTCCCTTCTTTGAATTTGAATGAGAGGTGATAGGCTCCAGTTTTTTGACATACAACATCAATGGACGGATAATCTTTTCCAGTAGCAATAACATATGTGGTAGCAATTAACCTATTATTGTCGAAAAGTTCCAGAACAACCTTTCCTTCCATATCTTTAGAGTTACAGACAGAAAATCGATATTTTATGTCTTTTTTTAGAATTACAGAAAATCGTTGAAGGGGAGGGGGATCACCTGCATCCAACCTAACCTTGAAATCCTTAAGATATGTGGCATCCTTAGCAACCATACCACATATTTCAACGAGTTCATCCTCTGTTTGGGCAAAAGTGGTTCCCGAAAAGCCCACTAGGAAAATTAATATTGCAAAAATCAGGAACTTATTTTTCATAAAATTCTAGTGTTATCCTTTTAAAAGTTTATTTCTAATCTCCTGAACCTTATTAATAATTTTTTTTAAGGTTTCATCACTCATATCAATATTCTGAGTGTCATTAGGTTTAATTGTAAGAACCCCATTTACTTCAACAGCAGTAGGTTCTCCAACCTCGGAGGTTATTTTCACATTACTGTATATTGATTTAATCTCTTCAAAATTCTCAATCAACCTCGCCATGTTCGGATCTTTCCTATAGTTATTCATAAGAATCATAAGTGGACCAATGATTTCTTTTTGCTCGCCAACGGTTTCTCTCATCCTTTTATGGTTCGTTTCTTGAGTAACCATACTAGATATATATAAACCCTCAATCCAAACTCCAGCAACAATTACAACGCTTAGGTTAGATCTGTTATTCTCCCGAAGGTAGTTATCTATTCTTGTCATACTTTGCTGAGAGATGAGCACAAGAGAATCGATGTTCTCATTGTTGGTTGCTAGCCTTTTTAGGGTAGAAAAATCGAAAAACTGACCAACCTGAATACCATCAGCTAAGGATCTTATTGTTGATATATAGTTAAGAACCATTGATGTTTTACCATACATGTTTAGATATCCTAGGTCACATCCATACATCCCCAATCCTAATGCCTTTGCAAAATTCGTATTGAAATTTTCAGCGTAATCTGTACTAGCAATTAAATCTTTATTGAACGGAATCTTAAGACCCTTAATTACAGCAGCAGTTTCGATGGGTGAAGAAATATTTGACATTTCTTCAATAGTTTTTGCAGAGATTGGAAGAGGTTTATCTTCCTTAATGGAGTCGGGTATATCAAAATCAACATTAAGATTCTTGTCAGTGTTTGAATTCCTACAAGAATTGCATGATGAAAACAGTATGGAAACGACTATAAAAAATATAAATCTCCTCGTCATGGTGAAACCCGGAATAAAAGATGTTTTACATAAAAGTAATCAAGTAAAGATAGAAAAAATATTTATTTAGATAAAGATGGTAGCTTTATTTTCGAAAATAGTTCTAATAACTTCTTTAACGATTCATAGTACAAAGTGATGTAACAAACTACTGTCATTAACCAGATTATAGTAACATTAAACCAAAATGTATCGAATAATCTCCCCATGAAATGCTTTCGAGGGGAAAGAAAATGAGTTCGAATATCTAAATAATAACTAGGATTAGGATCGCGATACACTGGATCAATTTGTTCAATAAGCTCATCCTTATATTGTAAAATTGGATTTTTTTCAAAAGCTTTTGTTGCTAAATCGGAGATGCTTTCGTTATGATAAGCTCTACGTTTTGCTTCAAAAGCGCCTTTATATTTATCTTTCCAATAGTTGATAATCCTATCGCGCTTTTGATCTGCTGCATTGAAAATCTTTGAGTAATGCTCTTTAAGCTGTTCTATGTAACCAAGGGCAGAAAAACCAATATCGCTTGTGAATTTTTGGGTATTTAGATTTTCAAGCTGGTCAAAAGTAATTTCTGGGGATTCTTTTTGAGTTTCTTTTTGAATGGCTTTGTGAACAACTGCGAGGTTATCGTCAAATTTAGGTTTAATCTTCGGATCGTCCTTTTTTTCTGAAAGTTCAATACACTGATTTAAACGCTTTTCAAGTTCAGGGATATAGTAAACTGTTTTAAAATCTGCATTTCGAGCAGTTTTTTCAAACTCATAGATGTCTTTTTCAAACTTATTATCCTTGAATTGATGTACTAATAATGCCTCATAGCCCCATTTAGTAACCATAAACTCAGCAACAAGGGGAACTTTATTGATGCTACCAACTACACGGTTTAGTTTTTCGAAGCTAAACATGGCTCCAGAAAGAACCATCATTGGTATCATTATCAATGGAATTACAATATAAATTGTGACCGCAGAGTTAAATGTTGCAGAGATATTTAATCCAAGCATATTGGCAAATACTGCTGTTGAGAATAGCACCAGCCAGTAATCGAAATACATTCCTTGAATTTCAAGGATGCTATTTGCAATTAGTACAAATGCAATAGATTGAATGGCGGAAAGGAATACAAGTATGAAAATTTTTGAGAATAAATAGCTTGATCGGCTTAGGTTGAGAAATGCTTCGCGTTTAAGTATTTTTCTGTCACGGAAAATTTCTTCGGCACTTACTGTTAACCCTATAAATAGAGCAACAATAAGAGACATAAAGATGTAAATGTTTATATTCTCGTTTTCTCTGAAAATATAGATATTAGAATTTGGATCAGCAATGTAGCGGATAACAAATGATAGGATAAATGCAAGTAATGGAGTTTCAAGTAGGTTAAGGATAATGTACTGCGTATTACTAACCTTCGAAAGAAAATCTCTGGTGGTATAAATAAAGAATTGTTTTATCCTTGAAGGAATATTGAGAGATTTTGGAGGAGGACTTGTTTCATCGGGAACTTTATCGAGTTTGATGTTATCAATAAAATATCCCTCCCATTTAGGTGGTGAAACCTTACGGATATTGGTGTAACGACCAAATTCGTCAACCACTTTTGCCTCAATGATGTTAAATATTAGCTCTGGGTTAACGTTACCACAAGTTGGACATTCACCTACATCGCTGTTAATCTGCATATCGAGCCGTTTGAAATACATAACAGACTCAACGGGATTTCCGTAATAAATCATGTAGCCACCTGTATCGAGAATCATCATATTGTCGAACATCTTATAGATTTCCGATGATGGCTGGTGGATTACTACAAAAATCAGTTTACCTTTTAGCGTTAACTCTCGAAGTAAATCCATAACATTCTCCGAGTCACGAGAGGATAAACCGGATGTTGGTTCATCTACAAATAGAATAGATGGTTCGCGAATAAGTTCAAGGGCTATATTTAATCTTTTTCGCTGACCACCTGAAATCATCTTATTTAATGGTGTTCCAACTTTTAAATCTTTTCTTTCTAATAGGCCAAGATTATAAAGTGTTTTATGGACTAGTTGTACTAATTCTTCTTCGGTTTTATCTTTGAAACATAGCTTAGCATTGTAGTAAAGGTTTTGAAAGACTGTTAATTCTTCAATTAGAAGATCATCTTGGGGAATAACACCTATAACCCCTTCGAGTTTGTCTTTTTCATTATGAAAATCTATACCATTTATATGTATATTTCCAGATGTTGGCATTTCGATACCTGCAAGCACATTTAATAATGTGGTTTTACCAGCACCGCTGGCACCCATAATACCAATCAACTTGCCATGACCCTCGGAGAAGTTGATATTGCGTAAGCCAATAGCTCCGCTTTTAAATCGATATTCAAGGTTTTGAACCTTGTAGGAAATTCGAGTCGTGGTGGAATCAGCAAGAAAATGGGCAACAACATCGGTGTAGTAGATAGGTTTACCCTTTGGTAGTTTAATTGAACTACCACTGGCAAAAAGATAAATTCTACGACTATTAATTGGTAGTCCATTGAGGTTGATATCCTCTGTTCCAGTGTATCTTAAGAAATAAAGATCAACGCTCTTTATTTGTAAAATGATAATAAATCCATCAAGTGCCTCTGTTGGGATATGTTTGCAGGAATCACCGAACTCTTTCTTATCATGAATGGTGAGGAAACTTGAAAAGTCAAGGTCTCTAAGTTCGTTCTTTACAATAAAGTTTTCTACATCACTAATTTCTTCCTTGGTAAGTTTAAAAACCTCTGCAACTGTATTGATGATTGCCATCCGTTGCTCAGTAAACTTACGGTCAGCATTAATAAGTTCATATAGACGAACTAGAACAACAATTTTTTGTTTTTGGGTAAGAGTTTTGTTGATTTTCTTACAGATACCCAATATTTTTACTGAATCTTTAACAGAAGTAAGCTTAGGCTTTTTGGGCTTATCGCTTTCTTCTGCTTCTTCCTCTTTTTCATTGAGTAAACCAGCGTGCTGATCGAAAAGGTTGATATACTCTTTTACTGCTTCATCGTTAAGCTGCTGGGTGAGAAAGTTTACTACATATTCCCTTTCATTCGAAACCACACCCTCATCCTGCTTAGCAATTATTGCAAAAAGTTGCATTAACGCTTTGAGAATCTCTTCACTCATTGCTTAACTATTAATATAATAAAGGTATTACTAATTTAAAGTGTAACTCACCTGTTCGAATGGTACATCCACGATGTCGGCGTACTCTTCACCTGCTTCCTGCATGTCCTCATCATCTTCCGGATAGTACCAACGAATTAACATATCCTTACCATCTTCATGCATCTGCTCAAGTTTCATAAGAATATCGAGCAATAGTTTTGAACTAGCAGTATTAAAATAGACCAACTTGAAAGTAAAGATGGTTTTTGAATTAGGACTAGAAGAATACTCTTCGAGCCAACGTAAAATCGGCTCATAGAATGCAGTTACATCTTCAGGTAGTGAGCGTCCTGAAATCTCAAAAATTTCGTTTTCAGAGTCTAGAATTACAGTTGGGGTGTCATCTGTCCCCATTATTTTTATGGTATTCATAGTTGTTTTGTTTACTCAGTTCTGGAAATGGTTGAAGTTAGAATAAAGAAAGAGGTCTCCTCATCGATAGAGAGAAAATGATAGTCAAGTTTTCTACCAGTTTTTCTTGCTATATCGATAAAACCAAGTCCTGCACCACCTTTTTCGGAAAGTCTTCCTTCGCGCATTTGAGTTTTGTAAAGTTGTTTTAGACCTTCCTTGTCCAATACGTTTATGTGATCGAGAATTCGAGATAATTCTTCAATTTTAGCATTCTCGATTACATTACCTGTAGTAACATGGTATTCTATGTCTCCTTTGCTAACCATAAAGATTCCTCGGCCAGCAAACAAGAAATCGTCCGAACCAAAGCTGTCGGCATGTTTACTGATGTTCTGAAGGCATTCTACCATAACATGGAATACTTTCTTTTGAACAGTATTAGATTCTTCCTCCTTTGCCATATTTGACTCAGTAAGGGAAGTAAAGGCTTTGGTAATCTGATGGGTAATTTCTCCCTCATATACAAGGGTGATTTCATGAGCCTTCATCGACTTATAAAAGTCGTAAACGAACTCAAGAAATCCTCTAACATTTTTTTTATCCATAGCCCGTAAAGTTATATAATTTACAAATATATTAATCTTAATTAGAACTCAATACCAATAAGTAAAAGGTCGTCAACTTGCTTGTTATTTCCTTTGTACTCTTCAAAGTCTTTTGCAAAAAGTTCGGAGTATTGGGGCATTGTAAATTCTTGGTTACCCAAAATTAAATCCCTAACTCTCATCGGTCCATATTTTCTTTTTTCTTCACCCCCAACTTGATCGGTTAAACCGTCAGAAAAGAAAAATATTTTATCTCCAGATAGTATATCTATTTGGTGGTTTGTAAAATCTTCTTCTCCTTTTTTAGGGTGAGGTATTCCTCCAATGGCCTTTCTATCACCTTTAAACTCTAGTAATTCACCTTTTCTAAGAAGGAATAAGGGACGATGTGCTCCAGCATACTGCAATTCGTGTTTTTTAAGTTGAATTTTACATAATGCAATATCCATACCATCTCTGGCATCAGCATCGGGTCTATCCTGTTTTAGCGTTTTTCGAACACCAAAGTGTAATAGGTCAAGTATTTTTCCTGCTGAATATGATATATCGTGGTCAACAACATTATTCAGCGTGAAGTAAGCAATAAAAGATAACAACGCACCAGGAACCCCATGACCAGTACAGTCGACTACGGCAATATATATATAGTCCTCTTTAATGAAGAACCAAGGAAAGTCACCACTTACAACATCACGAGGATGATAAAAAATGAATGATTTTGGTAAATACTGTCTAACGATTCTACTATTGGGTAGAATGGATGTTTGAATTCGTTGGGCGTAATTAATACTCTCAGTTATTTTTCGATTTTTATCTTGTATCTCCATCTCAATTCGTTTGGCCTCTGTAATATCATGGCTAACGAATAGTATGGTTTCTAGTTCATTTTCATTAAATTCAGGAATTGCCACAACGTGCATTATAGTTTCTCCCATTTGTGTTGGAAACGAGAGTTCTCCTTCGACCTTTTCCTTAGAATTTTTTATAGCCTTGATCGAATCTTTAAGAAAATTAGCTAGATTTTCATTTATTTGAATTGAACTGAGTGTTTGATTTATAAGCTCCCTTGCAGGAATATTAAGATAACGCTCAACCATTGGGTTAGCGTAAAAGAATTGGCCAGTAGTATTAAGTCGTAAAATAACATCGGGCGAGTTTTCTGATAGCGATTGCATTTTGCTACGCATACGCTCTTCCTTTTCGGCTCTTTTCCGTTCTGTTATATCCTGTGAGTTGAGAATAATACCATTTATTGCAGCATCATCAAGTAGATTTCGACCAGTTACTTCGAGGAAAATCTTCTCACCGTCCTTTTTCATAAATGTATACTGAATAGTAACGGCAACACGTGGATTGTTGTTAAGATTTTCAAACATCTGATTAAGATCAATTTCACCTTTTCGTGTCAATCTATCAATGTCCTTACCACTCATCATTTCTTGAGGAGTATAGCCAAGGATTTTTGTGACGGAGGGGCTAACGTAAGTAAGTTTTAAATCTTGATTGTAGATTGATATTATCTCAGAAGCATTTTCAAGTAATGAGTGAAGTCTTTTTTGCGCATTCTCAACCTCAATTATTTTACCTTCGAGTTGAGCGTTAGATTTTTCAAGTTCATCGTGGGTCGCACGCATTTCCTCAGCATTCTGTCTTAACTCTTCTTGGTTCTCCTTTAACTCCTCAGTCATTTGCTGAGCTTCCTGAAGCAGCTTTTCGGTTTTTTGGTTTACGCTGAGGTTAAAAATTGTTCGTGCAATAATTTCACCAACTTCACGAAGGAAACGGATTGTGATTTCTGGAATTTCTTCGTCAATAGACGCAAACTCAACAACTCCTTGAAGTTTTTCGTTGGTGATTAATGGAATAATAAGAAGACTTTTCGGCTTCTTATCCCCCAGAATTCCTGAAGTAATGGTTGCGTAGTCATCTGGAATTTCGGTTCTATAGATAAAGTCCTTTTCATAAGCGCATTGACCAATAAGCCCTTTTCCTATTTTAAACTCTTGATTGATGTGTTTTCTTCGATTATAGGCATAGGTGGCTAAATTTACTAAAACATTTTTATCCTCATTGTAAATATAGAGCGCACCCTGAACGATGTTAATATATTGTATAAGTTTAACAAGTACATCGTATGAAAGTTCATCAAGGTTAGTATGTAAGCGCAAAATATATGAGATATCCTCTTTCCCTTTTGCTATCCAGTTTAGTTCCGATTCTTTTTGTTGATTGGATAAAAGGTTATCACGCATTACTAAGAGGGATTTACCCAAAACATCTTCTTCATCCGTTGCCTCGAAAGGCGCATTATAGTCTCCCTCTCCAATTTTTTTTGCGAATAGTGCATTTTTGCTGATGTCGTCATCGCGTTGATGCAATTCCTCCTCAAGGAATAATGTTTTTTCGAAATATTTTTTTAGTTGAAACCAAGAGAAGAAAGCGAATATGAAAGGAATGAGATCAATAAACCAATGTGTAGGGTTAATGCTATGAAGTTTAACAATCCCAGATAGGGAGAAAGGAATTTCTTTGATAGAAAAATCAATTATCCAGGAAGATATAGGGAAGAGCAATCCAAAGGCTATAGCCAGAATAACTCTTTGGCGAATAACATTTCCGCTAGAAGTGTCTGATATTTTGCCAATAGATGTCATACTTTTACTCTAAGATTTTGGTGATTGAGTTAATTTCTCGCCAAGTTTGTGTCCAAGATAAGCAAAAAATTCTTCAACTTCACTGCTAAATGATTTAAAGGACGCTAATTCTATTACTCCGATTGTTTCGCTATTTGGAGAAATAATAGGAATTATTAACAAATAATTAGGAGAACCATTGCCTAATCCCGATAGTATTGTTATGTAATTATCAGGTACTTTACTTAGATTTAATACTGCTTTGTTTTTGGCAACTTGACCTGAAAGTGTTTCTCCCTCAATATAGGTTACAGGTTCAGACTCGGAGTAAAATGCATAGCCTGATTTAAATGAGAATACCCCATCCTCCGGGTTCTTTAAATAAAGAAGTCCTTGAACTATGTTGAAACGACGAGCACAATTTTGCAAAAGGATTTCTCCAAACTTTACTAAATTCTCAATGTTTGTTGGAATTATTGTTTTTACCTCTTTTTCAGAATCTATTTTTTCGCTTACTATAGTTTCTTTTTTTATTTCTTTTTGAATTTTAGTCTCCTCAACACTAAAAACAAGGCTCTCGATTTCTTTTTGCAAGTTTTTCGATCTGTTGTTTGCATCAAGTATAAGAATGTAAAATATCATTCCAATGCTTGCGATTAATACCATTGAAAATATCCCCCACCCAGAGGTTGAGTTTATTCCTGAAGACAAAAGGGCATTGTGAAATATTTTGAAAACCAATAATATAAATACAAACAGGAGTATTAGTAAAACCCCTGGTAGGTATTTTGAGTTTGGTCTTAGCAGGCTCATGGGGCTGTTGATTTTATGTTTTGTAAAAACTTAATTATTTCTTGGGTTGAAAAAACGTGATCAGCCTTTGTTAATTTTAGAGATGCTTCAGTCATAGTTTTAACCTGACATTCTGCGGGATCTTGGACGATTGCAAGTCCTCCAAGATCCTTTATTTTTTTAAGGCCGTAAGCTCCGTCTCTATTTGCTCCTGATAGGATAATTCCAATAAGTTTTTCTCGATATACCTGAGCCGCTGTGACAAAGGATAAGTCGATGCTTGGTCGGGAATGGTTTACTGGTTCCTCTGTTGAAAGTGCAATTTTGTTACCAAGTTCAATGAACATGTGATAGTTTGCGGGTGCAAGGTAAGCTCTTCCGGGTTTTATTTGATCTTTATCAAAGGGCTCTACAATGGGTATAGATGCTTTTATTGAGAGGGCTTCAACGAAACCACTACGTATGTGTTTCAACCTGTGCAAACTAAGAAGCACAGGCAAAGGAAATGTTGGAGGTAGTGAGTGGAGGATGCGTGTTATAACCTGAAAGCTTCCGGCCGACCCACCTATAATAACAGCTTTATAATACATTTACTCTATGTCGTTTTTTTCTTATAAATTTTTTCAGGATCATTAAACAAAGTAAATCTGTTGCTCATGCTCGTATTTTCCAAAGTTTCTTTAACTCCTAATACCATATAACCACCAGGAACAACACTATTTGAGAGTTGATTTAAAACCTTATCCTGGAGTATTTGGTTGTAATATATCATCTGGTTACGGAAAAGAGCTAATTTAATACCTCCTGGAACATTATCATATACTGTATTTAGCTTAATAAAGTTCACCCCTTGTATTAAACTTGTGTCGAAAATTGCTTGTCCGTTTTCAATTTTATAATAATCAGAAAAATTACGTTTACCATTAAACCTAACATAGTTAGCATCATTAACTTCTAACTCTCTAGCATCAATTCTTCCGGATTTAATTTTATTGATAGTTTTTTCAGAAATTACCGATGCATATAATTGTACATCGGAGAGCAATCCTGCTTCTTTCAATAAGATGGCTAAAGAAAACAACTCCTCTCCTGAATCAAATGCTGCAATCCAAAGTTTTGTTCTTGTAGATCCTTTCGTGATATCATTTATAATTTCGTCACGAATAGTCCTCCAAAGTGATGGATCTCGGAATATTTCTGTTGTTTCAGGAGTAATGTCGCACAGGAAAATGTCAAAATATTCCTTGCTATTTGTGAGTCGATCAATTAGTCCATCAGCATCTTTGAATCCATTATTCGTTATTACTTGCTCCAGTCTGCGTTTAAAGGATGTAAGTGCATAATCCCTGAAATCGTAACCATAGGTTTCAAAGATTGTTTTTATAACGTTTCGGGTTTCTACTATGCCAATTTCGTATCTAATCATATCAATTTATGCCCTGTTTTATATTATTTTTTCTTCCTTAAAGTTTCAAGTTCAGCAACTAGAGCGGACATCTCCTTTTCTTTTTGCTTAATTTCAGAGATATTGAAGCCGATGTTAATTATTTTTGTAATCTGATTGTGTTCATTGATGATTGGGGTATATGCTTCAGAAATCCAAACTTCTTTATTATCTATTGTTAAACTAAATTCTCGACTTTGCTTTTTCCCGCTTGAGAGATTGTCCCAAAACTTTTTAAATTCTGCAGGTTTGCTTTTAGCGAGATAATCTATATCGGCAATAAATTTACCTTCAATTTCTTCTTTTTTACCGCCTAAAACTTCAGTGTTCTTGTTGTTGATATAAGTGATTAAGCCCGAAGGTTCAAGTTCAGAGACTAGACAAGTATGGTCAAGAGCTTGAAGAAGAGCTTTCATCTCATCCTCCCGTTGCTCGTTTAGCTCCTGTTCTACCCTAATTTCCAGTAAACTTTCTTCAAGTTCAACTGCTTGGCTTTGTGCTCGAAGTTCGATAAGTTTAGATTCAGTTACATCTTGTCCGAGTAAATAAATTTTAAAAATAGAACCGCTATCATCTAAGGCAGGACTTATATTAACAACAATATAAAGATCAATTCCGTTTTTGTTAACCCAATGCATTGTTGATCTACTTGAGTTTCCATTCATTACTTCTGACCATGAACCTTGAAACATCCCTTTTTCTTCGGGATGGATAAATTCTAATATATTCTTTCCTTCTGTCTCCAATCTAGTTGAACCTATTAATGCTAGAATATTATTATTAGGGTTATAGATAATTCCATCCTCGCTTAATTCGCAGTAGAGCAATGCTTCATTTATTGCAGCAGTCATCCCTTCCATTTCTATTGTTTTGCGGGCCATTTCTTCCTGAGTGGCTTGCATTTCCTCCATATTTTGACGCATCTCTTCTTCCTGCGCGGACATTTCTTCACGTTGTTGCTGTGATTGCTCAAGAAGGAGGTTGGTCCGAATGCTGTTTTTCACCGACGAAAGCGTTGACGAAATGCTTTCACCGATTTTTTCAACAAAATCTATTTCAGTATCCTTAAATTCGTCGAATGAGGCAATTTCAATTGCGCCAAAAATTGAATCTTCAAGTTTTAATGGAACAATAAGTAATGATTTAGGTATTGCCTCACCGAGACCGGAGGTAATTCTAATATATTCAGTTGGAATTTCTTTGAGGTAGATAGTCTCCTTTTCAACGGCACATGTACCAACAAGTCCTTCTCCTAGTAAAATCCTTTTTTCAAAAAACTTTTTTCTGTTGTACGCGAATGCAGATATTAATTCAAGATGCTTATTTTCAGGGTTATCATCATTATATATGAATAATCCCCCTTGATTAGCATTAAGGTAATTAACAAGGTTTTGAATTACATTATCGGCAAGTTTATTTAGGTTATCGTTGTTTTGGCGAAGGATATCTCCGAATTTTGCAAGCCCAGTTGTTGTCCAGTTTCTAGCTTCGTCTTCTTGTTTTCTTTTTGATTCTTCTATTTTAGCAAGTTTAAGACTTTCTCGCATATTGATAAGCGAATTTCCAAGTAAATCCTGTTCTCCCGAAGTGATAAACTCCGCTTCCAGATGATTTTTCCCAATTTCATTAGCAAAATCAGCTTTATGCTTTAGATTGTCTATCAAATGGTTCATTGAATTCACAATATGACCTATCTCATCATTGTTTTTGTACTTTATCTTATCGGCTGTTTTCCCACCTGCTAGATTGTTGACAGCAGCATTAATTTCATTAATAATACTAATTATTGGTTTTAAAGTATAAGTAATAGCTAGGAAGAAAACTATTGAAGCGAGAATAACTATGATAATTAACAATGTTCTGTTTTGAGAAGTTCTCTCAAGAACTTCATCTTTACCAACCGAAATGCCTAAGTATGCCTTGTATTGATCTATGAATTTAAAATAGAAAAGCATATCTTGTTTGCTACCATCCTTATAATCAGAATATTTGACAACGCCCTGCTTGCTGTTTGTTGATTTTAGTTGCTGGAGTATTGAAGTGGGAATTTTTTGACCTTCCTTAAAGGCATGAATCAAGTATTGACCTGAATTATCTATTAGGAAAGGAAAATCTGTTTTGTAGTATGCCCTTTGATTAAACAATGGCTTAAGCATTTGATAATCGAAATTGCTAAAACCTGATTCGGTTTGATTCTCTACCATTTGAATTGTTTCCGATAGAGTGTTAAGTAAAACATTCATCTCTTTTTGGGCAACTATCATTACCCTCTTTGTGGAAAGTTTATAGAGCGTAAACCCAGAGGCTGCATACAGAATCACAACTATTGGGATAATGAATAGTAGTATACGTTTATTCAGGTTCAGGTTTTGAGTAAACTTCATCTCAAAAATTTTTAATTACATTGAATAATATTATTTTTTAACATATGCTTGACCAATTTTTTCAAACTTATTTGCCCAAGGACCAAGGATAGTTTCGTGCATACCGAGCAATAAACATCCTTTAGGGTAAAGGTTTGAACTGAAAAGTTCAAAAACCTTATTCTGTAGGCTATAGTTAAAGTAAATAATTACATTCCTACATAAAATTAAATCAAATTTTGCAAAAAACAGATTTCCATCCCTTACTAAATCGTGTTTACGGAAAATAGGTTTGTCTGTTAGGAACTTCTTTATGGTTATAGTATCCTTTAGTTTATCAATGTCAAAATATTTTTCGTAAGGAACCTCATTATATTCTTCGAAGTTCAACGGGTTTTGTTTAATTACTTTATCAAAATTATCTAGGTAACCTATATTAAATCGATATTTATAAACCCCTCGCTTCGAGGTGTCTAAAACATCTGTATTTATATCTGTTGCAAATATTTTAGCTCTATCAAGCATATCCATTTCATTTAGCAAAATCATCATCGAGTACACCTCCTGACCAGTTGAACAGCCTGCATGCCAGATGTTAATGGTCTTATTGTTTTTAAATCGAGGGAGCACCCGAGAACGGAGTAGATGCCATACTGGGGGATCACGAAATAGTTCCGTTGTATTTACAGTAATCTCTTTAACTATTTTTTCAGCAAAGCAATTATCTAACTTGATATTAGTAATTAAACCCGAAAGGTCTAAGTTAAAATCGGTTAGAACTTTTAGAAGACGTCGTTTTAATGATTTATCCGAATACTCGGTAAAATCATATTTAGTTACGTTTTTAAGAGCCGTTACAAAGTATTGAAGATCCTGATCTGTTACCACCATATCAAAAGCCTGAGATTTTATCAGGTTACCAACGCCTGATTCAATACTATTTGTTTATAAACACTTAGTAATTAAAGCAAAAAAATAAAATTCAGCAAAGCTTTAACTTGCTAAAAATATAAATACTTTGCAAATCTGCAAAAGTCTTATGGATTTTTATTTTAAATCGTTATCCTTTTAACGATAATTTAAATTTAACCCGGATCTACTGACTATCTAATTTTTAAGTTTAAATTCAATAGATATTGGATTATGATCAGAGTTTTTAAAATTAAGATTGAATGTTTTGTTGTGAATTAACTCAATATTTGGAGATAGAAGAAAAAGATCAATTATTGATGAATACGTTTTTCCTGGGAAAAAAGGTTCATTTAAATAACGATTTGTTGGCTGTTTGGGGTCATCAATAAACCTCCAATCGCTTGGCATAAAATCATTGCTGATGTTGGTGAGTTTAAAGAATTCTACCTTAAAATTTTCCCCAAATGTATTAAGTTTGAAGTCTGGAGGACACTGATTCCAATCCCCTCCAACAACAACGTAATTGCCCTTGGAGTACTCATTTAGAATGTAATCACGAAGAAAAACCATTTCTTGCTTTTTCAGGCTACCATCATCAAATGCTGACATGTGAGAGTTGATAAGTATAAATTCTTTTCCGTTTTTGGTAGGGTATCGATTTACCAGCATACAGCGTCTTAGGTTGAATAACCTTGTAGGCCATCCAAATTTGCCAGGGTAAGCATATCGTGTAGATTTTTTAGGGAGATATTTGCTTAAGCTTAAAATACCTGAGTTTACCTGTCCCATTGGTGAGGTTGGAGGAATGGGCACAAACTTTACAACATAGTTAGGGGCAAGTGCAGCATTGTATCCGATTTTACCAACAATAGTATCCAATTCGTTAATAAAATAGCTTCGCTTGGAGTAATAGTCAACCTCCTGAATTAGAAAAAAATTGTTTGATTTATTGATCGATAAGAATTTAATTATAGAATCAAGGTTTTCTTTTGTCCTGTCATATGTGTCTCGAACCTTTTTCCCGCTATCATAGAAAAAATCCATATTATCGCCTAAACCCGCATAACCTATATTCCACGAAAGAATTTTTAAAGTGGAGTCACACCGAATAGTGTCAGGTTTGGAATTTTCTTCAATTAGGAGTTCTTGTTTTGGATTGTAGTAAGTAAGTGTTGAATAGGTAATGAATAATGCTAAAAGGAGAATAACAGTAAGCAACATAAGACCTATAAACCTTAATGTTTTCATACTCAAACTAGTTTTGCTAAAGTTATGAAACTTCCTTAAACCGACAAGATCATTTAACCTTTGGAAGGTAATTTTTTATATATATCTTTGACTGGAAATACAAAAAAGGTTATGAGGTTTGGAGTAGTTGTTTTCCCAGGATCTAATTGCGATCGAGACACCATTTATGTTTTGAAGAATATTCTTGAGCAAGATGTTGTCGAACTGTGGCATAAAGACACCGATATTCAAAATGTCGATGTAATCATTCTTCCTGGTGGATTTTCTTATGGAGATTACCTTCGTTCGGGAGCTTTGGCTCGTTTTTCTCCAATAATGCAAAAGGTGGTTGAGTTTGCCAATAACGGAGGTTATGTTTTTGGAATCTGCAATGGTTTCCAAATTCTATGCGAGGCAGGTTTACTACCAGGCGCTCTTCTTCATAATAATCATAGGAAATTTTCTTGTAAAAATGTTTTTCTAGTTCCCGATAGCAAAACTTCACCACTTACAATTTACCTTCCAAGAAATAGAGCTTTAAAGATACCGATTGCTCATGGAGAAGGGCGATATTATGCAGACAGGGAAACTATTGCAGAGATGCGTCTGCATGGTCAAATCATGTTCCGATACAGCAATGAACATGGTAATATTTCTGAAGCAGATAATCCTAATGGATCACTTGAGAATATTGCTGGTATTTGCAATCGGGATATGAATGTATTTGGGATGATGCCACATCCTGAACGTGCCTCTGATGATGAATTGGGGAACACAGACGGCAAATTAATTTTTGAATCCCTTATTAAATATATTAAAGAAAAAGAATAACATCTTTAATGATTTCTGGCATCCAGTAGCACGTTTGGATGTTCTAGTGGTTTTTCGGCAATTCTTAGGATTTTCATTGCAACTGAATCAGTTGTTGCTAGTTGTCCATTCTTTTTATACCCAATAAACTTTTCTAAATGCGGAAAATCTGTTGGTTTGGAATCCCTTACCTGTTGTTGCATGTTGGTATCTACAATGCCAGGTGCAATGGAGAAGATTTTAATTTTGTCTGTTTCATATCCATTCTCAGCCTGAAGTACTTGTGAAAACATGTCAATTGCCGCTTTTGATGCGCAGTATGGAGCCCATGATTCAATTGGATGCCTTCCAGCACCTGAACTAATATTGATAATTACAATAGAAACACTAAGGTCTTTATAAGTTTGAATGAATTTATTAGATAAAAGAACTGGACAAATCGTATTCAAGTTAAACACCTTTACTATCGATTCATTTGTTTGATTCCCGATTGATTTTATCTCACCAATTACTCCTGCGTTATTGATAAGAACCACCTTAAAAGCAACAGGGTGTTTTTCAAATTTCAGGCTATTAACCTCATTAATATTACTTAAATCGACCGAAGTATGTTTGTAATTTTCATGTTCAATGCTACAAGTTCTAGAAAATCCATATACAATTGAGTTTTCGATTTGTAAAGCTTGTTCTGCGATGGCTTTTCCAATTCCTACGCTAGTCCCTGTGATATAATAGATTGTCATTTTATAGAAAATTAAATGTGTTCTGATTTAATCTCTGGCGATATTTTTTTAACAAATTTTTCTTTAATCCAGCGTGGGAAAATAATTGCTCCAATCAGCAAATAGGGATAGTAGCTTATCATCCTCCAGAGTAATGCCATGGCTATTACTACAGACCCAAGCATCAATGGTTCTACAGGGATAAACTCTCCAAGGTATCGGGTGAAAATATATTCTGCAAATCCACTACCGCCAGGTGTAGGACTTATCAGCATTATTATCCACATAGCCAGCTGACGAGCAAATATTAGCATGTGATCACCTACGGCAAAAAATGATAAAAGCAAAGCATTTACAACGCAATACCTTGATGTCCAAGAAATAAATGTTGTTCCGAATGCTTTTGCCCAGAAACTAAATGGTTTTTTTCTGTATTCTATTGAACTATAGATAATATCAGTACCCGCTCTATTTGCACCATGTTTCCAACGACGCAGAAGTGGAAGTTTGAAAATAAGCATTAATAGCCATTTTAGTCCACGAGGATTTACGAAAAGCCCATAAGTGAGCAAAACAACCCAAACAAATTTTACAATATATCCTATTAGGCAGAAAAGGAATAGGTCTTCGGAGAATTTAACCACTCCGCCAGTAGTTATTCCTAAACCAAAGAGTGCTGTTGGTGAGACAATCAAAAGAACGATTGGAAAAAAAAGGATAAAGTAAAGTTCATCGAGAAATGATGTAATCATAACAACAGCCGAACTTCTACCCACACTAATTCCTTCTTTATTCACGTAAAGTGTGGCTACGGCTGTTCCTCCAACTGCCGATGGGGTGATTGCTGATGTAAATTCCCATAGCATTATTACTCGGAATGATTGTCTAAGGCTGAGTTTGTTTTCAGTAAGAACCCTTAAGCGAAGTATATAACCAAAATCCCGAAAACCCATAAATCCAATAGCAACAATTAACCAAAAAACCGACCATTTGGTAAAAGTTATTACATCAAATGCTTTAGGATTAAATTCTTTATAAAAGAAATACCCGACAACTCCTAATCCAATGATAATAGGGTATATAGCACTTCGTATTTTTATTCGGGTTAAAGGACTTTCTCCAATATCGGCTTTAATTTTATGCATTTTTCAAATTGTTGGCTAACAAAAATAGAAATAATATGTTTGAGAAAGGTTATTAAATCAATTTGTGTGTAAACTATTTGTGATAATATGAGTCCAAATTTTTTTTAAATACTTTTGTAATCTGTTCTGTAAAGGCTCTATTAAAATATGTTCAAAGATAAAATTGTTAAAGCCCACCTTTCTATTATAGGTGCAAATATTTTTTTTGGTATTAACTATGCAGTGGCAAAAGGCATAATGCCGAACTACCTTAAACCAAATGGCTTTACATTACTTAGGATTATTATTGCGTTTCCATTATACTTTTTACTTTCCAGTTTTATAAAAAAGGAAAAAATACAGAGAAAGGACTATCCCCGTTTTATTGCTGCAGGTTTACTTGGTGTTGCTTTTAACCAATTTATATTTTTGAATGGTTTAAATTTTACATCACCCATTGACTCATCAATCATTGTAACAATTAATCCAATACTTGTAATGATAATAGCATCAATGGCAATCAGAGAGAAAATAACTTTCACAAGAATTTTTGGGTTGATATTAGGAGCAAGTGGTGCTTTGCTAGTTATACTTAATCGTGGGGTAATCAGTTTTAGTTCAGAACACTTCTTAGGAAATGTGATGATTTTTTTAAGTACTCTTTCATATGCCGGTTACCTGATTGTTGCAAAACCGCTTATGCAAAGATATGATCCAATAACAGTGATGAAAGGTGTTTTCTTTGTTGGCTTTCTGTTTGTTGCGCCTTTTGGCTATAGTGAATTACTCGATACTAGTTGGTCTACTATACCAGCATCTATATGGGGTTCAATTCTATTCGTACTCCTTGGTTCAACATTTTTAGCCTACTTGCTAATGAGTTGGGGTTTACGAAATGTAAGAGCCACTACTGTTAGTATATATAACTATTCACAGCCCGTGTTGGCATCTTTTGTAGCAGTTCTAGTTGGACAAGACATTATTGATGCACCTAAAATAGTAGCTGTTGTCCTCGTTTTTGTTGGAGTTTACCTTGTAAGTAGGCCTTCTTTTAAGGGTAATCCTTCCGCCTAGTATCAAATTATTTGGTTACATCTTATTAAACAGAGTTTTATAACATGGATACTTTGTGGCATGATGATGATTTTGAATTTACCTTTGCAGCATTAAAAAATAATATATGAAGATTAATGAGTATCCGACGCATAGGCTTGTTAAGAGTGAGGATTTAAACCACCACGGAACGCTTTATGCTGGAAGAAGTGCAGAATGGTTTGTTGAGTCGGGTTTTGTTTCGGCATCATCATTAATAAATCCCCGATATATTATATGCCTTAAAATACATGGTATGTATTTTAGCAGTCCGGTTAAACCAGGCGAATGCATTTGTTACACAAGCAAAATTGTTTATGCTGGAAAAACCAGTCTTACTTCTTACGTTAAAGTTACTCGTGTCAACAATCCTAGTTCTATAATTGTTGATGGTTTTATCTCCTTTGTTCATGTAGATGATAATACAAAGCCTCGTGCTCATGGTATTATTATTGAACCTGAATCCGAGGAGGACATCCGTTTGAATAAAGAGGCAGCAGAACTTAGGCGATAGTTAAAGTACATTAG
Organism: Bacteroidales bacterium; assembly: GCA_013141385.1. Classification (NCBI taxonomy): domain Bacteria; kingdom Pseudomonadati; phylum Bacteroidota; class Bacteroidia; order Bacteroidales; species Bacteroidales bacterium. The sequence goes on along the minus strand of JABFRB010000016.1, from coordinate 235,842 downwards.
AAGCAGATATCATTATAACAAGCAGGTTTTCCTGCTTGTTATTTATAAATTTTGCTCTACTGTTTGCATCAATTTACTGGAGAAGTAGAAAATAACAGCCATTGTAGACATCATCAAAATACCACAAATGAAAGAGGTTAGGATGGTTGAAGTTGATGATAACCCAGAATCAATGCAGGCCAAACCGCTCCATCCGAGGCTTGTAAAAAAGCCAATAAAATTTCTGAAATTGATTAATTGAAATGAGATTTTCTCTTTATCATCACAGGCGGCATTTTTTGATGTATCAAGTACTTCTGTATCTGCCTTTGTTTTAAGAAGAGATGTTCCGAGTTGAATAATAAATATGATAGAAGCAGGAATTGCAATCATCCAATAGATTTTGGTAAAGGCTGATAACCCTTCCCACCACGCACCAAAACTAAGTATTTCCATTTATTGGGTTTTAGTTTTGGTGAAGATATGAAGAATTTAATTTTTATATTAAGGATCTTTATAAAAAACTTTTTTAAGGCTATAGCACAATTAATTACTCTTTTTCCCCCAAGCTCTAAGCTGGCACATGCAACTCCCGGTGAGCCTTTGTTTATTATCAACAACCATTGGTAGGCCATCCTTTTCCCAATCGGTAATTCCACCAGCAAGGTTGGCTATAATTGTAAAGCCATTGTCAATTAGAAAAATAACAACCTCCTTACTACGAAGTCCAACAGCATCTGCAACAATTATAGGTCGATTTTTTGGAAGCCTATCAAAATAGTTCGATATCTCCTGATGATGGCAGTGCAGATATTCCGGAACGTCAAAAGACTTGTAGGATGCCATAATCTCAAGTCGCACATCAAGCAGAATTGCTCCTTTAAGGCAAAGTTGATATGCTTCCTTTGGCGATAGGTGGGTGATTCCGTTTATTATGTTGCCAAAATCTTTAAAAAAAGAATCCATTTTGGTTGATTAGAATTTAAGCGAAGTTAAAATTTTATCAGAAATTTATTTAGCTCCAAACTTAAATTCCCAACCTTTCAATTAATTATTTTCTGCAGCAGCATCCCCCAGATCCACATGAACCACTTGGCATCAATTCCTCTTTACTGCTTTTTAAAGGTCGATATTCATCGCAATCCTCTCCATTACAAGGGCATGTTGCGGTAAACTTGCTACAAGGTCCATAAATTGGATCGTTCCAATCAACTCTCATTCCTTCGGCTTCAAATTTTTGGTTACAGGTCTTACACAAAAAGGTCTTCATAAATTTCATATTTTATTTAACGAAACAAAAATAGTAGTAAAAGGTTTATTTTAAAAAGAATCAACTGTATCCTGCTTCGAAAAGCCAAAGTACATTGAACTTTTAATAGAATAAAGAGTTTAATATAGAGGAAAGGCAATATCGTTAATATGAATACATGGAATGATTTGAAATACAAAGAGGTACTTGTTGTTGACAATAAAAATTTAGCAAAAGATGCCTACATATTGACATTTAAGCGAACCTTTAATTTTGTAGCAGGTCAGGTTGTTGGGCTTGGTATTAACACTCTAATAGAACCAAGACTTTATAGCATTGCCAGTGGCGAGAATGATGATTATGTTGAAATTCTCTATACTGAAAAAGCGGATGGTAAACTTACGCCAATGCTTTCACTTTTAAAAAAGGGAGATAAGATTTTAGTTTCATCTCCATTTGGCAGTTTTACTGAAAACAATGATTCTCCGATTTTAATTGCAACAGGAACAGGAATTGCTCCTTTTATATCGATGCTTAAATCAGGGAAAGGAAGGGCTGCAACGTTAATACATGGTGTTAGTTTCCCAGATTATTTTTACTATGCAGATTATTTAGAAAAAGAACTTGGTGACAGATATATTAGATGCTGTTCAAAATTCTACTCAACTGATTACTTTAATGGCCGGGTTACCCAATACATTCAGGAACATCAAGTTGATCCTAATAAAAAGTATTACCTTTGCGGTGTTGCTGAAATGGTAGTAGATACAAGGGATATACTAATTTCAAAAGGGATTCCCTATAGAAATATTTTAGCAGAGATTTACTTTTAAACATGAGCCATGAAACATGATCTCAAGGGTAAAAAACAACTATATGGTTTAACATTTAGCGAAATAACTCAAATCGTAAAAGATGAAGGATTCCCTGCTTTTACTGCAAAACAAATTGCTGATTGGCTCTACAAAAAGGAGATCTCAAGCATTTCGGAGATGACAAATCTGTCGCTGAAAATTCGTGAACAGCTATCCGAAAAGTATGAATTTGGATTAACACCATTCACAAAGGTTGATGTTTCCTCTGATGGAACAAAAAAATATCTTTTCACAACCTCAAACAATAAATTTGTTGAAGCAGCATATATTCCCGAAACCGAAAGAGCAACCCTTTGTGTCTCAACGCAGGCAGGTTGTAAAATGGGATGCCTCTTCTGTATGACTGGAAAACAGGGATTTCAAGGCAATCTTTCTACGAATGAAATACTAAATCAATTTAGGAGCATTCCTGAGTTTCAGACAATCTCAAACCTTGTATATATGGGTATGGGAGAACCGTTTGATAATCTTGATAATGTTTTGTCGAGCCTTGAGATTCTGACCTCGGAATGGGGTTATGCTTGGAGTCCCAAAAGAATTACCGTTTCGTCAATCGGAATAATTCCTGCTATGATTACATTTTTGGAGAAGAGTAATTGTAATTTGGCTATAAGTTTACACAACCCATTTGATGATGAGAGACGCCAACTTATGCCTATTCAAAATGTTTATCCTATTCAAGAGGTAATTGCAGAAATTAAAAGGGCTGATCTTGGAAGACAGCAACGAATATCATTTGAATATATCATGTTCGATGGGGTTAACGATACCGATAAGCATGTTAAGGCATTGGTAAAACTACTAAGCGGATTGAAATGTAGAATTAACCTTATTCGATTCCATTCCATACCACTAACCCCTTTGAAAGGTACTCCTGATGAGAGGATCATGGAATTCAGGAATGCATTAACCACTAAAGGTGTTTTTACAACAATTCGAGCATCAAGAGGCCAGGATATTCAAGCTGCATGTGGGTTGTTGTCAACAAAAGAGATGGGTAAGAATAATAGTTAATCTAAAATTAGTACTTTCGCTTTTAACAAATACTCTAAGGAAAATGAGAACACTTAATATTCTAATTGGCTTTTTTCTATTGTTTAACAGCCATGCTCAAGCACAAAAAAGCAATATTTCAGATTATAATAATCAGTTCGCTTTCGATTTCTTCAAAAAGGTTTCAGGAAATGGGACAGGAAATGTTTTTTTCTCCCCAATTAGCATTAGTACAGCAATGGGCATGACTTATGTTGGGGCAAACGGGGAAACACAAAATCAGATTTCTAAGGTATTTCATTTTCCTACGAACAGTAGCAAATTTCATAGGCAGCAGGGAAGTATACTCAAATTGTTAAGTTCAAAGGCAGATTCCATAAAGTTAAGCATGGTAAATACCATATGGCTTGAAAAGACATACACCATAAAAAAAGCGTTTGATAAAACATTAAAGGATGAATATCGTGCCTCTTTGGAAAGAGCAGACTTTATAAATAAATATGAAGATAGTCGGATTTTAATAAACAATAATATATCAAAAGCAACATCCGACAGGATTAAAGACCTTCTTCCTATTAATTCATTAAATACCCTAACAAGATTGGTATTAACCAATGCGGTTTATTTTAAAGCAAACTGGAAAACGAAATTTCAAAAGGAAAGAACAGGCGATGCTAAATTTTATGTTACTCCTCAAAAGTCCATTAAATGCAAAATGATTGGCCTTAAAAGTAAGTTTGATTATTTTGAGGATGATAAAGTTCAGGCTATAGAACTGCCTTATTCTGGCAACAATTTTTCGATGCTGATAATTCTTCCACAGCAAGACCAAAATGTAGACGTATTAATAAAGGGTATAAATCAGGATTATTTGAATAGTATTATTAATGGGTTGACAGAACAAAGCATTTCTATATCAATCCCAAAATATAAACTATCAACAGGTTATCAATTAAAGCTAGTACTCTCAGATATGGGAATGCCACAACCCTTCTCTGATGATGCAGATTTCTCGAAGATGAGTTCAGGAAACGATCTGAAAATTTCTAATGTTTTTCATAAAGCATTTATCGAGGTGAATGAAGAAGGCACTGAAGCAACTGCTGCAACAGCAGTTGTTATTGCAATGAAATCTATTGGTATTGAACGAACTTTTATTGTAAATCGACCTTATGTTTTTTTAATTAGAGAAAAAACCTCAGGTTTAATACTATTTATGGGTAGGATAAACGATCCCACAAAAAGTGAGTAGTGAGCAAGCATGTTATAAACCTAATTAAACAGGGTGAGCATCAAACGCTCGATTTTAAGCACTCTATAACCGATTCGAAAAAGATTGCCCGAGCAATGGCCGCCTTTGCAAATACCGATGGTGGAATTCTTCTTATTGGTGTTAAGGATAATGGTGCCATTGTAGGCATCGATTCCGAAGAGGAGTACTATATGATTGAGGCTGCAGCCCAGATGTACTGTAAACCTGAAATACCTTTTAGTATTGCAAAATGGACAGTTAACGGTAAGACCATTCTTGAGGTTGTCATAAAACCTAGCAAAAAGAAACCTCATAAGGCTCCTGATAAAAATGGAGACTTCAAAGCATTTGTGAGGTTCAGAGATGAAAACTTAGTTGCCACTCACATTCAACTTAAGATTTGGAAGGCAGAGAGACACAGACAATCATTAAGGCTGACACTTTCCGAGAAAGAAAAAGTACTCCTTGATCATTTTAAGGTAAACCCTAAAATTACTGCTGGTCAGTTCAGCAGAATTGCATTTATTTCAAGAATAGATGCAGAAAACACTCTCGTCAATTTAACCGTACTTGGTTTAATTCTACATATTACAACCCAAGACGAAGAGTATTTTCAATTAAAAAAGGAAATCTAAATTTTACCCTTAAAAAGGTTTGTAAATTATTGAGCGTATTATTGCCATGGTAGCCATGGAAATGCTGATTTGCGTTTAAAAATCGATCTTTTCTGATATTACCTCTTTGTAGATATTCCATATTGCATACAAAAGAAATATAACAATAACAGCAACAATGGCGAAAATTAGAAACCTAGTAAGTGCTGGAGAATCCGATATTTTATCCTCCCTTCTAAACCTATGTTTATTAAATGAATTCTCAAAAGAAGGAGAATCTTTTGATGAGTTAAAAAGATTAGGGAAACTCTTGAATAAAGCCCACCATATCAGTAATCCAATAGGTAATTGAATAATTGAATTGATAAATAGTCCACCAAAAGTCAATACTTTGGCTTTTGATGGATTATCCTTGAAAAATATAACTTTCACTTGTTCACCAACTAACAAATTTTCATTCTCTTCGCCCCTAATTATATAAGATTTATTTTGATATGTAAACTCAATTCTAGGATATGATGAGGAAGGCAATAAAGTAATTCCCGGATATTCAAAAATAGTTTCAACAACTCTCCCTTTTTCAATCTCACCAAATATCAGGTATGATGCGGGAGATTGAAAAACAGCAAAAATAAAAACAGCGACTCCAATTCTATAAATCTGTTTTCTTTGCATTTATCTGGGGTATTAATGCACAAGATATAAGTTTTAATTATGCTAGAAAAGAGGTAGGGGCGATTTTTATCACCCCTTTATCTCATATAATTTTAAAGCCTATCGTTTTACTGAACGCTTTTCAGAGAAATTACCTGTATTTGTTATATTGCAAAATGTTCTTTTTCAGAATATTTTATACTTCTTTTGCAATAATTTTTAATTGCAAATACCAGATAAATAATTTCTATTTTAGTTTATATAAATAAGTTTATATTATAAACTAAATTGATAAAAAAACTAAACTCCTAAATAGTCCTTTAATGTGTTTACGTACTCTTCAAAAGCAATAAGGCCATTTTTAGATATTGAAACATCTGTATGTGGATAGTTTTTCCTAAAAGATTTCTCAATGGTTATATAACCAGCCTCTTCTAGTTTTTTGAGTTGGATACTAATATTGCCAGAAGTTGCTCCAGTCTTATCCTTTAGTGCATTGAAATCAAATTTCCCCTCTTTAACCAAAAGAGAAATTATAGCCAAACGAAGAGGCGAATGCAGCAATGGGTCAAGATCTTTAAACATGATGATTGCGATATTTAACTCTTAACATATAACCAGGAATAAGATCTGCAAATATAATTGCTATAATTGAGATTGCTCCCCAGTAAATTGGCGGTACGAAAATAGTAACAAAAGCAAGGGTATTACAGATAATGCCACCAATTGTTAGCCAAGAGAACCTTATCAATGCACCAGAAATTGTAGTGCCAACACCAATCATTGCTAGAATAAGGAATAATAGTAAATGTCCAAAAGTTGCGGGGATTAGAAAAGCAGTTATAAAGATGTTCACTCCAATTGAAATCCACAGGGTGGATATAACCTTTCCTGTTAAAGGCATTGAAGACCGTCCCTTTTTATTGCGAAAATAAAATCCCATGAACACTCCGCCTAAAAGCATTGTGAACCAAGCGTAGTAGTGATGCTGAACTTCTGAAAATATTAGTACATATTCAAGGGTAGCACAAAATATTGCAAGCCACCCCCAGAATAAATAAACAAACCCGTTTTCGTTAAAGCGAACTTTTTCGTTTTCAATCATATCCTTGATAATCTGAAAACTTTCTTCGGCATTTTTAATTTGATCATCCATAAAAGTTAAATTTATTTGCAAATATAAAGTAGTTTATGAAATAAACAAAAACATTACTACTTTTTCTTGCTTTTAGATGGAGTGTTTGGTTAATGATCTAGAAAACAAGATGATAATTAAAAATTGTATTCGTTTATTCAGCATTACTATTATAATCGGATCTTTTTAAAGCAAAATATTAGATGGATAAAATAATATTGATGCGATCAGCAACTTGTAATAACACTTCTCTTATAAATTGATAATACTATAAATTTAATAAATCATTAAATATGTTAACATTATGTTTTATAAATACTATATTTATCAAATATTATTTTATGTTATTTTGATTGTTGGTAAAAAAAACTATATTTGGTTTTATAATTACTAATAATAATTATAAATGAATTTAATTAGTTTATGCATAATATAATGTCATGTTTTATTACATTAGACTTGATTATTATGTTTGTTTGTTTTTATGTAAATATATAACACGTAATTGTAATATTTTAATTTATAAATTATGATAATGTATTCGTGCTAGTTCTGCTTTAGTCGTAATGTTAGAAGGCAAAATTTAGAGAAGCTCGTTTTTAATTAGAATCTATTAAGCTGTTGATTTTGATTTGTTGGAAATAATGGACGTTTGACAAGAATAATTAGTGATTTTAAGTTGTTGTGCCATGACTGTTTTTTTCCATATAGGAGATATTTGAAAAACCATGAATATTTGGAAAATGAAGATGAGATATCGTTTTATGAAAGACGATAAATTATAATAATGTGAGTTCGGCATAGAATATAGTGTATCAATATAAACGTCAACTATTTTGTTTTATTTGAATCAAAGGAGTAATGGAAAATTGGAATCGAATTTACGAATTCAACTAGGAGGAAAATGGAAGATATCGGCGAAAATATAACCTCTTGTTTTCTCTTATTCCAACCTTCCATTATTGCACCAAATAATTATATATAATTGAAAATAAATACATTATTGCAGTTTTATCGAATTCGCGTTGTTGTAATATTATTCACTATATGTAATATTTATTAATTGGGTAAGGTATCTAAAAATGAAATCACACCAGCTGTTTTTAAAATTTCTAAGATTTATAAAACCTTATTGGGTTAAAGAAATTATTCTTTTTATCCTAATGATTTTGGCAAGTGCTGGTACACTGGTTTCTCCTTATATTTTGAAAGTTATTATTGATGAAATTATTCCAACAAGGAATTTTACCTTTTTGATTCACATATTACTTCTTTTAGTAGTAATTAATATTGTTAGAATACTGCTCGATTTTTACTCTAATTATTTATATGCTTTGGTGAGCAATCATATCATGCTAGATATACGCATGGAGTTATTCAAACGAATACTACATTTTCCTATCTCATTTTTTGATAAAAATAAAACAGGAGATGTTACCCATAGAATAAATGAAGAGGTAAATGCAGTTCAGGGAATGCTCACAGGATCCTTGGTTCGTTTTATAAGAAATATTTTAACTCTTATTGGATTAGCAATTGCTCTTTGCTTATTAAACTATAAGTTATTTATCATTTCAATGGTGGTTGTCCCTTTTGCATTATTTAATGCAAGATATTTTCAACCAAAAATCCATAATTTAATAAAAAAATCACGAGAAAAAGATTCCGATATTTTAGGATTTTTTGTGGAAAGGTTTAACAACATAAAACTTATAAAAAGTTATAATCGCTATCAGTATGAACGTGAAAAGTTAAATTCAAAGGGTAATGAATTAATTGATATAAATTTAAAGACTGCAATATTATCATCAGGAACTCAAAGCATTACTACTTTTTTGATTTCTTTATCTCCTTTAATCATTTTTGCTTGGGGAGGACAAAGTGTAATTGTAGGTGCAATGACGATGGGTTCATTAATAGCCTTCATACAATATCTAAATAGAATTTTTAACCCAGTTAACGATTTCATGTACTTATATTGGGATATGGTACGAACTTCGGTATCAATGCGAAGAATATTTGAGTATATGGATTTACCTATTGAGCAAATGAGTGAAGAAATAAAGAATATAGATTTAAATAAGAAAATAAGTTTTGAAAATGTAGAATTTAAATATGATGGAGAAATTGTGCTTAGGGATTTCAATTTGGAGTTGATGCCAGGTAAAAAGTATGCTTTTGTGGGCTCAAGTGGTTGTGGGAAGAGCACAATTATTAATTTATTATGTAAATTTTATGAGCATCAAAAAGGAATTATAATTATAGGCGGTCAAAGAATTGAAAAATTAAATGTACATGAGGTAAGAAAAAGAATTGCATTAATAACGCAAGATAATCATCTTTTCCACGATTCAATATCAGAAAATATTAAATATGGAAATCTCAATTGTACACCTGAAGATATTTTACATGTTTCTCATCAGGTTGGATTAGATGACTTTATAAATATTTTAAACGAGGGATTTGATTCAGTAATTGGTAATGAAGGAACAAAAATTTCGGGTGGTCAGAAACAGCGTATTGCAATAGCAAGGGCATTTTTAAAAGATGCTGATTTGATAATATTAGATGAAGCAACTTCGGCATTAGACTCTGAAAGCGAAAATAACATTTTTAATAATATATCAAATCATTATAAAGGCAAGATAATAATTCTAATCAGCCACAGACTAAGTGCTATAAAAAATGTTGATGAAATTATCTGTTTGGATAAGGGTAGGGTTGTTGAAAAAGGAGATCACAATTATTTAGTTCAAAAGAGAGGATTTTATTGGGAGTTATTTAAACAACAAATAGAGTAATATTATGAGTACGAATATTGAATTTTAATTAACGGAAAGTAAGGCTTAAAAGAAAAATAATTTATTTGATTATTTCATAGGACTTAAAAGAAGGCTACTAATCAAACAATGATATGAAAGAGAGTAACGAAAATCAGATATACTATGAAGCATCACAAACTCAAAAAGCAGCTTTCATAGGGCATTTATATGCTAAAACTAAAAAACAAATTGTTCCTTTCAATGTTTCTGGTTCAATTAAAATAAAAAATTTGAATTTAGAAGCACTCAAGAAGGCTTTTGATATCTTAATTCAACGTCATGAAATCTTTAGAACTACTCTTTTAATGGTAAATGGTGAGGTAAAGCAGAAAATATGGGATCACGATTCTGCACTCTTTAATATTAAAATAACAAATCTTAACAAATCTAAGAATAAAGAAAAGCAACTTGATCAATTAAGGAGCGATTTTAGTCAAGTGCTTTTTAAATGTAATCAGCGTCCTTGGTTGCGTGCGGAGCTTGTAATGTTTGATGAAAAAATAAGTATCTTACTTATGGTGACACCTCACATGATTTCTGATGATAGTTCAATTAATTTTATTAAGAAAGAATTGTCTTTAATATATGAAGCATATTTAAATGGTGAAAGTATTGATATTCCTAAAACTTTTCAATATAAAGATTATGTAACCGAAATAAATGAAATCTTAAGAAGTGATAAGGGAGAAAAATATCGATTGTATTGGAAAAATGTTTTAAACGAACTACCAAGTAATAATTTAACAACCCTATTCGCAAATAGTAAATCTAATAAGAGTACTTCATACAAGGAAACAATTCGAAAAGAAATAAATGAATGTTGTAGAACAATATCTACAAAGATGGAGAATGATTTTTTTGGAACGGTTTCTTTTCTAAAGTTTGAGCGAGGTGCTAGTTATCATTTTATAATTGATTCACAACGGCTAACGATTTTAAAAGGATTGGTAAAGAAATCAAATGTTAGTATGCCTCATATAATCATTGCAACCTTTCACCTTCTAATTTACAAACTGACTGGTGAAAGAGATAATATTATCGGGATATGTTCGAATACAAGGGAGCGAAAAGAATTATACAATATTATAGGCTGTTTGACAAATACAGTTTTATTTCGTTATAAAATAGAAGAATCTATTGATTTAATAGGTTATATTAAAAATGTTTATATTGGTTTTTTTAAAGCATTAAGACACCAAATATACCCATTTGAAAAGGCATTATGCGATTCTGATGTTCCCTTCCATCGCATTAGTAATTTATTTCTAAATATTATAGGTTCTGAGGATGTAATAAATAATAATTATAATCAAGAAGCGGTACATAGAGAAAACGCTGGAAATCCCTATTTTAATATTGATTGTGGTATTACAATTTATAACAATATTATTGATATAAGTTGTGGCTATAAAACAAGCTTGTTTTCAAAAGACACAATCGAGTTTATATTCAATAGTTATCTTCAATTAATTGATAGTTTTAAAATAAACACTACTCAAAAAATACAAGATATTGAATTAATGCTTTATGACAAGTCTAAAATATGATCAAAGAGGTAATAATACATAGAGAGGGTCGAGAGGATATTCATTGTATTACGATAGGTATATTTCCAGCAAAGGGAAGGTATTATCGCAAAGAAATGTTGAAGAAAAATGATTTTTTTATTGTTGAATTAGATTTACCTATAGGGATTTCCTATTATCACTTGTATTTGAATGATGATTTTACAATCGAGTATGTTGATATTAATACACCTTTGGTGGGTCAGGATTTAAAATCTAGAGTTCCTATAATAGTAAAATCAGAAATATTTACCCATTTGTATTTTAACAATACTCCAAGGTTTATTTCCTACATTAAGGATGATTTAGTCGAATTCAAGGCCATTAGTTACTATTCTTGGATAAATGAAGTGAAACTAGTAAATGATAAATTTCAAGAATTTGAATTTCATATATGCTTTGAGTATAGAAATATTAAATTCTGGAATCTTAGGTATAAAATACGGGATCAAAAAAAATTTGCTATCAAATTTGGTGCTGGAGAAAGAGAATATTGGCTCTTAGATAAAAACAAAGCCTCGAAAGATTATAATGAAGATGTGTTCTTTATCTTTCCAAAATTCAATAGTGAAACCCCATTCTTAGGTGTTGGGTATCAAATATTCCCAGATGCTTTTTGGAAATCAAAAAACCAGATCAGCAATCCAAGTTTTCAGGAATGGGGAAGTTTACATCAAACCTACACTTGGTATGGCGGAGACATCTCAGGGATAATTGAAAAAATCCCCTTAATTATAAAATTGGGAATCAAATTCATTTACTTAAATCCAATATTTCATGCTAAAAGCGCACACAGGTATGATACTATTGATTATAGAGTAGTAGATCCAGTATTAGGTTCTCATGCTGATTTTAAAAGATTAGTTGAAAAGATACATACCGAAGGCTTAAAGATAATCTTGGATATTTCAATTAATCATTGCAGTGTGGATTTATTCGCATTTCAAGATATATTAAACTTTCAAGAAAAATCAAAATATCGAGATTGGTTTATAATTGAAAAGTTTCCTGTTTTAATAGATGAAAAAAACTATAGTTGTTGGCATGGATATAAAGAATTACCACAATTTAATTTTAACAATATTGAAGTTCAAAAATATTTAATTGAATCTGCAATATTTTGGATAACCAGTTATGATATCGATGGTTGGCGTATTGATGTGAGCAGTGAAATGCCAGATTTTTTTGTGTCCAAATTTGTAAATGCAGTTAAGGATATCAAAAAAGATATACTTCTAATTGGAGAAAACCTTCACGATGATACCGAAGATTTTGTTAATAAAGTTGGTGGCGATGGAATAACTGCTTATGGTTTATATATAGATGTTTTTAAACTTTTTTTTATTGAAAAAAGAATAACTCTTGTTGAATTGGCCAATAAACTTATGGAATATAACTATTCGCATTCATTTTGGGCTATTCAACACTCATGGAATTTTTTAAGTAATCACGATTTGCCAAGATTTTATTATGAATTGAAGAATAGGAAGGACTATTTGTTGGCCTTGTGTTTACTCTTAGCGATACCAGGAACACCTGTTTTGTATTACGGGGAAGAACATTTGTTGCTTGGGGAAATGGAAGATAATAGATGCTCCATGGACTGGAACGGATATGATTTAGATTCAGAAGTTATTAAATTTTTAAAAAAAATAGTTGAGATTCGAAATCAATTTAAGGAGGTTTTTGATTATGGCAATATTGAGATCCCATATGTTGATAACAGTAAGAAGTTGCTGATTATTACTAGAAAATTCAATACGAATATCGTTTGTTTTGTGATGAATTTTTCTGAAGAAAAGATAATAATGAATACGGATGTTTTTATTTATTCATATGGAAAACCTGAAGTGTTAATGGGAATGAGAACCGATGAAGAAAATGTTGAAATACTTGAAAAAAATATCACCATTATACAATTAGATATTTCTGAAACAAATGATAGTCAAAAAGCAAGAAAGCAAATACAATCGGTTGTTTAAGGATAATAACAGTTCAAAATATTTCAAATAAAAGGTTTAACCTAGATTATTTGCAATGAAACATAGTGATTGATTATTAAAGAGTCTAGAGAACAGGAATTTAGATAATAAAAATAGTATATTTTGTATAGTTTATAAGAAATGGAAAAAGAAAAACAGATTATACACATTGCTTATGAGGTTGCTCCTTTCTATAAAAATGGAGGCTTGGGTGATGTTGTTTCTGCTTTACCTCAATACTTATCAAAGGAATACAGTAATGTAGTTATTTCTTTTTATTATAAAGGAATGATGAGTCATTTTAATAATTATATATCAAATGATTTTTTTGTTGAATTTCAAGGGGTTGAGTATAAGTTCAAATACTACTATCTTACAAAAAACCATGTAGAATACTATTTCCTTAACATGGAAGATGAGTATGTCTTTTGCAATTTTGGTTTTAGCTCATTAAATGGAAATAACCCATATAAAAACTTATCTTCTGTCATTATTTTCTTGTATTTTGGAAAGGCCGTATTAAAGTTGATACAACTTCGAATCCCAAATGTAATGCATATAATTTGCCATGATTGGCATGCAGCTGGTGTATTCGCATACCCTTCAATTTTAAAAACAATTAAAACTAGTTGTAGTCGTAATATTTTAAGTTTTATCCTTATCCATAATTATGGTTATCAAGGGTATATTTTTGAAGATGTTTTACCTTTTTTGGAAGAAGAAACCCTTTTGCTTATCAGAGATTTATATAATAGATATGGGTTTGCAACAATGCTCGGGTTGGCTATTAATCAATCGGATTCAATTTTGACTGTGAGCGAAAATTATGCAAAAGAACTGACAGATGGCAATTTACCGCATGAAAACTTAAAATTTGTATCTCAAAGTGAAAAAAAGATTGTGGGATTATTAAATGGGGCAGATTACAAAATATGGCACCCTTCAAATAGCCCTTATTTAAAAGATAATTTTAACATCAATTCTAAAGATAAAAAAATAAAATTCAAAAAGGAAGTTTTTAAAAATTGTGGATTTAAATCTGAAAATATTAAGGATACTCCTTTGATACTATATATGTGCAGACTTTCTGAGCAAAAGGGTATCAATTTGTTTTATGATGCTTATGATAAAGATCAAAATGCAGCAACAGCTTTTTTTGAGAAATTCCTTGACCTAGAATCTAAATTCATTATATATGGTGCTCCAGCAGGCGGACTAAATGGAAAAATTCACGAAGCGTTGACTTTAATAAGCCAAAAATTTACTGAATCATTTTATTATAACCCATATTATAATGAAAAGGATGCTCACCTATATTTGGCCTCTGCTGATGTGGTATTATTACCATCATTATTTGAACCTTGTGGATTAGTTCAGTTGTACTCTATGGCTTTTGGAGCAGTACCCATTGTTAATCCAGTAGGGGGACTTAAAGACACGATTAACTGTTATTTTGAGAAAAATAACATACCAACAGGCTTTTATATGAATAATTTTAGTAGGAAAGACCTGTTGTTTACAACTAAAAAAGTAGTCGAAATTTATAAGAACCATCGGGATATCTGGGAACAAATACAAAAAAATGCAATGACACAAGATTTCTCATGGGATAAAAATGTACAAAACTATTTTAGTTTTTTTCAAGAAATAGAAATTAATAAGGTTCTAATAAATGAAACGACATAGTATGTCTTTTTAAATTTCGAATTAAGTTGGACTTATTAACACAATTAAAAGTGTTTAATTATTTTTAGTTAGATTATAAGAGGCAAAAGCAAACTTAACATGCAAATAGAAAATCAGATGGAGGTATTCACTTTTATATCTGATTGTTTTAATAATTATTAACGACCCAAACCTATACTATATACACGATGGATAATATTGACAGAATGGGAAAAAATATTTCTTTAATAATTTGTAATCACAATGATGAATATATTTTTAAACCTTATTTAACGCGATATGAATGTCACTTTGTAAGCACATTATCAAAAATACGTTATAAACTTACAAAATACCATTTTGATATCTTGTTGTTGTATATAAACTTTGAACAAACCACAGATGAGTATATTATCTTAAACTATATTGGGGCTAGTTTTCCAAATATTTACAGTATAGCCATTTTAAAGGAACCTAGTTACAGAACTTCACATTTTCTTGGAACTTGTAATGTGAAAGAAGTACTTGCATACTCAGAACTGAATCTTCTTGACAGCAAACTTTCAAACATTCATAATACAAAGATAACACTAACTAAATTTTCTATTTTTATTGAAAATCACCCAATGAATATGCAAAAAATACTAGCTTTTATAGAGCAAAATTATCTTAACATTTTTACTATTACTGATATTGCTGATTATATAGGAGTAACCGAAAGTACAATTTCGCGAGAATTTCAAAAGAACAAACTTTGTTCTCCTAAACGATTGTTGATGTATTTTAAAGTAATGCATTCTGTTGAACTTTTAAAGAGGACCGGCTTGAAAATTAAAGAAATTGCAAACTTGTCGGGATTTACGAATGAACAGAGATTTATTGAGTGTTTTATTAGGGTATTTGGCAAATCACCTTCTGAATTTAGAAATAAAGGGATTGTGAGAGGGGTTGGTATAGGTAGTCAAGAAAGCGTAATAGATATCAAATAAGTCTGGATGAATACCATTAATATAAGTCACATATTTGTATATAAATTTTAGAATAACTATGTCAATACCTGCTTTCATCATTGAAGAACATCACGAGGCCTTTATTGTATGGAACTATGCAATACAACATGGCATAATACCCCCAAGGGAAAATATACTTTTTCATGTGGATGAGCATTCCGATATGGGGACTCCACGATTTAATAGATCAATCCATGAGTTGAATGGGGATATTCAAGAAATTAAAGATTTTACGTATTCAGAGCTTGGAATAGCGGGCTTTATAATACCTGCGGTATATAAAAGTATATTTAATAAAGTCTACTGGATAAGGCAAAAACATCGTGTAGAAAAAACAAAGGGTACTAAGATGTATGTTAGATCATACAATCAAGCAGGAAAGAGGTTAATGTCTGGAAAAGTAAAAGATTTGAAAGAAATAAAAGAAGATCCTGATAGAGTTTTTTTTGATTATCACCTTGAACCAATTCAAACAGTTCCTTCCAAAAAAAGAGTTGTTTTGGATATAGATCTAGATTATTTTTCATGCTCTGGTAATCCGAATGAATTAAATGAATTATACCTTGAGATAACGAAAGAAGAATATGACAATTTCAAGAAAAATAATTATCATAGATTAAGATATTTCGGGATAGGAAAAGTTGATGCAGAAATAAAAGGCGAAAAATATTTTTATGTCTTAAATAATTATCGTGAGATATACCCTAATGAATTTAGGGTTTCAGAAAATGAGATTTTAGTTAGGATTGAAAATTTCGTAAACAACATTATAACAAAGAGTGTGAAACCTTCAATTATTTCAATATGCCGTTCAAGATATAGTGGCTATACACCTGATGATCAATGGAAATATATTGAGGACACATTACTTCAACATTTGAATAATCATTTCAAGATTGAGGTTAATAACGTTGAGAACATAAAATAAATGACAAAACTACTAGTAATATTTGTTTTTTGCTTTTTACAATTCAGTGAGATTAATGCTCAATGGAAGGCTGTTTATAAACAGGATTCTATACTAAATATTATGTATTCTATCAAGCAAGACAGTAACATAAAAAAAGATAGTGGTTTGTTTTTTGTTTATTATAGTGATTTAGATTCTTCTTTGACAACAGGTTGCAGGATAACCTCCAAACTCTCAGATTTTCATAAAGATAATTCTTTAATTCTTTGGATAAAGAGATTGAACCCAAGAATAATGAATATTAAAAACTCTACTTTTTTGTACCAAAAGGTATATACTAAAAATGTTAAAAGCTATAATATTTTATTTCATACATATTTAAACAATAAATGGTATTCGAAAGACTTCTTGATTACAGAAGATGGATACCAACCTCCTCAAAATGAACTTGTAAATGATTGGTTTTACGAGGAGTCTGCAAAGGATTCTTTACTTTTTTCAATAATAGATTCAATTAAAATAGATGCAACAATTAGTAATATACATGAACCGTTTGATTTTATATTTGGAGAATTATTAATTGGAAATCGTAAACAAATAAACAAAGAGTGTATTCATCCTTTTTTGGATAAAGTACTAGGAACAGAGGGCAGGTCTGATACTATTTTGACTAAAAATTGTTTTTATACTCCTAATAATAACATTTTACTTTCAACCGAAGAAACTTATAAGTTAGAGAAGTTCTCAAATTATTTTGATCTTGTATGCAAGGATTATAATGTTAGTAAAGAAAATAGATTGATTAAAAGTTTTATATTCAATTTAATTGATGTTTACCCTTTTTATTCTGAAAGGAGGATTAATAAAAGCCATATAAGAAATGAATTTTCTAAATTATGTGTAAAATATCAAGATACTTGTTCAACAAAAACATTTACAAAAGCAATAGCAACATTTCTTATTCAGGAGTTCAATGATGGGCATCTCTTTATTGAACCTCCCTCCAGAGATAATGATGAGTTAG
Organism: Bacteroidales bacterium; assembly: GCA_013141385.1. Lineage (NCBI taxonomy): Bacteria > Pseudomonadati > Bacteroidota > Bacteroidia > Bacteroidales > Bacteroidales bacterium. The sequence goes on along the minus strand of JABFRB010000016.1, from coordinate 218,113 downwards.
TTAATTCTCCTGTTAGGCTTTTCGAAATAAATGGTAAGGTTGTGGTTGCTGCAATTTTTGATAGTACTTATTGTAAAAAACTTCATTTAGGTGATGAGATTGTATCTGTAAACAATATTCCTATTGAAACTCTTATCGATAGTTTGTCGAAAAGTAAAATTGGAATTACCGAGAGGAAACGAAGCAGTACAATTACATCCCTTTTAAATCGTGCTAAACAAGATAGTTGTATATTAGGGTATAAATCAAGAAAGGAATTTAAAAAAACATCATATGTAACGTTATTTTATAATAAGAAATTTAGAGTGCCAGAAAATTTTAAACCCAAACATTGTGATTTTAAAATATTAAATGAAAGTATTGCCTATTTTAGGGCTAATCGTATGGATGGAAATGTATTTCTTAGATTTAGAAATCATTACAATGAGATATTAAAATGTAAGGGTTTAATAATTGATCTACGCGGTAACCCTGGCGGTTCATCTTCGGATGGGATGCAAATATTTTCGATGTTTATCGACAAACCATCAGTTTATCACCATGCTATGAGTTTAATTGATAGCTCAAAATTCGAATCATTAGTATTAAATCCAAATTGCAATTTCAGAATCCCTGCTTCAATTAAGGTTGTAATAATTGGTGATGAAAATACAGCATGTGCTTCAGAAGATTTTATTCAAGCTATGCGTAATTGTTCAAAAGCAATATTTATGGGATCTTCAAGAACATGTGGGGCTCTTCAAAGTAGGTTTGGTATTACTTTTCCTTCAGGAGCTTACTTTAGCATAGATTGCTTAACGCCCAAAATATATCATTCAAATGTAGGAATTATTGAGAATAAAGGATTATCTCCTGATATATGGATAACACGTGGCAGTGTGTTTGACTTAATCCCATATAACGACAAATTGCTTAAAGCTTGTAAAGGCCTTTTATTAAACTAATATTAACAATTTAAATTAACTATTATGAAAGAATTAGTAAAACCAATTTCGTTTGAACAGGAATACGAAATTATGGAACTTTTTGATGAAGGTCCATGCAATTGCCGTTATAATTGTAACAAAGTTTGTAGTGATAGAGGAACTACAAATAGTTCAGGTAGTTTAGAAGATGACATTATTTTTTAACTAAAAACTAGGAGGAAAAATTATGAAAGAACTTGTAAAACCAAACAATTTTGAATCTGAGCACAAAATACTTCAACCTTATTGTGAGGTTGATTGCTCAAGCTGTGATCACGTTGCTAATAGGGGCTGCCGGGGTGGTGCCACAAACAATTCATTAGATAATGAAGATGATATTCTATTTTAACTTTTAAAACTTTTGAATATGAAAGAACTTGTAAAATCGAATAAACTAGAAGCAGCTAATGAATCAATTTATTTTTTAAGTGAATCATCGTGCTGTGATGGAAATGTTTGGAGGCAAAATTGCAATAAGTATTGTACTGGTGGTGCCTCAAATACTTCCTTAGATGATGAGGGCGATATAATATTTTAATCATTAATTATTCATAATATATTACGGTAATTATTGATTGATATAGGGATTATCAAAACTATTAGTAGAAGAAAAGGATAATATATTTTAACAAATTAATTTGGAGGAAAAAATATGAAAGAACTTGTAAAACCAAACAATGAAGAAATGAAAAACACAGATAGTGTTTATTCTTATTGTGAAACTGTATGTAGTGGTCGTGATACATGCAATAGGGCTTGTGATTGTCGTACTTACTCAAATACTTCAGTTGAAGGCGATGATATTTTATTTTAAAAACTGTAATTGGAGGAAAAATTATGAAAGAATTAGTAAAACCAGTTTCATTAGAAAACAACTATGAGCTAATGATGTTTCTAGATGAATCTTGTTCATCTGGATGTAATAAGGTTTGTTGTGACTCTGTCAGAGGGTGTTCAAATACAAACCCTAATAGCTCCATGAGTGGAGAAGATGAATTACTCTTTTAATTAATAACCAGATAAAGCTTAGTGTGACAAACACTAAGCTTTATTTAAAAATTTCAATATGTATAAAAGTAGTTATTACAATTGTTTGATTCCTGTGCCAGAATTAAATGAATATTTATTATTTAATACTTGTACGGGCGGTTTAATTGCTCTAAATGAAAACGAAGGTCATTTTATTAAAGAGTTGATTGATGGTACTATTAATATTACAGAAATTGATAAATATCAATCCTTATATGATAATTTACGAGAAAGGGGATATTTAGTTTCATCGGAGTTAGATGAAATTGAATTATATAAAGAAAAATATATTGAAAGAACCAATAGATTATTTTATTCTGAAGATGCAAACATTGTATTAACTCTGGCTACCACAAATGCTTGTAATATGGAATGCCCTTATTGTTATGAGTTTACGAAAAACAGTAGTGTTTTTAGCAATGATAGCATGGACAAACTAATTATTTTTCTTGAGAGCGTAATTAAGAATTCCCCAATTAAAAATTGGAGAGGATTTGGAATTACATGGTATGGTGGAGAGCCATTAATTGGAAAGAATGTAATAGAATCTCTTACTCCCCAACTTATCTCTTTTGCTAAAAAAAACGGAATGGAATACAAAGCGGATATAATTACAAATGGTATTCTGCTAACTGATGAAACATGGGAAATGCTTCAGAAAAACAATGTTAATTGGGCTCAGATTACAATAGATGGGCCAAAGCATGTTCATAATAAAAATAGGCCATTAAAAAACAAGAATGAAAAAAATTATGAAAGGATTTTAGAAAATATTGCCAAAATCCCAGATGGAATGAGAGTGACTATCCGTGTAAATACGGACAAAGAAGTTGTGGATAGTTTTGGCGAGTTATTAGAAGATTTAAAATCCTATGGAATTTGGCCTCAGCGTTATAAAAATATTAATGTTTCCCCTTCATTATTGAGAACCTACCCGCAAGCGAATGAAATTGATACTTCATGTAGGATTCCTAATAAGGAATTTAATATATATTACCAAAAATTACGCCAAATGAAGTTTGATTTTTTTAACGATTGGGCTTCTAAAAACAATGTTAACCATGGAAGGTTAATATTTCAAGTTGAAAAACCAAGTTTTGAAGATTGCTGGTCAATAATTTCACCATATAATTTTTGTATAGATGCTGATGGTTTTACACATAAGTGTTGGGAGGATGTTAATGATGTAAATACAAGGTTACAGAGTATTTCAGAAGAATTCGATATTGAGAAATATAGATTCTCATTAAATTATAATCGTATTTCCGTATCTGGGTGCGATATTTGCAAATATTTACCAGTGTGTGGCGATATTAGTTGTCCTCAGCACCATAATAAAATTGCAAAATGTATTTATAAGGACGGTTCAATTGAAGAAGGAATAAAAGCTCAATATTTAAAATATTCTGAAAATCCTGATATTATGTTTTTAAAAAAATAATAATTTAAATGAGAATCAAGATTGGAGTAATAGACAGTGGAATAGATAGGGATCACCCAAGAATTAAAAATTGTCGAATAGAAGGCATTACTCTAAAGAAAGATAATAATAAGATTGAAATATTGGCTAATGAATTTGCCGATGAAAGTGGACATGGTACTGCAATTGCAGGTATTATTCATCAGCAAATTCCTGATATTGAAATTGTGGCCGTAAAACTTTCTTCTTATAATCAAAATATTACCGAAGATTTATTAATAGCTGCAATTGAATGGTGCATTTCTCATGAGGAGATAAAGATACTAAATATCAGTATGGGAATTGCAAGTAAAACTCCCTATCATAAGCTGCATGATATATGTAAAAAAGCTTTTGATAAAGGGGTCATTATCTGTGCCGCTCATCAAAATATGCCAGGGTTTGATACATACCCTGCTAGTTTTCCTTTTGTATTTGGTGTGACTACTGGATATATCCAAAACAAAGGGGAATATGGATACGACGAAGATGGGGACGTATTTATTGCAAAAGGAACTACACAACGCTTAGCATGGACAAATAAAGGTTACAGAATTACATCTGGGACAAGTTTTGCAACAGCCCATTTTAGTGCCTTGGTTGCAAAACGACTTATGGATACGAACAATTGTAATATAACAAATGAACAATTGTATCATTCTCTGAAGGAAGGTTCCAATAAAGAAGTTACTATCCTTCAATATGCACCGACCACTGAAAGATTTTATTTTCATAAAAAGGATACAAACATTGATGATCTAGGAGAAAGATTATTTACTTCAAAGTATCGTTTAGATTTTGCAAAAAATATCGCCCTTTTTCCCATTTGTGAAAAAGAATTTAGCACAATCCTTAATTTCAGGAGTTTATGTCCATGCAATATTTCAATATGCTATGATTACCCAAGACGTTTTAATTTCTTTAATCAATCTATTAGCAATGAATTTTTAGTAAAAAAGAGTATTGAAGAGGAAGATTTTGCTATGTTTGACACGCTTGTTGTCGGATATTTTCTGGATCAATTATTTGATGCAAACATTCTTTTTGGATATAAACTAATCGAAAGTGCTTTAAAACTAAATAAAAACATTATTACATGGGATTTTAATGTATATAATTATATAAAAAAACAAATTTTAAAACTCAAATTGAATTATACGGGAACTTTATATCTGCCTAAGGCAACTCAGAAATCATTTGATGAAATAATGCAATTCAGGCATCTTCCAAATGTTAATGTACCCGTAATATTGGTTGTTGGAACAAGTAATAAGCAAGGAAAAATAACAACACAATTGCGAATTATGGAAGTTATGTCCAGAGATGGATATAAATTATCCCATTTATCGACAGAACCTCAAGGAATATTGTTGGGCTCAGAGTTTGTTTTTCCATATGGACATAAGACGACTGTTACTGTAAATGAAGATTTATGGGGTAGGTACATTAGTACCGTTATGAAAGGAATTGAAAGATATAATAGACCACATATTATAGTGAGCGGGACTCAAGGAAAGTTTTTACCGAGAGGTTATTCATTTGAGGAATATACAGGAGAAGGCCTTTTATCATCACTTCATTATTTAGTTGGTGTATTACCGGATGCTATTATTTGTGCTATTAATCCTCAGGATACGGTTGAATTAATAAATAACATGATACAATGTATTAAGATTTATTCAAAAGCCAAGATTCTTTTTTTTGTAATGACTCCTTGGGAAAGAAACTATAAAACTATAAATAAAGACAAAGTGGTTGGAGAGCATAAATTTCTTGAAGAAAATGAAATGTATGAAAAAATGAAGGAACTTCAAAATACATTAGGCCTCCCTGTTATTAATATTATGGATAAGAATAATGACAAATTTATTCTCGATGTAATTGAAAATGCATTTTCAAAATGAATGATCTAGAAATCAAAGCAAAAATAGTTTCATTGGCTAAAAATATATTAGGAGATAACTCATGTTCTGATGACAATGAAATTCTTCATTATATTTTAAGTGAATCGGCCCAAGCCCTTGAATTTGTCTGTTTAATTGAAGATGAATTTAATATAGAGTTTGAAGATGAAGAAATTGATATCGATTTTTTTATGGACTATAATGTAATTACTACTCGAATTTTAAAGCATTTGTAAACCTTTTAGTTAAGAGTACCTAAGCTGGTATCCCTTTCACATGCGACTTCACCCTAGAAATTTTATTATTTGAGGAGTATTTTATTCAAAATCTCACTTTGTTCCTTGTTAGATCTAATAATCAGGGTGTCTGATTCCCAGTGTTCTATTGATTTAATGGATGAATCCTTTTTATTAAATTTATCAATAAAACCGTTAATAACAAAATATAAACTATCTTTTCTTGTCTTATATATTATTGAAGCGGTTGCTATTAAGTAACAATTGCCTTCATTAATAATCAATGTTGCATTTTTTAATTCAACCTTATCAGCACTAATACTATTACCATCTTTAGATATTTCCAAATAATTTTTATAGTTATTAAATGAGTATTTCTCTATTTTATGTTTACTAATAATTGGTCCCCACCAATCTTCTCCTGTCTGCTTTTCATTTGTGTTAGTAGGTTTACAAGATAAAAGTAAAGCAAGAAAAATAATTTGAAATACAATTGTTGTTTTCATAGTTAAGGTTTTTAAATTTTTGATTATTCTTATCGCGGATCATATTTAATGAAAAAAGTGTAAATAATAAGAAACATAATAATAACCTCAAAAAGGAGAATAAAAAGAGAAATATACTCGAAATCTTCTTGGGTAGTACAATTATTAAAGTTAAACTCTGAGATCAGTTTTGGATCTAAGTTTTTCTTTGACATGTAATTAGGGAGAAATAAGAAATGGAATGAGTCTAAATCTTTGGCATCAATAGATGCTATTTCGATTTTCAACCTATTCCTATAATTTTTCAAATCTTCAAGAAATCTATAATGATTTTTAATTCCAACCCCATAAATTGACTCACATAATCGCCTATATAAAAAAGATGGTGAAACAGATGAAATATTGTAGATGTATTTTAATTGATCTATTTGTTTTTTTATAATGAAATTTTGATATTCATTACTTTTATCCATGTATTTTAGATATATTGGAGAGAAGTTTCGTTCATAAATATGATTGTCTATTTCATTTGCTTTAATATTGCCTCCTCTCCATCCGCCATTATGTAATTTGGCTTCGTCAAACATGTTTTTCTCAATAGTCTCGAAACCAAGACTAATTTCTTTCGAACTAGTTAATTTATTATTATATGAAACAATTATTTTTCCTATTGAAGGTATTACAAAAACGAAGGCAATCCATACTATCAGTAAATATGACAATGCTATGTTTGATTGTTTTGAAAAAATAGAAACAAAAGTAGTAATTAGTATCCATAACAATATATATAAAAAGGATATGGGAATAAAAAGTAAATAATCAAATAGTAAATTATTTGATATAGGTATGTTATTAATAGAAACTATTATTAAAAGTTGTAAAACAAGTCCAAGAATAAAAGAAATTGATATTGTGATAAAACTTGCAGAAATTTTCCCAAGTAATAATTTATATTTAGGAATACTATTACTTAAAATTAAACTTATAGTTTTTTCTTCCTTTTCCTTACAAATGCTATCATGAACTAATAATATAATTAAAAAAGACAGTAATATTTCATTCAGAAAACAAATATCCAATCTGAAAAACTTGAAAATAGGGATATGTTCATTCAGTGATTTTTTAGGAATGTATTGATAATAATCACCTCTAAAAAAAATTTCTGGTAAAAAAACAATTGAATAATTAGGAAAATTATTCGCATTTGCACCAACAATAAAAGTGTAAGGAAACGTTTTTTTTATCGCTAGGTGATTCATAAAAGCGATGCTTTGCAATGAATAAGAATTATCTTTTAATTCTTTGTGATATTCTTCATTTAACTGTTTGTAAATTTCATTATTCTCTTTAAAGTAAAAAGACTCAATTACCCCACTTAAAATGGATAGGACAAGGAAAATAGTAATAATTATATAAAACCTACTATCTTTGATTTGGTTCTGAATTTCTTTATAAAAAATATATTTCATTATTTATCTAAATTATATTTATTCATAAAACTAAAACCTAATGCTAGCAAAATAATACTTGGCATGCAAATAGCAACAAAGTATAACCAGATATCTTGAATAAAGTCTGAATAATTCCTAAATGGAGATTTAAATTGGGGGAAATCTCCCAAGTCAAGAATAAAATCACTATTATTTTCTACACCTTGGTAATATTTACTTAGGTTTGCTAATTCTGTCTTTGTTAGCTTGTAAACGTTAGTTGGGCAAAGAGGGTGATTTGCACTAAAAGGATAATAATCATTTTCTGGAGTAAACCATCTTGTTGAATAAATGCCATTCTTACTTTGTACATATTTAAGAACGGCATCTCTATAAACCCGAGCATCATCTAGAAATTTGAAATGATCTTCGTATGAGGTATTCGAGATATTCATCAAAATTATGTCTGTAGAAGTAATTGGAGAAAGATAAGAAAGTGTATAAAGTTTTTTTAACTTCTTTTTAAGTGGTACTATTATTTCTCTATTAGCAATTTCATATTTCGTATTAGCTATTTTCTCTTTGAGCGGATTCAATAATGCATAATATTTAATAATTGCTTCTTTTGTTGCAGGATTAGCCCCCAAAACAGGCTCCCAACCAGGACTTCCTCCGAAAGTACAAAATTTCAAATCATTGATTAAAGGATTTAAGTAATTTGTCCATGCTTCATCGTTTTTCGACCAATATTGTTGCATTATTTCATTTTGACTTGCATGTATTTTTTTGTTTTCTGTAGTGAAATTAGTGTTCCCAATAGTTAATTTGATCAAACTAGGAATTACAATAGTTAGTATTACCCATAATGTTAGACAAAAAACTAATGATTGAACTGAGGATTTTGAAATTACAGAAAAAAACAAACCTGCAGTGATGAAGAAAAGGGAAAATAGAAATAATGTTATAAAAAGGAATAAGAAACGACTTAAAATTTCATAATTGATAATTAGCCAAGGTGAAATTATATATATTAAAGAAATGATGAAAAGTATCGATGTTATAATAAAAAATATTAATAGACATGCGGCAATAAATTTTGACAAATAGAGGCTATTTCTCGAAATTTTATTTACTAAATTTAATTTAAGAGTTCCTGATTCGTTTTCACGAGACACCAAATCATAAGATATAAATATTGATATTAAACTAATTAGCCATATCAACACTTTAGATATGTCTAAGTTTGTAAATTCACTTGTATAATCGTTAGTTTTATTAACTTTATAGGCGGTGTATGGAATGTTCATATAATCAAAATCAACACAATCACCCATATCGTCTTCAACACCTTTTGAAATTATTGATAATTCTGATGGCTTTTTTAGTAATTTAGGTTTAATAGTAGCATAAACTTGATTTTTTTTAAGGTTATCAACAGAGCTATTACGTTCTGTCAAATATTTTTCAAATTTATCTTTGTATTCGTAAGAATCTAGAATTGTAACTACAAAGGTAAGACTAAATACCGTAATCAATAAAATTTGAATTCTTGTCTCTAAAAGACAAAGGTTAATTTCCTTTTTAATTAAAGTTAACATCATTGATAATCGTAGTTTTAATTCTCCTTACCTTCTGTAAATTCAATATATAACTTTTCAATATTTTCGTTAATAAACTCCTGATGAGTGAGAACTTTTATTAATCGACCTTCTTTCATTATACCTACTCTATCGGCCAATTCTCGGGCTCTAAAAATATCATGAGTACACATTAAAATGGCTTTTCCTCTATTTCGTTCTTTTTTCAAAATTTCTATTAATTCGCCTGCGGCTTTCGGGTCTAAGCCAGATGTTGGTTCATCCAGAAGAATATTGTTTGCATCTTTTACCATAGCAATAACCAATCCTACTTTTTGTCGCATGCCTTTTGAAAAGGTTTTGAGTTTTTGCTCATATGCTTCTTCCTGCAAACCAACCTCATTGAACAGGCGATAATAGTCTTCTTTTTTTAAATTTTCTTTACCGCCAAGTTTGGCGAAAAAATCGAGATTTTGTCTTGCAGAAAAGTTTCCATATAGCATTACGTTTTCAGAAACATAAGAAACATGTTTTTTAGCTTCTAATGGTTCTCTCATAATGTCTATATTATTGATTAATGCATTGCCGTCAGTTGGTTCAATAAAATTTAAGAACAAATTAATGGTTGTTGTTTTTCCTGCCCCATTAGCACCTAATAAGAAAAAAATTTCACCATCTTTAATTTCCAGGCTTAAAGAATCTAATGCTAATTTCCCGTCTTCGTAACGTTTGGTTAAATTGCTGGCTTGTAGCATATTATATATTATTTACAATTTTCTAAAACAACAAATGCAATAGCTTGTTTTTCACTATGCGACAATGATATAAATATTTTATTAATCCCGATTTTACTTGTTATTGCTAATGCTTTTCCTCTTAATATTATTTCTGGTTTTCCCCCTTTCGCATCAACATTCTTATCGCTTTTTTGATGTTGCTCAACTTCTATTATCTCATTTATTGTTTCAATTTGCTTCCACTGTATGCCTTTATTCCAACCAGTTCCAATGGCTTTCATTACTGCCTCTTTGGCAGCAAAGCGAACAGCATAATGTTGATACTTATTAGGTCTACTTTCACAATAAGCAATCTCATTTTGGGTAAAAACCTTTTGCTTAAACCTTTCACTTCTGTTGAATGATTCAGTAAATGAGTTTACATCAACAATATCAACTCCAATTCCAATTATCATAAGTCAAAAAATATGCCCATGTGGAAAGTTTCTAATAATATGCAGTTAATCTGTATTTTACAAACAACACACAAATTGTCGTTGCTCACTTTGGGTAATAAGTAATACCTGTTTTGAGTAAATGGGTATTTATAAATTATATTTTTTCATTTTATTGAATAGGGTTTTTCTGCTTATATTAAGTAGTTTAGCCGTTGTTGATTTGTGATGCTTACATTTAATTAATGCATCAGTAATTATTTCTTTTTCTAATTCGGGACTTATTTCTTTTTTGCCTAGAATTGTTGGAGTAATATATGACAAATCATTTTGCTCATTCAATTGCACATATCCCTTAACGCGCGAAGGTAAATGGGCGTTTGTTATGACCCCTTCGCAACACAATATCATTGCGCTTTGCAAGGCGTTTTCAAGATCTCTTATATTACCAGGCCAGGAATAATTCATAAGGGTTTCAATCGCTTCTTTTGATATGTTGCTTATTTTGAGGTTAAGTGTGCCATTGTGTTTTGTAATAAAGTAATCAACCAAAAGGGGTATATCATCTTTTCTTTCTCTCAGCGGAGGAATTGTGATAGTAAAAAGATTTAAACGGTACAGTAAATCCAGTCGAAAACTTCCATCTTTAACTTTTTCTTCAATATTTCTATTAGTTGCAGAGATAATTCTCATATCCACAGGAATTGTTTTTTTGCCCCCGAGCCTGAAAATTTTTTTTTCTTCAAGTACTCTTAATAATTTAACTTGGGCTTCAAGAGTAAGTTCCGCTACTTCATCAAGAAACAAAGTGCCTCCATTGGCTAATTCAAATAGACCCGGTTTTGATTCTTTAGCATCTGTAAAAGCTCCTTTTTCATAGCCAAAAAATTCACTTTCCATTAAGTGAATGGGAATAGCACCACAGTTTACGGCTATAAATGTACCATTTTTTTTAAAACTAGTATTGTGAATGGCCTTAGCAACAAGTTCTTTGCCTACACCACTTTCACCAGTAAGCAGTACGGTAGCATTAGTTTCGGCAACTTTGTTTACCTGTGAGAATACTTGCTGAATTTTAAAACTGTTACCAATAATATTATCAAAAGCACTTTTTTCGAATAATTGTTTCTTTAAGGTGGTTATTTTAATTTTTAATTCATTGTTTTCTAATGCCTTGTGTATGGTATGTAAAAGCCGATCATTATCAAAGGGCTTTTCGATAAAATCATAAGCACCCTCTTTTATTGCCTCAACCGCAAGCGACACATTACCAAATGCTGTTAAAAACAGGAAGGTTTGGTTTGGATTCGATTCTTTTATCTTGTTCATTAACTCTATCCCTGTCATACCAGGCATTTTATAGTCTAGAATCATTAAATCAGGAGTAAAGGAGGGATATAATTCTAAGGTTTGATGACCATTGCCAACGGCTAATACTTTATAGCCTTCCTTAGTTAATACCTTAGATAATATGTTTCTAAGTTTATCCTCATCGTCAACCAGCATAATACTTCTACTCATCATTATTGCGGGAGTTTTATATTTATAGTAGTACCTAAGTTTTCTTTACTATGTATTTCGATTTCACCACCATGCCTGTTTATTATACCATAACAGATAGACAATCCCAAACCTGTGCCATTTGCTTTTGTTGTAAAAAACGGGATGAACAACTTCTCTAAGTTTTCTTCAGGTATTCCATACCCATTATCTTTTATTTTTACGACTAAAAAATTGATACCCTTTTCGTTCTGATTCTGTATGTCTAGAATAATATCAATGAAACCGTTGTCCTTATCTGATACTGCATCAATGGAGTTTAGAAGTAAGTTTAAGAATACTTGTTTTAATTGTGAGGCATCAGCGTGAATGTCAGAATTTTTACAATTATTGATGAATTTGATGTCAATTTTATTTTTTGCCGTAGTTCGAGCTAATGAAATAGATTGAGTTATTATTGTTTCAAGAGAAGTTGTTTCTACATTAAGTTGAGCTGGCTTTGCAAAATTTAGCAAGCCTTGAATAATGGAATTTATTCTATCAACCTCTTCAATAAGTTCACTAACCATTTCCTTGTTTTGTATCTCATCTTTTAGAAACTGAATTGTACTCCTAATAATGGTTAAGGGATTTCTAATTTCGTGTGCTGCTCCAGCGGCGAGTTGACCTAAAACAGATAATTGATCTGCCCGATACATTTTTTTCAACCTGTCTTTTTGCTGTTCATATAACAAAGCATTTTCAAAAGCCATTGCAGCCTGATCTATTGTTATCGAGATTAGATCGATGTTTTCTTTTATTTCTCCTTCCGTTTTGATGTTTCCACACACAAAAAGCACTCCATTTAACTTGCCCAACACATTTAATGGGAATAAAACCTTAACGTGTAAATTATCGAATAACTCCTTTTCATCCTCCTCTAATGGGAATAGGTACTTGCTTAAAAACATTGGCTTTTCATTTATCAAAAGCCACCTGATAATATGCGAGATTGGTGTTAGTTTAATGGATGTAATACCCTGTGTATAGTTTGAGCTGATATAAAATTCATATTTGTTAATATCTGGATTAAGCAAAAATAAATGAATATTTTCGGCTCTCGTTATATATTTAAGTTTGGATAAAATATTGTTAATCAGTAAGTCTTTATCAGTTATTATAGAAATAGATCGGTTGAATTCTTTTAAAAAATTCTTAAAAGAAAAATCATTTTTTCCCCCAAATATTTTATAGAGTCGAGAAGTCATTTGTTAACCTAAATGGGTAATTTTACTCAAATTGTGAAATGCAACACAGGGACTGATTTTGCAATAAATCACATAAGCAATTAATATATAGCAACATATAAAACAAATGTGTTTTGGCAAGTCTCTTGCTATGCAATATGCTAAAAGTATAAAAATGATTCCTAATAAAAAAATTATCATAACTATTGTGTTGATTGGCTTTTCCATTAAAATATTTGGACAAGATACCTTATTAATCACTTTTGATGATGCCGTTAAAATTGCATTAAAAGAAAGTTATACGATAAAATTGTTTAAATCGAATCAACAGTCCATGCAGCATTATTTCTCATTTTATAAAGCGACTTTCAAACCTCGACTCGATTTGAATCTGTTTGCACCTGCTTGGTCTGAGTCCGTAACTGAAATTCAACAGGCAGATACATTGCCTGTATATAATTCAATTGGATCGATGCAAGTTGGGGGAAATCTTAAATTTACATACACTTTGCCCACAGGAGGTAATTTAGCCTTTACCTCTTATTCATATCGAGAATATATATCAACAGCATTCTCTGGTATGAATTATAAAAAACTTAACACTAATGATGTATATAATCGATTTGTGATAAGTTTGGAGCAACCTTTATTTACTAAAAATAGATTGAAAGAGGATTTGAAAGAGGCTGAACTTCAATATGAAAAATCGAATTGTATATATACACGGGCCCAAATGGATATTATATATAATGTAAGCTTTGGTTTTTATAACTTATATCGTGCAAGTATGGAAAAAGATATTGCAAACGAAAAAATGAAAAATTCAGAGGAGTCGTTTCGGATTGCAAAATTGAAATATGAAACAGGGAACATACCCGAGGGAGATTTATTGATTGCCGAGATAACAAAAGCACAAAATAAGACTAAATACTCTGAGGTTTGTAGCATCCTTGATCGAGAGAAGGATAATTTTAAACAGTTGATAGGATTGGAAATAGATAGAAATATTACAATTGTAACAGACCTACGATATGATATTTACAAAATTGATTTAAACACTGCTATTAATCAAGGTTTGCTTAATAGACTTGAATTGTCAGAAGCGCAATTTGATATTGAGTTACAAAAAATACAGACTGACAGAGCAAAACGGGAAGGAAGGATACAGGGTAAAATATCAGCGTACTACGATCTTACGGGAGTGAGTACATTGAATAAGGGATCTTTAAGCGAATTGTATAATTCTTCAATAGACAATATCAAAGTGAGACCACCGAACAGGAGCATCGTATTTTCAATAGCAATTCCTATTTCTGATTGGGGTAGATCTAAATCTCTATACAGAAGAGAAAATTGCAGGCTTGAAGAGAGGAAATTAGTTCTTGAAAATACAAAGAACACAATTATAAAGGAAATTCGCGATATCGTGCGTACTGTCGAGGAAAGTCGAAGTAGGCTGAATATTTATGAAAAAAACAAGGAAGTTTCAGCTAAAAGTTATAAAATAAGTCAACTTAGGTTTTCGAATGGAGAGCTTACAAGTCAGCAGTTGGCTGTAGAGCAAGAAAGACTTTCGCAAGTGCAATTAGAATATTTAAATGCATATATCACTTATCAAATGGCATTAGCTGATTTGAAAAGAAAAACCATGTGGGATTTTCAAAATTATAGAAGTTATATAGCACCATTAGAATAAAGTACAATAAGAATGAATAATAATAAAAATATGAATAAAATAGTTCGAATCCTAATATTAACATCATCAATGCTCTTCGCATGGTGTTTGTGTTTCTCACAAGACGAAGCAACTATTGTTCTGGATTTAAAAAAGACAAGAGCTGATTACGAAATAGCCAAACAGAAATTCGAAAATAATAAAAAACTGTTAGATGAGAGGGCAATATCACTGAATGATTTTAACCAAAGCAAGAATGAGCTTTTAAGTAAAGAAGTTGACTATCAAAAGTTATTACTTAGATTGATTTCTGTACAATCATATATAATTGTTGAAAAGGCAACAAAATATCAAGATGCAAAGGGTAATAGGCGAGTCAAGGTTACTGTAAAAAGTGCAATAGAAGGCAATCAAGAGTATCTAAATCAGTTTAAAGATCATTTTGATGTATTTTCACCTGAAATGCGTTCTGGGAAAATATATAATGTATTTGTATCACTTGTTAACATTGCCGATCAAATAACTATTAGTTCTCCTTATGAATATAGGATTCCATCTATTGATATGGGAAATGAAGCCATTGCTGATTTTGAACTATTAAAAGATATGGAAAATTTACAAGTTGTTTTAAATTACAACGGCAAAAAGGATCAGAAAAATATTTATTTAGAAAAAGATGCCAGTATCAACTCAATTGATATTAGTTCAACACAGTTTTCGCAAGAAGCAGATCTAAGTTCGCAAGCCACTTACGATCTATCATTAGAAAAGTTCTCATCTGACGATGATGCCTATAGAATAATGATTCTAAATTTACCCAAACAAATAACATATGATATACTTGATGCTGAATCGAAAGTATCGCAGATTAAATTTTTACAAGGTGTTAATACAAAAAAATTATCTCTAAAGGTATATTTACCTGATAGGGATGATGATATTATTGTAATGGATAAACCTATTACATTTTACTGTGCAGTACTAACTAATGCTGAATACAATAAAATTGTAGAGAAAAACAATCAAATATTTTCGGAAAGCGAAATAAAAAATATTCTTGGAGGGAAAGAGAAACTTGAAATTATTCCAAGAGGAAAAGGAAAAATAGAGGTAAATGCCCCTAATTTGTATCATGAAATAAAGATTGGCGATAGTGTAAATATGAAGGTTGTCATTCGTAATGCAGGTACGCGTCGTTTGGATAATATTAAAGTACTATTAGATATGCCTGTTAATTGGCACTCAAATGTTAATCCTGAATTAATAAAAGAATTGGAACCAAACAAAGAAGTTGAGGTTGATATTTCGATAATTCCTGCAAAAGATGAGGGTGTTGGAGCTCAAGAAGTGAAAATTAAAACGGAAGCTTTAGCTGATAATCGACGTGTTGATTCTGATGATAAAACGGTGAGAATACAAATTGAGGCTAAAACCCAAGTATTATGGATAATTGTTCTAATTGTTTTACTTATTGGATTAATTGTTGGGATTGTAATTTTTGGAATTAAAATTAGTAAACGTTAATCTATTGCCCTTAGTGTTATAAAAGAATTATTTTCAATAACATAATAGATTTTTGTGTATTTTAGGTGTTCAGGATAAAAAATCAACAATTGTTAGAGTAGTCTTTTAACGGACTCTATAAATGCAAATTAGTTATGCTAATTTGCATTTAAAATTTTTGGCAAATTAGGTTTTAAGCATGTTTATAAAAAAGAGATCAACCTAAATGGTGGATCTCTTTTCGGATGAGCGGGAAACGGGACTCGAACCCGCGACCCTCAGCTTGGGAAGCTGCTATTTTTCATTTTGTGAAATTTTGCAATAATTTTATAAATCTGTATATCAATATTTTAAAATATTTATTTTTTGCTAAAATTTGTTTTTTTAATCTTAAATATGTTACTTTGTTTTAGTAATGTTTTAGTAACAATTCGTCAAGCGACCCTCAAACTCTAAGCTGTGGGACTAGCAAAAATAGTATTTTGGAGTTATCAAACCAATAAAGATGGAGAATCTCCTATTTTTATCAGAGTAATTGAAGACCGAAAACCTCGGTATATCAAGACTGGCTTTAATTGTACTGAAAAAGATTGGGATTCTAAGGAGAATCGCTTTAGAACAAATTATCGTAAAGCCGAAGATTTGCAAAAAGCAAAGGATCATGAAAGGAACAATGAACTTTTATTGAAAAAACTCAATGATGCCAATAAAGTCATTAAGGATTTAATCGCCGATGACAATGTAATTTCTTCGGAGCAGGTAAAGGAAGAAATGCTCAGGGCAAAATCGGTTGGAAAACATTCTGTTCTAAGTTTTATTGACAAAGTTGTTGAAGAGAAAAGGCGATTGGGGAATCTAGGTACAGCTAAATGCTACAAAGACTTGGGGAAGTCTTTTGAAACATTCCTTACTGAGCAAAACAAAACGGATGTAGTTTTTAAAGAGATAACCTATTCTTTTCTAAAAAAGTATGAGAACTATTTTCTTTCAAAGGGTGCTACTGGAAATGGAATATCGTTTTACATGCGTTCATTACGAGCCGTTTTTAATAGAGCAATACAAGAAAAGGTTTGCAAAATAGAGATGTATCCCTTCAACAGCTATAAAATTGCCTCATTAAGCTCTAAAACCGCCAAACGAGCTATTACGAGAGATGAAATTGAAAAAATTAAGGGTGTTGATTTAGAGGATGATGCTCAGAAAATACGCTCAAAAAACCTATTCCTTTTCAGCTACTACTGCCGAGGATTAAATTTTGTAGATATGGCGATGCTAAAGTGGAAAAATATAAAGGATAATAGATTAGGTTATATTAGACAAAAAACTCATAAACCCTACAATGTTTTGCTCCTTGCACCAGCATTAGAAATTCTTAGTTACTATAAGCAGAAATTCTATAGGGGCGATAAAAGTTATATATTTCCGATTTTGGACGAGGATAAGCATAAAACTCAAGAAAGCATAAATAATAGATTGCATAAAGTTTTGGGACAGACCAATAAGGATTTAAAAGTTATTGGTAATGAAGCAAAGTTGAGTATACCCCTAACGACCTATGTAGCACGTCATACTTATGCAACCGTTATGAAAAGGAGTGGTGTCTCCACTTCAATTATTAGCGAAGCATTGGGGCATGATAGCGAACGGACTACTCAAATCTACTTAGATAGTTTTGCAAATGATGTGCTAGACGAAGCCAGTAACGCAATATTGTAAAATTTTGCTTATTTCTTACTTTCTCATCGGGTAGATAGTATGGGCGTGGCTTTAGTGAATTTACTCAAAGAAGGTTCTCCGTATTTTAATACCTAACCGCCTAATTCATTATTTTAACGTCAGCTCGATGTAAGGTGTCATTAGTTGCGCCGAATTAGCTCCGCTGAGCTCACTACGTTCGGTTCGCAAGCTCGGTTCTGAGCGAAGCGAAGGATCTAATTGTTTATAAAACAGATGGTTGCTTTCAGCGAATCCTTCGGATTTCACTTCGTTCAGCATGACAAAGCAACAATCTAATGGTAAGCTGAGAATCAATATATTATGCTTACATAGAACTCACGTTAATTATGTTATTATTTTTAACACCCCTCCTGCTGTTTTGTAATGTAAAAGATAGATTTAAATCAGTATTGTTTTCATTGTATCATTACTTTATGGGCGGTAAAACTATTTAAGTTCTACATAAAATGATGTATTTTATCAATGAAATTTTAAATAACATTAATACGTATTTAATGTTATTTATATTGGCAAAATAATTTAGTTTACTTGTTGTTTTAAAGTTTTTTATTAATATTGTAATCATTAATATACACCGTATATAAAAAACATTATCTATGGATTTACAGATTAACAGGGATATGATTAAAGCATTTATACTAAATGAACTTTCAAGAAAAAATGTCTTTAGTTGCAAATGCATTAATCAAGGATAAGCGTTTAGCAAAAATCCATAAGGAAGAAAAATTTAAAATCGATGCAAAGAAATACTACGATAATAAAATGACTCCAGCCCAACGAGCCGAGTTTGAGAGTAGGCTAATAAAGGATATGGAGCTTTTCAGTAAGGTTGACCAGCCTAAGGAAACAAGTAGCTCTTCGGAGGAACTTCTTCTAAAAAAGCAGCTGGAGGAAGCTTTTAAAAACTACGAAGCATCTCAGGAACAACCTAGCATCAACACCCCTAGCATCACCATAATAAAGAAAACTTCTATAAGTAATCGATTTAAATACTGGTTAGCCGCTGCTTCGATCCTTGTGCTTTTTATTGTTGGTATAACAATAGGCTACAATGCTCAACCCAGTGATTCGCTGGAGAACAGGCTGTACGCAGAGTATTATGCTCCGCTTAGTAATTTTAATGACTACATACTGGCTAACAACACCTTTATTATTGCCAAACAGAAGTATAGGGATGGGGATTATACCAATGCCCTACTGCTTTTGAAGGATCTACCATCGTATGTAAACATTGAGGCCGAGAGAAATATGTTCATCGGCTTGTCATCAATGGAGATTGGTAGGTATAAGGTGGCAGTAGGCTATTTCGAAGAAATTCTTACAAACCAGAGCAATTTTGATTATATCCCACAGGTCAGGTGGTATCTTGGGCTTTGCTATCTTAAATTGGGAAATAAGGAAAAGGCGATTGAAATCTTCCATGCCACCGTAAGCAGTAATAATGATTACAGTAAAGAGGCAAAGCAAATTCTAAAAAGAATTTATGATTAACAGCTTCGTATCTGCATTTATTTCTTCTAAACCCAGAGTTCCGAACTTTTTAAAAGTTCGGAATTCTTGCGTTTAATCGGCTTGATGGATGTGAAATTCTACAAGCAAAACACCGATAGGTCTTTCAGACCCTATCGGGTTTTTTCCTGTTAGGCAAGACCTTCCAGCATCGCCAGACCTGAAAGTAGCCTATTTATGAAGCAAGCTTCTTATCGCTTTCCGTTTCAATAAAGCAAGGAGTATAAGCAGAATTATGGTAACGGCGAGGATTATCCTTTTTAGTAGCCAGTGGTGGTACAGCCCATTCTGGTTGCCATTTACCACTATGCCCGCCCAAAAACGTGGGCGAGTATAAATGGGTTCGTTTTCAAGATATTTCAGTTTGGCTAGCCTTAGCGCCTCATCCTTTCGCATCCCCATGAGCAGGTTCAGGTAAAAATCGTTTAGTATTTCGTTTGTTGGCTCATCGTATGCAATCCATAGCGACATAATTACTGATTGGCTACCAGCGTACATAAAGCTCCTACTTAGGCTTAGCACCCCTTCCCCCTTGGACAATTTTCCAGACCCAGAGTAGCACGATGCCAGTACCACAAGATCAGCATTCAGCTGCATGTTATAGACCTCCCATGCATGCAAATAGCCATCGTCAGTGGAATCGGTTGGAGCGGATAGGGCTAGCTTCGAATTGGCGGAGTTAAGGGTATCCTCCAACCCGTGTGCGTAGAAATGGATAATCCCGTACCTGCCATAGTACTTTTTGAAGTTCGCTTCCGTAGCGTTACTCCCAGTTAGCGATTTGCCGAAGGTCAGCAATGTCGTTCTCCTTATGCTCCTTAACCCCATAGGAATGCTTCTTAGCGAATCTTTGGAGTTTTTGTAATCGGGTGCAATTCCAAGAAAATCGGGTGAGCCTCTGTGAATGCTACTCAGGGAATTGCTGTACAACGTGGCGGAATAGGCATAGCCTATGGGGTATTTTCGCAACAGGTACGATTCTTTTCTGTAATCACGTTTATCAGCATGTGGTTTGTCTATGAGCGCATCAAAGGCGATAAGGTTCAGCTCACCATCCGGGATTATAAGCAGGTTTTTGTTCTTTAGCAGGGGTTCAACCGGGTAGATCAGTTTTTGGTAGAAGGCATACGCTGCATCCATGTACTCGTAGTAACCCATTGTGGACTCGCTATGCAAGGAGTAGATTATAAAATTAAGGTTTGAGCGGAAGGTGCTGTCGGTTTCCTGCTTTACTAGTAAAAATGTGTCCTTGGTAATGGCAAAGGTGTACAGCTCATTATTCCCCAGCACGTATTCCAGTATAGCCTCCTTCTTGTCCATTGACTTTTGTAGCTGAGTAACACTTACAACTTGGTTGCTGTACTTCTGATTGTAGTATGCAGGGTAGCTGCTTTCTATATCTTTCACGAGTTGGTCGCTCTCCCTTACCAGACCGAACAGTTCGGCATTCAGCTTTTCCAGCTTGTCTGTACTCGGGCGTTCCAGTTTGCTCTCCTCGTTTATGGCGTACTGAAGGCTACCAATACGCTCTTTAATTCTAAGCTCTCTGCTGGTTATGCTATCGGGAATACCCGCTCTATCCCGTGCCATGTTCTCGTTTTGGAGCTGACGCAGAACTCCGTACTTTCCCCTTTCTGCAAACTCGAAGGCAAGGGTTTTATAGCTCTCATCGTTCGTTTGTAGGTATAGCTGGTAGGCAATAGTCACAATGGCAATAAACACCTCATGCTCGTGCGATGAGATTTGCAGTTTAGAGCTCTCGTAGGAGTACCCCATACGAAGTTTCTCGATATAACCCGCCGTAAGCCGATAGGTTTCCAGTGCAGCCAAAAGGTAAGAGGAACTATTCAGATGCCTTGAGTACGCCGTAAGGGCTTGCGCTTTGGCTTTTAGTATCTCAATCATCTTAATATCGGGGAAACCCTCGCTCTTTGGGTTAGCCAGAATTGATGTATCGTTGAATGTGGAAACTTTGGCAATGAGCGATTGCTGGTAGTACGATAATGCCCTGCGGTAATCCTTGCTGGAGTAGCAGTAATTCCCTATATCCATTAAGCATATGGCGATGTACGGGTGCTTTAGCCCAACGGTTTGGGATAAAACTTGGTACGCCCGGGTATTGTATTCCCAACTTTTTGATAAATCGTTCACTGCAAGTAGGTACTGTGCGTAGTTGATATACGACATGGCCGTTTTGTAGTGCCTCTGCCCATACTCATTCGTATAGTTCTGGATGGATAGGAAATAGTACTGATTCGCTTCTTTAAGCTTGCCCAATTTTTGGCAGGAAAAACCAGCATTATAATAAGTAACCCCTAAATCTTTAAAGCTATTTTCTTTTGATATTTGAATGCTTTTCTGGTAGTAGTACAACGATTTTTCCCACTGCCCAGCATTATAGTATGCAAAGCCTAGGTTACTATACGTAATGAAAATATTCTTTTTTGAGAGATTCTGTGAGTTTTCAAACAGTGCCAATGCGTAGGAGTAGTAGTTTATCGCCTTAGCATATTCACCTTGTTTAGTATAAAGTGCACCAAGATTTCCGTACATTAAAGATTTTTCATCGATATCTTTTGTAGCATCCAACGCCTTACGGTAATAATCCAAGGCTATCTGCAAAAGACCCGAATTTTTGTACAATACTCCCAGAATATTATACAACTTGAAATACTGAGGACTAAAATCAGTTGTATTACTTTTTTTGATTGTTACTATCTCCTCCAGTAATGGAATGGCTTTGCCATTATCGCCCGATTCAATAAATCCCCTTGCCCTATCGTAAATTTTCTTTACATAAACCGTATCCGATGGAATGCTTAGCGCATTTATGTTAGAAATGATAAGAATGAAAATAGTAAAGAAATATTTCATAATAATGATCACTTAAACATATATTTGAGGCTAAGATATAATGTTTTACAATAAGTTTAATGTTTAACCTAAAAAGCAGCAATTATGAAAACAAAAAATTCAAAGAAGAACATCAACCCTTCAAACATGTTAACCCCAAAACAAATGGGTAAAATTATTGGTGGCGACCCTCAACCAATAGACTATATTAAATACTAAGAAATAATTTATTCTCTTAAGGAATTGGT
Organism: Bacteroidales bacterium; assembly: GCA_013141385.1. Taxonomy (NCBI): domain Bacteria; kingdom Pseudomonadati; phylum Bacteroidota; class Bacteroidia; order Bacteroidales; species Bacteroidales bacterium. Next base: position 195,606 of record JABFRB010000016.1, on the reverse strand, counting down.
TTAATGTTTAACCTAAAAAGCAGCAATTATGAAAACAAAAAATTCAAAGAAAAACATCAACACGTTGGTTGTGTTAACCCCAAAACAAATGGGTAAAATTATTGGTGGAGAAGGTCAACCAATAGATATTATTTGGAAATAATCTACTTTATTAAAAGAATAGATTAATGTTTAACCTAAAAAGCAGCAATTATGAAAACGATCACAAAAAGGAAAAAGTTGTAAAAAGATTTAGTCTAATGATACAAAATTTTAAGTTGTATAATTTTAAAAGAAACCCTACTAAAAAGAACCGCACCCCAAATGCTATTCAACTTTTAGGGTGCGGTTGGGAGTAGGGCTTTATCTTCTCCTGCATTGCTGGTGCTTACGCAATTGTTTCCTATACCTACTTCCCTCCTACAAGTAATTAAGCACCCGTTTGGGAAAGAAATTAATTCTATCCTGTTTAAATTTTTGTAAAAACCAAATACTTTTTTGTAGATTTGATATAAGATTTTGTTTAACTAAAAACATTAAAAAATGAAAGCAAAGAAATTAAATGAAGAGCTCTTTGGCAAAATGGAACTAAATCAAGCCAACATGGAAATGGTAAAAGGGGGAGAACCTGAAACTGTGTTCTCAGGCAGGGATAGAAGTGGTGATGGAGGAACAGTATGCGAATGGTGTTCTGCATTTGATGATGGTACAGTTTCGTACTATTATACTTATTGCTAGTGCAATTGTATCATCATTTATGATCAGAGAAGCCTACTTTTATAATAAATTTTATAAAAGTAGGTTCCTAACACATGTTAAATCTCTACCCCATTTTAATCAACCTTTTAGCTAATTCATTAAATATTTTATTAGAATGAAAATTGGTGCTTTTTTATTGCTTATAATTCTCTCCAACTATAGTATTGCTCAAAATGTCAATTATTTGGGCTATTACAGTAAAATAAATCAAGCGGAATTATTGATTAATAAGTATGATAATGACTCGGCTCTAGTTGTATATGAAACTGCATTCAATAGCTACCCGAACCATTTCTACAAGGATTTACATAATGCTTGCCTTTGCTATATAAAAACCAACAAACTAGATAAAGCGGAGATATTGGCGGAGGAACTTGTTCTTCATGGGTATGAATTGAACGATTTTGAAAAAGACTCAGTATTTACTCCATTAATAAGAAGCCAACACTGGAAAGCCTTTATAAATAGTTATACAAGACTACGTAATAAGTATACCGAGACATTAAATCCGCACTTTCGAAATAAAATTTATGAGATGTTTCTCAAGGATCAAGGTGTTGCTTTATCAAAAAAAATATGTTTTCAGGATAGTATATTTTACTATCAGGCAGTTGAACTAGAGAAGGTTTTTTCACAGTATGGTTTTCCGGGCTGTATGATCAATAAGGATACTTTGAACACAAAAATGCATATCCTTATAAGGCATTACTTCGGGCTTGTTAATCGGGCTAAAAGCAATTCGGAAATGCTAAAAGAGAGCTGCTACAGATCAATGGATTTTAATAAAATTAACTTAAAACAGATTATTGATAATGGGCTTTATAAAGGGTTAATACTCCCTCAGACCTATGTTGGAATGATATCACATTGGGATAATAGTAACCCATACGGTGACCTTTGTGTAAAGGTTGATTTTGATCAAGAAAAGACAACGCTATTTCTTAACCTCTCGCCCGAAAAAATTAATGCCGTGAATAAGAATAGGGTTGCAATAGGATTACCTAAAATAACTTTTACAAACCCAGATGTTTTAAATACTACATGGTATTCCGAGTACCCCTTTGCGGAGATAAAAAAGATGTTACTTGCCTGTGAAGCATGTATAACAGAAACGAAATACATAAACCTTATAGTAAATGAAGAAATAAAAGCTTCGGATCATTTTAAGGCAAACCCCAAGCTTAAGGGTTTTATTTTACCTGATCTTTCGGGTATTAATTGTAAATTCTTGAATGGGATTAAAAATTATTTTAAGAATGCAAAAAGCGTAGAATAATATTAGCCAGCAATATTCCAAAATGATTGTAATAATCAGCAAACCCGATGATCGGAGCGTTGACCGAGTGATTGAGTGGCTCTTAAAATTTGGCTACTCTAATATTCTCCGATTGAGTGAGGATAAGCCCATTACTATTCTTGGAATGAGGTTAGTGAACGATTCCATCGAGCCAGAAATTGATTTAATGGTTGAGGGTAGAATCTTTAAGGTGAGTGAAATTGATTTCTTCTGGTATAGGAATGGGAGCATTAAACTAGAACTACCTGATTCTTTAAAGGAAATTTTAGAAAACCAGCTAAAAGAGTTTTTAGGATGGGAGCTAACCGTTTGCAGGAACTTTATTATTCGGCAACTACAGCAAAGACCCTCCTTGGGTAATTTTTTTAGATCAACCGTCAATAAACTTGAGAAGCTGCAAATTGCCAAAGAAATAGGCTTTGATATACCAAACACCTTTATCTCAAGCAAACCCTCTGCATTAGTCAATTATATTGAAAAAAATCAATGTATAACAAAACCCATAGGAGAGGCAATGCCTATTGGTGAGGATGATTCTTTTATAGATCTTCAAACCGCTATTGTTGACCTTAATAAAATTAAAAACCAATCAGAACATATTTTCCCTTCATTAATTCAAGAAAAGATAGAAAAATGGGTAGAAGTAAGAACTTTTGTACTCTACAATGAGGTTTATGCAATGGCAATATTCTCTCAGAACAACAAGCAAACAGATACTGATTATAGGAATTACGATTTCAGTAAAATGAACCGAATGGTTACGTATAAATTACCTGCCAAGGTTGAAGAGAAGATTTTAAACTTCATGAAGAAATGTGAGTTGAATACAGGTTCTATCGATTTGGTACTTACCCCTGATAATCGGTTTGTTTTCCTAGAGGTGAACCCTGCTGGAAATATCGAGATGGTTAGCGATAGCTGTAACTATTGGCTGGAGAAAAAAATTGCTGAATATATCATTCAAACGATCCCATCATGTCCGATTCAAAGCTAAAACAGATTATTAATGATCCAGCAAATCCTCTTTGCTTAAGGGTTGCCACAATAGGAAAAGTAGGTGTTAAGGCTACCTATATAAGTATTGAGTACTTACAAACCCATAGGTATAGGCTATCAACCTATCCGAAACCAGTATCGAAGATTATAAATATCTAATCGTAAATGACTTAGTAATGCGAGACCGCTTTAAGCTATTTTCTTGCTGCATCCCAGTGAAAGGTTACCTAAGATCTGCCCTGTATGATTTACAAAGGAAAAACTACCTTTTCATCCCAAATTCGTTATTAGATATACTTACTAATTACTCGGGTAAAACATTCGATGAGGTTTTACAACTAGTCGATGATGAGCGGGAACAAGTTGAAAAATACTTTTCATACCTGCTTGAGAACGAGTTTATTTTTTTATGCGAGAAAGAGGATTTGGAGAACTTTCCTCCCCTTAACCAATCATGGGAATCCTCGGCGGGAGTAAATTCAATCATTATTGATATTGATGGATGCAGTAATTATGATTATACAAATATTGCCAATGATATTTCTAGGTTAAGGTCAAAAGTAATTCAGCTAAGAATATTTTCAATAAAAGGTAAAAAGGAAATAGCAGATATAATCAATATATTTTCAAAAATAGATACAAAAAATTTAGAGGTTATATTTCCCAATAAGGAAGGTGTAAATGTTGAATTTATAAAGGAAATCATTGACAGGAACAGCAAAGTAACCTCTCTGTTTATTACAGACTCACCCAACAAAGAATTATCAGATTACAAGCAAACCACGGTACGCTATACAGCTGATAAAATCATCAATGAGTCCAGCTGTGGAATTATTAGTAAAGCATACTTTGTTTGCCATTTAAACACTTATACCGAATCTCAAAACTTTAATACCTGCCTAAACAGGAAGGTTTCTATTGATGTAAATGGCAATATCAAAAATTGCCCATCATGCACCCAATCCTTTGGGAATATCAAAAATTCGACAATTAAAGGAGCAATGAAACATCCTGATTTCAGAAAATTGTGGGGTGTATCAAAAGACCAGATTGATGTTTGTAAGGATTGTGAGTTTCGTCACATGTGTACTGATTGTAGAGCCTACATTAAAGATCCAGAAAACATCTACTCACAGCCAGCCAATTGCACTTATAATCCCTACATTGCTAAATGGGAGGGCGAGGAGGGTTATGTTTCCGTAGAGGAGTGTGGCACATATTCTAAAAGTAAGGGATTTGTTGTTGATGTGATGAAGGTCGAAACTTTAAATATGGAACTATGGGGTTCTTGATAATTATTAAATGCATAATTCCTTTTTATCAATCAAATAAAAAGAGAAAACTTGTTCAATTCTAATCCTATATCTAAACCAAACTTCAGTTAGCAAGGTTTTACAATTTCGAGTGTTCGAAACCTTAAAAAAGAGAGTATACTCGCTTTATATCAAGATTTTCTACAAGTATTCAACCTTAATGGGGCAGGCAAAAACTAAAGGACTAACTCAAAGTGATAGCGGAATTAATTGGCAGTAAACCTTCCCCGATGTTAGATTAAAGTGCCCTAAAAAGCAAAAAAAGTACCCTAAAACTTGTTTTACACTGCCCTTAAAGTGCTCTAAAAGTCCAAAAAAGTGCTCTAAAACTCGAAAAAAGTGTCAATCTAATAAAATAAGGCTACTTTTTTGGACTTTATTAATTCTATTCTCTCAAAGGCATAAGCTCTCTTTTACTATTCCGGCAAATATTCATTTATCCCAGATTATGTATTAGGATTTCTAAGGGAGAACGTACTGATATTTTCTGTTGCGGAATCTGGGTTAAACTAACATAACCTGACTTTTGGATAGAATATTTTATAGTTAATGACAATAACCATTTTCAATCGCATACCTAATTAGTTCTTTCGAGTTTGCAACGCCCAGTTTGTCAATTAAATTCCGTCTATGCGTCTCAACCGTACTATGTGCAATGCATAATTTATCTGCAATCTGTGGTGTAGTACATCCCTGGGCGATTAGTTTCAGAACCTCTATTTCTCTTTTGGTTAACGGGATCTTATTGTCATTGAGGCTTTTCTTAGGTTTTTTCATTTCATCCATGAGAGTCTTGATAATGGCATCTCCCAAATAATCACCACCTGCTGCAATTTTTCTAATGGCATTAACTAATTCTTCTTTTCCCTTGTTTTTTAGAATGTAACCTGAAGCCCCAATTTCTATTAATTGCCTAATGTATTCATTGTCATTATACATCGATAGAATAAGTACTCTTACTTCTGGATACCGTTTTTTAATTTCTTTTGTTGTTTCAATGCCGTTCATTCGTGGCATATCTATGTCGATTACAGCAACATCAACCTGTTTGTTTTCTAATAGGGCTAATAACTCAAACCCGTTAAGAGCCTCACCAACGGGACAGATATCCTTTTCCCTTTCCAAAAGAGATTTTAACCCATCGAGTACAATTTGATGATCATCTGCTATAATTACATTTATCATTTTATTGAATTTAGAGGTATGTCAATAGTAATAGTGGTTCCAGCACCTTTGCCGGAATCAATGTTAAACTCACCATTTAACGAGTTAACCCTTGATTCTATATTTTTCAAACCCATTCCTTTTCTATTTTTAGCCTGATTAACATCGAATCCCAAACCATTATCTTCCACTACAATATTCAACTGTTTTTCCTTTTTTAATAATTGAATACTTACCTCCGAAGCTTTTGAATGCTTTAATATATTACTTATCAATTCCTGAATAATCCTATAAAGGTTAATCTCGATATTATAATCAAGCCTGCTTTCATCAAATCCAAAGTTAAGCACTTCGATTTTAAGTTGACCCGTAGCTTCAATAGATTCTTTTAGATTATTAAGGGCTGGGATAAGTCCAAATTTATTTAATATACCCGATGTTAAATCATTTGCAATTTTACGAACTTCGTCACAAGCCTCATCTAAAAGATTATTTGCTTTTGAATACATCAATATATTATTTTCCCTGAGTGCTTGTATATTTTCCTCCACCGATTTGAAATGCAACTTTACCATTGAAAGCATACTGCCCAACCTATCGTGCAGATCTTGTGCAATTCTCTTTCTTTCACCTTCCTGCCCCTCCATCATTGCACTCATCGATTTTAACTCCTGATCTTTTAAAAGTTCTGATATTTTTTGTTCGTTGATTTTATTGTTTTTTTCGGACAATAGTGTTTTTTGTTTTAATCTGTAGCTGCGGAATAGGGTAAAAAATAATAAGATCAGTAAGATCATTCCCCCTACAAGGCTCATGATCATAATGTTTTTCTTTTTTAATTTTATTTCATTTATCAGATTATCTTTTTCAAGAAGTTGATTTTTTCTTTGTTCTTCCTGATATTTATCTTTTAAATTCATCGCATTGCGATATGTAGCATCAAGGCTATCTCTTAGGACGATATATTTATTGTTGAAAGAGACAGCATTTTCCAACTGTCCAGTAATTGAATAAGATTTATAAATATTTTGGTAGAGTTCAAGGGTTATTAACTTGTTACTATTGGTCTCAGCGTTAATTAATCCCTTTTTGTAATAGAATAAAGCCTTATCATATTCTTTTTTAGAAAAAAATAGATTACCAAGGTTGGTGTAAACAGCAGACAAACCCTCTTTCTTTCCAATCTTTTCTTTTAAATCAAGGCTTTTAGTATAAAATTGAATGGCTTTGTCGTACTCACCTAAAGCGTAAAAGCAATACCCCAGATTGTCGTAATTTGTATCAATTGATTTGTCCTGTTTTAAACTTTGTTTAATCTCAATACTCCTGTAATTATAATCAATAGCAGTATGAAATTGTTTTAGATTGTAATAAACCAAGCTAATGTTAGTATACGCTCTTGACAGGTTAACCTGATCATTAAATTTCGTAGCCAATTCAATTGCTTTGCTATTAAATTCTAAGGAATTTGCGTTGTTCTGCAATTTTAAGTGTAGATTAGCAAGGTTCATATATGAATATATGAAATTTGCAGAATCTTTAAGTTGCTTCCTTATTTCCAGCCCAGAATATACTAAACTCAACGCACTATCAAATTTGACTTGGTATTCATATAAAATAGCTTGTCTATCATAAGCATTAGCCAATGCTTGTAAATTATTAAGTTCTTTATAGAGTTTTATGGCAGTTTGTCCTGCAGTAAATGCCTTTTCGATTTGACCAACAGTCTTATACAGTAGGGTCAATTGTCCACAGGCTCTTGCAATACCATAATTATTATTAATCTCCTTCTCTATTTGTAAAGCATTATTAAAGGTTGTAATGGCTTGCTTATAATTGCCTTGACTTCTTTCAATTTCACCAATTCTATTTAAACTAGTAGCAACTCCTGACTTAAAGCCAATTTTTTCAGCAATTGATTTTGCTTCATTTGCATATTTTAAAGCTATATCGGGTTGGTTAGTTCTATTTAGCCACGATAGTTCATTTAGATATGAGACTTTTACCGAATCGTTATTACATTTCTTAAGTTTTTGGATAAGGCTATCGGCAATCACGCTGTTTTGAGCATGAATATGAGATATACAAGAAATTAGAATTACTAGTAGTCGCAATTTAAGACAATTCTTTCTGTTCATGGTATTTGGGAACGATTGTGAAATTTTTCATTTGTAATGTTCTGTAAGATAATAAAAAAGGGATTATCTATTAAAAAAACAGATAACCCTTTCTTGTCATTCTCAAAATAACTTTTCATCTAACGGTTTTTCTATAGGTATCGGCGGATCGGTTTCACCAGGGCTACGAATACCTGATACTTCTAAAGAATCCTGAACTTTTACTTCAGGGATACTTTCATTAATGTTTTCCATAAAACGAATTTTTAGTTAAGATTTATTCGACATCAAAATTCTGAATAAAACCAAATTCAAACAATCCTCACTTCTGACCTATTTCACCTCCTTACTTCTGAGGATATAAAAATCATTGTTTTTGATGTAGTTCTGGGAATTAAAGAGAAAGATATTTGACAAAAATTCAGACAATGGAAAAATATAGATATGACGTTGCTATCTCTTTTGCGGAAGAGGATAAAGAAATTGCCGAACAAATCGGAAGAGCTTTAAAAGATCTGGATGTAAAGTATTACCTTTTTTATGAGCAGGACAACTTAGGCGAGCCTCTTAAAAAATTGACATGGAAAATTTATCACGAAGAATCTAGACTTGCATTAGTTCTTATTTCAGAACATTACAGTAGGAAACGATGGGCAAAAGAAGAGCAAGAAGTTATTCTAACAGTTCTTAGGCGAGAAGGGATGCCCTATTTAATTCCGATTCGAATTGATGATACAAAAATAGACGGAATTTCAGAACAGATAATTTATAAACGTTGGACAGGATCAAATAGCTATGAAATAGCTGTAAAAGTTTTTAAACTATTAAAGCAATTTGAAGAACGAAATAGAAGCGATGGTAATACTAAGGGTGCTAATGTTACCAAAAAACCGAAAATAAAGAGTATCGCTGAAGTAATCCAGACTATAGGTGAAAACAATGGCTTTGTGATAGGGAAAGTTAATCACTTTAATAATTAAAAGTCATGGAAGACGAAAAAAATAAACAAGATGAAAGCAATGAATCATCAACTGATAAAGAAGATGTTAATAATCCGCCCAAACCAACAACCCAAAATAGATTCTTACAATTTATTAGAGATAATAATGGAACCACCATTGGTGAGCAAACCAATTACTATGGAATAGGAATCAAAGATCCAACCACAATTTGGGAGTTTGCTGGTACTAAAGCCATCTATGGGATTGAGAAAAAGGAAATAAAACAATATGCCGATCGTCTTATTGAAAATAGGCTCATTGTTCTTCATTGCGAGGATAAAGGGGTTATTCAAAATACAATTGAAGATATTGTAGATTACATTATTAAAAGGGAGGGAATTAATGATTTCCAAAAAAGATTATTATCCATTCAGGATAAAGATGATGATGTTGATAAAGATAAACCTTTTAAAGAGAATCAAGAATCGATAACCTTATCAACGTTTAGCCAAGAAAATTTTAATAAAGGGAAAGTATGTTTTATTAAAACAAAGTTAATTCAATCTGAGTTTTTTAAGTCCTTGTTCATAGAAGAGGAAGAAAGTTTTGATTCTACGCAAGCCGAACTCAGGAGAAAAAACATATTTTTCATCTGCTATGTTCGAGATAAATCGTTATTAAACACGATTATTAATAAACGTCACGCATCATTTTCAAAAAAAAATGATGCTATTGAACGCAGCTTCTTCTTCCCTCTTTTTAGCATCCCTTTTTTACCTATTATTCTTCAATTCCACTTTAAAAAAAGATGGAGAGAGTTTCATGATATTATCCTTACTCAAAAAGAGCAAGGGTTCTGGGGGAAAAATAAAACAGAAAGTGATTTGTACGAAGTTATTAGTGGCTATTTGAAAGAAGACATCTCCAGTTTGGAAAGAGAAATTGAAAGAAGAAGAAATAATGATTTTCATTCAGAACTTGTTGGCAAGGTAGTGAAACTTCCGTTTGATCAAAAAACCCATCAGCATATTCTATTTATAACTGCTTTTTTCCCCGAGATTACGACAACTGAGTACAAATTAATAGCGAAATTACTCCTGAATGGAAAAACAACAGAAATAGCAAATCAAATAGATCATCAGAAAGCTGGCAACGAAAAAAATCTTGTTAATGAACCTAAGATCATTAATCTTTTTGAAGAATGGGAAAATAATGGTGATGAGATACTAAGTTCTTGTCAGGTTATTTCTTATGAGCATCCAAGCGGAAGAAAATATTTTGATTTTAAAGAACCAGAGTTAAAAGATGAAGTACGAACTATTTTTCAAAAAAGGCATTTCCTATTTTTTGAAGAGCAGTTTCAACAGATAATCGGCTCGGGAATTTTCTTTGAAACGAGTATATCTAAACCGTTTTTACAAAACTTGTTGCAAAACATCACCAATATAATTCCATTTGATCCTGATCTCTATGGGTTAAACCTGTTGCATTGGATTTTTATTAGAATATTCACAGATAATAAAATCCAACTTAAGAAAAAGTTAGAGGAATTGAATGAGGAAGAAATAGAGGTGGTAAATAATTATATCGAAAAAAAAGCATTTGAAAGTGAAATCGGCTTTAATCGTTTGCTGGATCTCATGAGATTAATGTTGGATAAATCAGAACTTTTACGTCAGCAAGTACAAGATTTCATCGAATTCCTATTTCAAAAAGAGTTATTCCTAGTAGTACTTAGGATAGTAGAAGACCTACAAGACTTCTCTCATATCAATGCAATGTTATGGATTAAGAGGATACTTAATCAAAAGGGGGCTAAAGGTGAGATCCATTATGAGTGTATTAAAAGTTTATATAGAATTTCCAAGTTGAATACTTATGAAACATTTGATATTCTTGAGAAAATACAGAAATGGTGGTCACATAAACCTTCAAATGGAAGTTTATCCTTGTGCCAGGCAAATAGTATTCTGCTAATTCTATTCCTTGCCAACCCATTATACGGGCGGTTCCCTTTGATAAATTATGGAAAATGGCCATCTAAATTCTTTCTCTTCAATTTTAAAGAGGAAAATGCAAAAGACGTTTGGAAGTTTCTTATTCAATGGTTGTTTCACCCAGATATGGTTAAAGCGTACAAAGTTGCTGACAATCAAAGAATAACATCTGATATCAATATAGAAGAAGTGCTTACAAAAGCTCAGGCTTTTATTTTGGAATCGTGGTATCTTATTCTGAATGGCACTAACGAAAATGTAGAACTAAAGCGGCTACAAAAAAACGTTATTGAAGAGTTTTACAATACTCTATTAAAAGAAATAACTCATGTTCAGCAGATTATGTTAAAACAACAATGGGCTTTGATGACCAGAGAATACATGCAAGAAGTCAGCAAATACAAAAGAAAGACTGACTATCAATTTACACTACTTTTTTTAGCTAAGGCAAAAGCATGCAGAACCTTGTATTTAAAATTTAATTAATAATAACACAACGGTTATGGGACTACAACGAATACTCGCAGAAGAACTTAAATCTTCAACATCTATAAATAATATTAACAATCTGATTAGAGAGGTTGATTCTACCTATAAACCTAATTCTTCAGAAAAGAAATACTATTTAGATAAGGGTTCGATGGAGGTTTATGAGAACAAACCTATTTCATTCTCAAAAAAAGAATGGGCTTACTATATTATTGATTTTAATGAGATTGCTGAAATAAAAGGTCTGAAAAAAGAGTTGACCGAGTTAGACAATTCATGTTCCTTGAGCATTACGATCAACTACAGTGCGCAGATACAGCAAAATCACCAGAAAGATCTGATTAAACTTCTTGTAACCGAGCTTCGCTTTGAGAATGCATTAAATAACCGAATTGTCAGATGGATATCAACTTTTGCTAGCAATGAACCACAATTTGTTAAACGATTCTACAGTTTACAAACCAAATTAAAGAATTACCTAGAGGATGAAGCTAGAAAACTAGGACTCAGCCTAGATTTAGCAATTGAAGTTCGTGAAGAAAAAGTATCCAAAACTCTACGTGGGCAGGTTGATGTAAAAGTAAATGATTTCCATAACAGAATACCATTATCGTATGAATTGGAGGTTAATGTTTTGGAAAACAAAAAGGTTGAGGGAATGCAAACTTTAATGAACACAACCAAACTAGATGAAAAAGTAAAAGAAATCATCAAAAAAAGTATTAATAGTAAAAGCACTATAGACCTCCACTATTTTCATTTCAATCTTCATACAGGGCTAAGAGAGTTTCTGATTCGTGAATTAGATATTGATCTAGATAGAGACGGTTTAAAACCTGAATTTCTAACACTTGAATCACAACTAAGGAACGTTCCTCCCGAACGTTCACAGTTAATCCACAATGTTAGTTGTATTACGAAAAATAGTTATGGGATCGACATTGAACATCACTTGATTCTTACATTAAAAAATCTGGGAGATTTTTATAATTCTGGGATTAAGGATATTAACGAATGGGTGAAAGATGAATTGAACCGAATCACTCAGGATTGCATATTTGAAAAAGATTTCACTGAACTAGCCCTCAACTTCAATAGCGATTACATCAAACTTGAGATGGCTAAATCATTAACCAAGAAGGGTTACGAGATCAGGCAACTTATTACAATACCTAAACTGGAAGGCATTATACCTGATCATTTTGATTTTGAAGTGGGTAATGATATCGAATTTCCTACCCATAAGGAAGATGTACGGATCAAACTAAACATCATCGCGAGCGGAAAAATCGAAGATCCAAAAAAAATTGCCAGATTAATAAACCCCAGAACCACACGTGATGGAATTATTTCAAAAATGAAAGAAACGGTTGTGAATACAGTACGGCAGTTTATTCACCAAGTAGATCCCAAAAGGTTCTACTTGAATTTTAATTTTCCAGAAAATGGAAAGGGAGATTCGCTTGCAGACGAACTTAGAAAAAAGATATTAAGCAAACTGAATGAAGAATTTGGAACTAAAGAGGTTGACATTATCCTGAAACAATTGGAAACCGATCTGGTTCGAAGTTTTAAAACGCTATTTGGGGTTAATCATACCATAAACATTGAGATATATCAACTACAGGCGAAGTTCGATGCGCAATTTATGGTTGTCAGCGTGCATGAAGACAGCTACGATCTTTTTAAGGCAAAATGTGATGCTTATAGGAGTAAGGATATTTTAATCCTACTAGAGGACATTTCGAGATTTGTTAAACATAATGTCGAATTACATCTAGATAAGATTCATGAACTAAATGAAGAGAACATTAACACGGATGAATTCTTTCGGCATTTGGTAGGCTTATTAAATGCTACTCGAAATATTGTTGCCGAGGCATTTGGTCTGGATATAAAGATTGCACCTTGGTTAAGAAGACACCCGTCTATAACTGACGAGATACAACAGAAGAAGAATTTATTTGATAAGGAAAGAGTCATTAACGATATGATAAAAATTAAAGAGTTTGAAGAAGAAAAACTAAGTAACATGATTAATTTCCAAAAAAAGGAACTTGACATGAAATATAATGATTCTGAAATGGAAAAATATATAAATAAAAGAATCGATGAAATAAATGAGACCCTCACCAAAACTTCAAGAAAAAATATCCGAGAAAAATTAAAGTTGCCAGAAATAACCGAAATACTCTCATCTGTAACGAAAAGCATAGAAATAGATTTTGATCACAATGAGGATCCCAATACAAATAAATAGCAATCTTAAATTATTAACCTATGAGTGAGATAAAAATTGAATTTATAAACGAGACAAATAATTCTCGTTATAATGGCTCGGTTGATTCCAATGATATTGTAAGAGAGATCGTTGAGCAGTTATTAAAAGAGAGTGAGTTTTCCAACTTAAACGGAAATGCGGCTTTAAAAACAGAGCAAGGACAGGTTTTTGATAGTAGCAAGAGATTTTATGAACTCAATGTTCGTGATGGCTCAAAACTCTATTTATGCCGAGATAATTCGAGTCCCAACAACTCTTTTTCCAAAAGAATAGAGCCTCTTGTACCTCCAACAGATATAAGTTCTCCTCAACAATTTCATCAGTTAGGAATATTTGTAATGGATGGGAGCGGCTCTATGGAGGAATTAACCAATGGTAATATCAAAAAAAAGGATGCTGTTAATATGGCAATACGCGATGTATTAACTCGGTTTAAGGTAAGTCGAAAGAAAAATAATTTTTCTTTCAGTGTTGTCTCTTTTGATTTCACGGCATCAGTACAAACTAACACAACCCCATTAAAAAATATAAATGAAAATGGGAATTATGATCCAATTATAAATCATGGAGGTGGCACTTACATACATTCTGGCTTGGAAGAGGCCAAAAAGATAGCTGAGGCTTTTCTTTCAAATCCAACAAGCGGAGTCCCACATTCGGTAATTATCCTTCTGTTATCAGACGGAGAATGTCATCAGCCGGATATAACTCGGGGAGTTGCTAATTCCATTAAAAGAATGGAGAAAATGAGTATCTGTACTACTTTTTTATCTCACGCTGGCGATAAAAATACAGCGGCAGAAGAGTTGATGAAAGAGATTGCTTCAGATCCTATCATCGGTTTCAAGAGAACTTATGATCCTGAAACTTTACGCAACTTTTTTGAGAGTTCTATATCAAGAGCATCAGGAGTAAAAATAAATTAAAAATGGATACATCAAGAAGTATTGTAGTTAGCCTAAGGGAAACAGTCAAATCTGTAAATCAGGATTGGGACTGTAATTCAAGGAACGACTCTATAAAGGCTAATCTAATAGCAATAGCAGATGGTCTTGGATCGTTTGATAAAGCAGAGTTGGCATCAAGTGCTGTTATAAAAGGCATAAGAGACAATTTTAAGGAAGCAGAAATTATAAAAGAAATAGAATTACAGCCTTTTTTTAAAAAGGTGGCAGAGTCACTTGATTGCAATGTAAATAATCAGTTAGGGGAAAACCAGCAAATACCTGAAAATGCATATGGAACGACCTGCATTTGTGCTATTGAAACCCAGGATTCCTTTAAAATAGGCTATTCTGGTAACGGAGCAATTTTACATCTGAAAGGAAATTTTATTGATTTTCCCGAAGATATTTATAATCTACCTTGGTGTTTAAATAATTACCTTAATCCACATACCGTTCCTGAAAACGGCAAAGAGGCCTTGTATAAGTACTTTTCTTACGGAGCATCCCCAAAGCAATATTCTCCAAGTATCATTGAATTGACAAAGGACAACCATGAGTTTGGGGACATAATCATCATTTGTTCCGATGGAATATACTCATCAGATCATGACAATGTAGGAAAAGATAGTAATGGCAATGTATGGTTAGAAGTAAATAAAAATTTACTAAAACTTATAAAAGCGCTAAGGACTTATGTGATACAAAATGAGGATTACAAAAAGGAAACACTCGAATTGGCAATGAAAAGTTATCTGAAAGAACTTAAAGAAACACCAGGAGGGATGGACGATGATTGTTCTCTTGGAATAATAATCACTGGGCAGGCTTTAACCTATTTTAAAAACCGACAAAAAAATGCAAACCATTAAAGTTAAATCCGCACTTTCAACTGAATTACTTGTCGAATTTGATGTAATAAAGACAATCGAAATTTCGGATACCATAATCAGCGGTGGTGAAGGTGGTTTTGGAAAAGTGTATAAATGCTACACTGTAAATAATTCTGTATGCTCTGTAGATCAACTTATTAAAATACTAACCCCAAATAGAGATATACACAGGAAGGGTTACGAAACAATTCAGAAATTGCAGAAAAAGTTAAAGATCAAAAATCAAGAGGTAAGGCAGAATGGTACAGATTCAATTATAAAAGAATACTCCGCATTAAAAGCTGTTCCACAATTCAGTTTTATTGGGATGTTAAATGGTGAAGAGGTTTATGGATACTCCGCAAATAATTTAAATAGTTTAGGCTTTATAAGTTTCAGTGAAGCATTGGATAAAAGTATTATTCAACATGTGGGTTTTGATATCAAAATACCAATGATTTATCATCTGATTAAAGCATTCGATTTTTTAAGTTCAATTTTTTATATACATGCCGATTTAAAGGAGGACGCACTTTTTTTAAATATTTCAACCAAAGAATGTGTTATTATAGACTTTGACAGCGGTGCAGTTGCCGATAGTTCCAATGATCAACCAACTACTCTGGGTTCATTTCAGGATTGGCTAGCTCCTGAGATAATGGGGCAGTTTGGAAAATCCATTCGTGAGCAGCAAGAAATAAATGTGAATCTAAATTCCGATAGGTGGTCTATCACTGTGGCTATTTTCTATCTTATATGCTCTTCACACCCATTCTTTATGCTTAAAGATACAGGGTTGGATACAATAAAAAATTATTTCTTAAAATATCGATGGCCTTACATTGACCCAAATGAAGACTATTTCAACAAGGACAACGAATCATTTTATAATCAGTTTGTTTCATGGTATAAACAGAATATATCAGTTGAAATCAAAAAGATATTCGAAACTACTTTTAATGATGGATACTCTAATCCTGCCATGCGAAGTTTATACGGCTCATGGAAGTACGCTTTACAAAAAATTCAGAACCCTCCTCAAATAGGTGTTTTTGCAAGCGATAAAAAAATAAGAATCAATTCGGATCCTGTTAAGCTTCATTGGATTGTAAAATATGAGGAAGAGTTAATTCTCCAACCGGGCAATATTAATGTTACTGGTATGGATAGTTATAACGTGAGCCCTGTTACGGATACATTTTATTCTCTTATTGCAAAAAACTACTGTGGTGAACATAAAAAGGAACTAGAAATAAGGGTATCAAAACAACCTCCTGAAATAATTGTATTTAAATCTGATGAGCCGATTAGAATTGGTGCTGTTCCGATTAACCTTTCATGGAATGTGGATAATTGCAGTGAACTAATACTGAATCCGGGAAATATTAATGTTGATGGAAAAACCAGTGTTGAGGTTGAACCTATGATTGATACAACTTATACGTTAATTGCCAAAAATTACTTTGGATTTGAATGCCAAAAAAGCCTCTTCATAAGTATATCTGACCAACCGCCTATTATAAAGGAATTTAAATCAGATAATCCTATAAGGTTGAATAGTAATCCAATAAAACTACAATGGCAAGTTGAAAGTGCGCATCGACTTATTCTAAACCCGGAGAACATTGATGTTACCAACAAAACAAATGTTGAGGTTAAACCTTTGGGCGTAACAACATATACTTTATTAGCTGAAAGTTTTTTTGGTATTAAAACTGAGAAAAGCATTACTATTAATGTATCTAAAGATCCTCCTATCATAGAGAAATTCGAATATGAAGCAATTGATCTTCTTGATAACATTTTTAAACTCTCGTGGGAGGTAATTGATGCAGAGCATATTTGTATTTTACCTTTTCTAGGGGATATTTCTAATAAAACTGAGGCTGAAATCTGTTTAACCGACCAGAATGTATTTACGTTAACGGCTAAAACGCTATTTGGAGTCACGGCATCAAAAACGATTAGTTTATCTATGTTATTCAACATAACACCTTCCGATAGTTTTTTTAATAAAGAACCTGACGATAGCATCCTCAACTTGGAAATAAACCCAGAAATATTCAATCAATTTAAAACACAATATCATGGAAGCACAAAAAATTAAACCTTTTACGGTCTTTTTATGCAGGTGTTCAGGGGCTTGTATAGTTATTTTAGAGAAGTGCCCAACCCAAGTTACAAAGTACAGCACTATGGGGACTATACTTTTAATTACAGCAGTGATGGCTAGTCTTTCGGGAGGCTATTTTTTCTTTACAGCATTTCGACAAATATATTTAGCTATTGCATTTGGAATGTTTTGGGGAGTGGTTATTTTTTCGCTTGACAGATATTTGGTTACAAGCATGGGTGTTAATCAAAGTAAAAAATTTATTAACGTACTTCCTAGAGTTTTTCTAGCTATTTGTTTAGGTATTGTTGTAGCTAAGCCTTTGGAATTAAAATTGTTTGAGCATGAAATAAAAACAGAGTTAGCGAATATCAAAAATCAATTGCATGGCGAAATGCGGAGTTCCAATGCAGAGATTGCCCAAATGGATTCTACAACTAGACGGCTTGAGAATGAAAAGGGACGCCTTCATATCACGCTTTCTGAAAAGAAAAAAGAATTGGACAACAGCGAGACAGATTATTATAATGAAATAAAAGGGAAAAATTCAACTACAACTACAGGAGAAATAGGCATTGGACCAGAAGCTAAACGGAAAAATAATATTCGGATTCAAACCGAAAAAGAATATGAGAAATTAAAAGAAAAAGTAACATTAAGAGAAAAAGAGATAAACGATGAAATGAAGGATTTACACCAAAAAGTTAAAGATAGAGACAAGAACCTTCAAGGGGAGGCAGAGAATTATGAAGGACCATTAGCGGAAATCGAAGCTCTTTCCAGCTTAACTAGTAAAAAGATTATACTTAAACTCGCAAATATTTTTTTAACGCTGATTTTTATTCTCATTGAAACGGCACCCGTATTAGTTAAGTTATCACAAACTAAAGGATTGTATGAAGAGTTATTGGAAGCGCATGAAAAGGAAAATATCAAAAATATTCAGGGCAATTCAGATTTTCAAGATTATGAAAAAAAAATAGAGGAAAAAAGAAAGAAGTCTCAATATAATGGCGAAGTTATTTACGATGAACAAATTAAAAATAAAATATGGAGAAGGAAAACAGAATTCGATTTGGAAGTAATTGAAAAACAATATAATAATCGATTGCAAAAATTGGAGAATGAAAATCTTGTACAGCAATTGTACGAAGAGATTATAAAAAGTTTAAAAACAGAAGAATTATTTGATATTAAGAGACAGTGAGAACTTAAGATGATGCCTGTATGCATTCAAATAAAAATGGCAATCTATACAAGTACATTTAAAATATTACTACTGAAAAAGATTTTTTTAAACTCAGATAGAGCCAATTCATCTTTTAAGGATTAGTACTATTCTCGTTCACAATAAAAAGTACAAATAAAAACAATTTTGAAGTTATGAAAAAAGCACTCGTAATTGGTATAAACAAATATCCCAACGCACCTCTTAGCGGGTGTGTTAATGATGCAGAAGCGTTCGCCAGTATCATTGAAAAGAATGGTGATGGTACTCCAAATTTTGATGTAAAAATAAGAACAGATGTTCCAACAAAAGCAAACTTAAGAAGATTGATTATTGAGTTATTTAATGGAGATAGCGATTCTGCACTATTCTATTTTTCTGGGCATGGTTTTATTAATGAACTTGGCGGTTATATAGTAACACCCGATTATGAACGGAATGATGAAGGTGTCTCTATGGATGAGATTCTTATTGCGGCAAATGCATCAGAAGCAAAAAATCGGGTAATTATTCTTGACTGCTGCTACTCTGGAGCATTTGGATCTCCCAAAATAACGGGAGGTTTATCTTCTCATATTGCCAAAGGGGTCACTATACTTACTGCCAGTAAGGATAACGAGACTTCACTAGAAGTTAATGGACATGGCGTTTTTACAAATTTGTTGCTTGATGCTTTACAAGGTGGTGCTGCAGACCTCAATGGACATATTACGCCAGGCAGTGTTTATGCGTATATCGATCAGGCTTTAGGAGCTTGGGATCAGCGTCCTGTTTTCAAAACGAATATTACAAAATTCATTTCGCTGCGAACAATAGCACCTCAAGTTTCCATTGAGGTTTTGAGAAAGTTAACGGAATATTTTCCTACACCAATAGAACACTATCCTTTAGATCCATCATATGAAGATACAAACACCTTGCAAATAGAACATAAAGTAGTTAGGCCATACGCAAAACTTAAGAATGTAACAATATTTAAAAATCTTCAAAAACTGCAAAGTATTGGTCTCGTTGTTCCCGTTGACGAGCAATTTATGTTTTTCGCAGCAATGAATTCAAAGGCATGTAAACTTTCAAATCTGGGATATCACTATTGGAGATTAGTAAAGGATAACAGAATATAACAACTAAAACTAATTAAAATGGCAAACAAAAGAATATTCGTAGCTTTTGCTATCGAAGATGAAATAACAAAAAACTTGTTTACTGGTCAAGCAAAAAATAAAAGCGTCCCTTACGATTTTATTGATATGTCTGTGAAAGAACCATTTGATGAGAAATGGAAAACAAATTGCAGAACAAGAATTAAGGGATGCGATGGGTTTATTGCACTGATTTCTAAAAATACAAAGAAAGCAAGCGGTGAGTTATGGGAAATAGATTGCGCTAAAGATGAAAAAATTCCTATGATGGGCATTTATATTGGTGGTGCTACCTTATCGGATAAACCTGCTAATATGAATGGTATTCCTTGTAAAGAATGGACATGGGATAATGTTTCAGACTTTATTGAATCATTGTAGTTACATATAGTTTTTGGGGTTAATTCTCATACATAGCTAAGGGCAAGTTAAAAACTGACATTGTGGTTTCAAAAAGATTGACCACCTAAAAAGATTGTGGTATAGGGGGAGACCAGACACCACCTTTAATAAAACGGGGCGATACTGAAAAGCCTTATGAGTAAGAAAATAAAAACAAAATCAAATGGCACGTACAGAAAGTTTTTCGATTCAAGTTCATCCTAATGATGAGCAGTCTCAAATTAATTTAATGCAAAAATTCCATTGGAATTTACTTAACACACAGGAAATTAAAGTTAAAGACAGTCATCTTGAGCAAAGAGGGGATTCCATTTATTCTGTAACAACATCAGAACATTATGTCAAATTAGCATTTACGAGAGAGTTGGATTTACCTAATTTAGATGAAGTTAGAAAGTTGGAAAATGAATATTTTTCTCTGGAAAATCCAAAATTTCCAAAACTCTTTCCAGTTAGTTTTTGGATTTTTCTAATTTTAGCATTTGTATACGGTACTGGTGTCGTTATTTGGTTAATTTATTTCTTTGCATATTATCAACCAAAGAAAAAGGAAGCGGATGAAATAAATGAAAGAAAGATTAATCGTCAAAATGAAATAATGAATGAACTCAGAAAGTTTGATTGATGCATTAAAAAACAGTTCAGTCAAAGTTTTCAAGTTTAAGTCTAAGGCTGAACTGTTTTTTAACAATAACAAGCCCGTAAAATGTGATTTAGCCTACTGTGGCTGATTTTGCAGATGTAGAATTATTACTATCATTAACTTAGTTTTTAACGATGAATAACTGTGCAGCAGTTCATTCCACAGCACTCTAAACCACAGGAACATTATTTGGGGTTTACGCTCCTTAGCAAAATTATGGTGATTATAATGCCTTCATAAATGGGAATATAATGACTCCTTTGTGGACGGATAATATTCCAGAGATTAACAATCCAAAGTCCAATAGTACCAAAGATGAAATTGATATACAAATATCAGAAATTGAAAAGAATTTAGAAAACACTAAAGAATTTACGAAAATTGTTCAAGTGTTGTTCTAAACCAAGTTACTAAAGAGTTATTCAAAATCACAAGATGATGCTCCAAGAATTAAGAATAGAAAGGATTTATGCAAAATATTGTATTCAATTTATTATAGAGCCACAAACTGAAAATTACTGTCCTTTTATAAATGTTGAATCAGGGTTTTTAGATTATAATAAAACCTTCTCGGTAGTTTACAGAGAAAACAACAATCAATATCGCTGGTGGCCTGTACGTATGGGGCAGCGAACAGGCCCTAACGGTGTAATTATTGAGAAAATTCCGGTTTATGAGATTTTATAATGTGAAAATCCTGTGAAATGATTATGCTTTAAAACAAGTGGTGGATTTTCCGTCTGAAAATCATAGCCTGAGTTCCCAATATTGGGAATATCAAATTATGGCTCTCATAAAAAAATCGCCGGGGAAGATATTGCTGATTTTCTAGTAAGAGAGCATCCGTAAAAGGGTAAGAACCGAATAAAAGATGAGCCGATATAGCGGTATTACTCAGTGCTATTTACGGGTTGTTCCATAGTTACTACTTAAATATTACCAATTTATTACTACTGTTTTACAAATATTTAACAAAGAAACCTTACGGAGACACTCAAAAAACCTGAAAAAAACGAAAAATAGGAATAAGGTTATTACATAAAAGTTACCCACCGAAGAAAAAGTACTCTTACTGTAAATGGCAAATAGGACAGGGTATTTCTTGCAGTTTTCGGCTGAAAACCAGAGCTCAATCTCCTAATGCTGGGAAAAGGGCTGGAAAAACAGAAAGTAGAGCTAGATAAAGTAGTGGAATTAGCGAGCGGAATATTTCCGATTGACGTTGTTTGATCACATCAAACTATATTTATTTGCCCGTAATCCAAAATTGTATTTTTATGAAAACATTAAAAAATAAACAACCGAGTATTGAAATTGAGGTTCATTTTAATCTATTTTTCTTTTAAATCATTGATATACAGACATATATTAAATTATCCTGTAATAATGTGTATGTCGCTAAACATCAACTAATTAAAAAAAGAAAACCTATAAAAACCTATAATAACCCATGAAAACCCATAAGAGCTCTTTGGGGTTTTACAAATCTTTGTGAAACCAAAAATTACATGAAAACGACAAAATCCGAAAGACCGCTCTACTCTCTAACTGTTGGAGAGTTCATTGACTTGCAGAGGTCGATAAGAAACGACCTACCCCCTTTACTGCCTAACGAGGCTAACCCTCCTAAAGAGTTGCTGACCATTCATGAGGCGGCCGATTTTCTTAATCTGTCCGTCCACTCATTGTATACAATGAATAGCCGAAGGCGCATTCCCTTCTTGAAGATGTCGGGAAAGGTGTACTACCGCCGTTCAGCACTAATGGCATGGTTGGAGTCAGGCGAGCGTAAGACTATTGCACAGTTGCGCCAAGACAGCGAAAGGGGTATTTAAAATGAATAGCTCCGCCTTACAGAAGTCTTCCTAGTCTGGTTGGCTGAGGATATCGGGTAATCGAACAGTTCGCTCCAGTCGTACCTGAACCGCCCTAACGTAAACCCTGCATATATCAACAAGTAGCGTGAATTCATCGAACGCCTAGCGGATATCAGCAACGGGCTTGAGGCGGAATTCGACAATGTTGCCGTCCGACTCCTCATAACAAATTGCACCTGCGTTAGAGATAAAACTGAAACCCACTTTATTTTGGGACAGGTTTTTTGCGTTTATTTGGTAGCTATAAGCCCATAAACCTTACCTAACTTATCTTGTATTTGAAACTTTAGCTGGCGGTGGAAGAAAAATCAATAACATTTATGGAATATGGCTACTTATTGTATCCATTAGTAAAAGGGATTAATTTAAGTGAGACAAAGTTCTTTGAAATGCTGAGTTTATGATCTTTTGTAACAATCTCTTTTAGTATCTAAGATGAGTAGTTTGTTTTAGTATAGTTTTAGTAAGTCTAAAAATAGAAAGCCTCACATTTCTGTAAGGCTTTCATTTTCAGCGAGCGGGAAACGGGACTCGAACCCGCGACCCTCAGCTTGGGAAGCTGATGCTCTACCAACTGAGCTACTCCCGCTTATTTGTGGAGGTAAGGGGAGTCGAACCCCTGACCTCTTGCATGCCATGCAAGCGCTCTAGCCAACTGAGCTATACCCCCAAATATAAAACCAACAAAGTACATTGTTAATTTGAGGGTTCAAATATAGAAAAAAAAAGGTGCTGGCGATTAAAATATTGGTTCTATTTTATACCAAAAAACACTTTTTTTCGTATAATATATAAACAGAAGGTCTAAAACCAAACACCATGAAACCAAAAGATGAAATGGAAAACGTTCCTTCGTTCGATGAATTGGTTTTTGAAAACCGGAACAAGGAGTACGGAGCTTATCAAATCCGTAAAAGATACAATGTCGCTCTAATTTGGTCTATCCTTGTGAGTGCTGTCTTTATTAGTGCCACAGTTGTTACACCTTATGTGATTTATTCTGAACCCCCAATTATTAAAGATACTCTTATTGGCCCAACAACTATAGCCTTTGATCCTGATATTAAACTACCAGTTCAGGAAATTGAAAAACCAAAACCCGTTATGGTTAGTATTAAACCGTTGATTTATACTGCGCCCGAAGTTGTTGACACATTATCTCCAGATGAAGGCGATAAATTTTTAACAAGTGATGAGGTAAATGCTAATGTAAAGAATGAAAACGTGAACGATATAATTCCTTTACGAGATATAAATAATGAAATACCAGAAGTTGAAAATAATTCTATCATTGACATTGGGGTTATTTCAGAAAAACCTTTTTTTGGTACAGATGGTGATAATGAGTTTAGGAGATGGATAGCACAAAATATTCGTTATCCACAGGCTCCTCAGGAAGCAGGAATACAAGGAAAGGTGTATTTACAATTCGTTATTGAGAAAGATGGAGGTGTTTCAAATGTTCAAGTTCTTCGTTCTGTAGATCCTTTAATTGACAAGGAGGCTATTCGGGTATTAGAATCATCCCCAAAATGGAGCCCTGGGAAGCAGCAAGGAATAGCAGTTAGAGTTAGATATACATTCCCCATTGCTTTTGTGATTAGCGAATTAAATTAATCCAATTACTAATTCTCAGCTAAAAAAAGCCCTGATTTTCAGGGCTTTTTTTGAACCTAAGAATAAGGTTTAAACTGAAATGAGGTATTGAATAAGTAACGACCAAGGGTTAATTCATCATACAATTTCAGCATCTAATCAAATTTGTTCATTAAAGAAATGTAAATTTAACTTATAAGGCCCAATTATTTAAGTTGCTATAAATCAGTACAATAAAAATCACTCATCAAAAACATTTTTTTATTTTAATTGCCCGAAATCGGTTTATTTACGTATAAGATAAGGATTATTGGAAACCTATATGTAACAAATACAGTATAATAACAAAATTGGTTTTTAATTTGTTTTATTTTGATTAGTAGGATGATGGCACTATTTTAATTAATAAAATTCCTTTATCCGTTACTAATCGATTGATGTTACTAATCTTTTTTTAGAATATCTTTGACTATAATTGTTTAGTACTGTAGATTATTTGATAGCGTATGAAATTGAGGATAGTTTTAGGGGTTTTACTTTTATGTACCCAACTTGCATACTCACAAACGAATCGTTACTGGGTAACTGGTGGTGATGGTAATTGGAATAGTACCAATAACTGGTCTGCTAGTTCTGGCGGAGCATCTGGGGCAAGTATTCCTAATAATAACACTTTTTTAGCAATATTTGATGCAAATTCGGGAGATCCTAGTGTTTTAATAAATTTGGCAAGTTTCAACCTTCAAAAATTCTGGATAACAGATAGTCAATCTGTTACTCTTACTTCTAGTGGTGCTGCAAGAACAATTACAATTGGTGATAACGCAAATAATTCAATTACAGGGGCATCTGTTACAAATGCAGATTTTGTTGTTGAAAGCGGATCAACATTAACTATCATAGGTGAGTCGGGGCCAAGAACGATGACAATTACGCAAAATAACAATGCTAATAGTCAGGCTATTATTATTGGAACCGTTCAGGTTGGTGCAAATGGAGTTTTAACAAAAGCAGCAAACCCCTCATTTACCTTTAATTCGGGGGCTATTTATAATCATAATCGTGATGCAGGTAATATTGTTACTGCAACATGGAATGCCGCCTCTACATGTAATATAACTGGCACAACAGCTAACCCTCCAGGTGGTTTGAATCAAACATTTGGAGATCTTAATTTTAACTGTAGTGCTCTTACTTCCCCAGAAATAGCAACTCCTGCTGGTGCATTATTGGTACAGGGAAATTTTTCAATTATGGGAACATCAGCAGTGAATACTATGTCAGTTGATTTTGGGGGAAATAATTTTACCGTAAATGGAACTACAACGATTAATGCTAACGGAAGACTTACTGACGGTAATAATGGCGGTGCAAATTTATTCGTCGGCCTTGTAACTGTCAACCTTAATGGTCAGTGGAATATTCCTCGACCTTGTACATTTAGAGGAGGCCTTACGGTGAACTCCACCACTTTTATTGCAACATCTACATATACATTTGATACAAATGATCAAACCATATCTGGTGCTCAGTCATTTTCTATTACCAATGTAGTTTGCGGTACGGCAGGTAGAACTCTCACGAATGCCAATATAAATGGACTTACAATTGCAGGTACTTTATCAGGAGCCGGCAATTTCACAAATGGAACACCAGTTTTTCAGGCAGTTCTTTATCTTACAGCCAATGCCGATCCAATATCAACATTAGTTGGAACAGAGGATTTTACTAGCAATAACAATACTGTAAGTTATAGCGGGGCTGGAGCACAAACAATTGGAGCCTACAATTTTTACAACTTAACTGCCGGTGGCGGAGGTACTAGAACTCTAGTAAATGGAGGAACAATTGGTATCTCAGGATTATTTACACCCATGGGAACTTATGTTACCACTGGTAATACTATTAATTTTAATGGAACGGGTACGCAAAATATACCCGCATTTACCTATAATAACATCACTATTTCTGGGAGTAGCACAAAGACACTTATTGGAAATGTAATTGTAGGTGCTACTGGTATAATTAATTTAACTGCAGGTGTACTTGATCTTTCTAATTTTAACTTGACTGTAAATAACAATGCTGTTAATGCAATTCAGGGTGCTTTTAGTTCAACCAATATGATAGCAACCAGTGGTACTGGCTATTTGGAAAGGAATGCGGGTGCTACATTACCACAATCATACCCAATTGGTGCTGGTGGTTACTATTCGCCTGCTACAATATCAGCGTTAACAACTACATCTCCAACAATAAGAGTTAGAGCAATTCCTACGGCACTTAATCCCAGTTATATAAATAAATACTGGGCTGTAACAATTCCAAGCGGAGCAATTACAAATGCTACAGCAACGTTCCAGTATGATCCAGCAGAATTAAATGGTGCATTGCCAAGTATTTCTTTTTCTCCAGATGGAGGTGTATCTTGGCAAAATCCCCCATTAACGGGAGCTCCAACTTTTGGTGCTAATTCATTTACTATTACTGGTACAAGTACCATTGCTGGTTGGTGGACAATGGGCTACAAAACATACTATTCTTACCAAACAGGCAACTGGAATATTTCTTCTACTTGGACATCAGACCCTAGTGGTACATTGCAGATAGGGAGCACCCTTCCAAGCAATAATGATAAAGTTGTAATTCTTTCAGGAAGAACTGTAACATTGACAGGGGATGTTTCAACCTCAAATTTAGATGTAACAATAAATGATGGCGGATATTTAAATCTTGATACTCGAAGTTTCTCTAACCCTCTATCTGCTTTAAGGGGGCAGGGTACTTTAAAACTTGCATCGGCTAATTTTCCAACAGTAACAACCAATACGTTTATTAATGCTGGTGGTGGAACAGTTGAGTACAATGTAGCCATCAACCTTCCTGTTGCTCAAATTGTTTATAATAACCTAACAATAAACACGGTAGGAACTGTAATTCAAGTTAATAATATAACCTTAAATGGTAATCTTTATATTCAGAATGGTACTTATCAAATAAATGATAATTCAAATACAAGGCGCAGGTTGATTATTAGTGGAAATGTTACCGTTGATAATGGAGCAGCTATTAGCGTTGGAACAGGTGTAACAAATACAACTACGAATCCTATTGGGATAGCAGGAGGGACATCGCCATTTATGAATTATTACGATCAACAATCGCATAGAGTTGTAGTTAACGGTGATTTTACTAATAATGGAACGGTAAGGTTTACCAATTTAACTTACCCATTATTCAATGCATTTCCACCTACAGTACTTGGTGCTACCTCTGGTTTTGCCACTGTCTATTTTTTTGGAGCTACTGATAACGCTTTAACCTGTAACGGACAAACAGATTTTTATAATTTAGTTATAGATAAAGGAACAGACCAAACCTATGAACTAACAATTAATTCATCAGCATATACCAATTTTAGATTATTTGGTGCCAATGTATGTGTTGATGAAAATTATGTTATAAACCCTGATTCAAGGAAAGCTTTATGGATTAGAACAGGTACATTAATATTAACAGGTTTTGTAGTAATTCCTTCACTAACAGAGGGAACTACAGGGGGACTTGGTGTGCCAACTAGTGATTTTACAATTCCTGCAAATGCTTGTTTAACTATTGATGGACAAAATGTAGTTGTTTTAGTTACTGCTGATGATTATCGAGATATAAATGTCTCATACGGGGTTGCAGGTGGTAGTGGTTTGGTTAATGGTGTTGGTCAAGGAGGATATAGTGGGTTGAAGGTTTTAGGAAAACTAATTGTTAACGATGGGTATTTGTCTACTCGTGAATCATCTGGTTTGATATACTCAAATTTAACTTCGGGGCAAATTTTTGTTAATGGCGGTACTCTGGATGCAAAGCAGTTTGATGGAGCTGCTGGTGGTTTAATTTCATACACACAAGCAGGTGGTTTGTTTACTCTGCGGGGTAGACTCCAAAGAACTCCAAGTTCTTATATTGCTGTTAGTGATTTAGTGAATGCTCCACTTAATACTGCAAGAGCAAATGAAGGATCTATTGATGCTGCAGCAGGATCATTCAGTGTAAATAGTGCTTCAAATGTGTTTGCAATGTCAGCGGGAACAATAAGGATTTATGATGCCACTGCAGTTGCTGGTAGAGTATTTGATGTATTATCATCTGCTTCAAATTATAATGTTACTGGTGGAACATTGGAGTTGGCATCTGTAACAGGAACTGTAACGGCTGATGCTCCTGCTTGGTTTATTTCATCTAATGCTCCTGTTGGTAATCTGTTACTTGATAGGTCTAGTGGTTCTTCTACTTCTCGATTAAATGCAGGTTACCCATTAACAGTATTAAAAAACTTAACAGTTCAAGTTGGTGATCTGGAGGCAAATGGGCAGGATGTAAACATAGGCGGTGATTTTACTCTTCAGAGTGGTACAACTTATTCTACAGGTGCTAATACAACAATGTTTAATGGTTCGGGAACTCAGACTTTTACCATAAATACTGGAATTCCTCTTACTTTAAATAAGCTTACAATTAATAAGGTTGCTGGTGAAGTTTTAAACTTTGCGGGTTCTCAAACGACTGTAAATGTTAATGATAATTTTAGATTAGTTTTAGGTACGTTAAATGACAATGGCAATACAATTAATGTTTTGAAAGATGTTTATAATTCAGGAGTTCAGAATGGCACAGGGAAAATCGCTTTGATTGGAACTGTTACACAGGTTATTGATGGTAATGGTGTTTTTAGTAATATTGAGTTAAATAATAATACTGCTGTTGCCTCACCGATATCCTTGATTGATAATATAACTATTAATGGGGTATTAACATTTTCAAGAGACAAACTTTTCAACATATGTACTTATAATTTAAAATTAAATGCTTCTGCTTCTATAGTTAGTGGAAGCGGATCTTTTTTGAATAGATACATTCAAACTTCAGGAAACTCGGGTGATGGCGGTGTTACTAAGGTATACTCATCAACAACCGCTTTTGTTTTTCCGATAGGTGCTCCAACCTTAATACCTGTTAGAGCTGTTAAGTATACTCCTGCAACAATTGGCTTTAGCAGTGCCCCAACAACATATGGTTCAATAACAATAATACCTGTTGGTTATGAGCATCCATCTACAACAGTTAATGGTCAAAGTTTAACCTATTTTTGGCGTATTAAATCCTCTGGTTTTGCTGGAATCCCTGCTAATTCAGTAATACACACTTTTGTTTATGACCAGTCTGATGTGGTGGGTACAGAGGGTAATTATATACCATCAGTTTATAACAGGTCAACATACACATGGAATAGCGGGGTAGTTGCAAACATTAATACGGGTACAAATACAATTTCAGATTGGACTGCGCCCACCAATAGCATGGCATTTCTTGATGGTGATTATACTGCTGGAGATGCCTGTTTTGGTACTCCCCAAATTTATTATAGCCTTGCAAGTGGATTTTGGAGTGCTTTAGCTACTTGGACTTTTAATAGTAGTCATACAGGAGCTCAGGCTGGTAGCGTACCAGGTGCAAATGATATTGTAATAATTGGTAATAATCATACAGTTAGCTTTGACACACCTGCTAATTATCTAGTTAATCCGGATACCGACCCACATAGCTGTGCGAGTCTTCAGATTGAAGTTGGTGCTACTTTAGACACAAGATATAACCCGAGCAGTAATTTTGGAATGGTTCTTTCAAGTTCTTCTGGAAATGGTACTTTTAGGGTGGCTGCATCTCAGACTACTGGCTCAACGTTTGCATTTCCTCTCGGAGATTTTACGGACTTTAACATAAATCTAGGAACAACCGAACTTTACTCTACAAATCCAGCAGCTGGTACCACTTATTGGTTGCCAAACGGAATACTAACTTATGGAAATCTAATTCTTTCGCCACTTGGTGGTTCTAATATTATTTTCCCGAATAATAACCTAACAATTTATGGAAATTTAATTACAAGAGGTCAAAATGCTGACTCTTGGTTTTGTCCTACTTGGAATGTAAACTATCCAACAGCACCTGCTGTTCGTATTGCTAAGACGATTACAGTTAATGGAGATCTTGATATTCAAGGAGGAGCGCTCATTTGGTATGGCAATGCTGCAATTACCCAAAATTTTGTTGTTTATGGTGATGTTAAGGTAGCACCGAACTCGGCAATCCAAGTTTGGGCAGGTGCAACTAGTCAAAATTTATCTATAGGTGGAAACTTGATTAACAATACCGTTGGTACAATTGCTGGGGGAACTACAACTTCACGTCAATGCAACTTCACTCTATTACCCGTTACATTCTTCGGAAACAATTCCACATCAATTTCAAACACTCTTAATAATCCAGTCACTGTTTTTCAAAGTTTAACTGTAAACAAAGGAACGTCCCAAGTAACTACTCTTACCTTAGACATCGGTGGAACATTGACAACTCCAACCGATAACTGGCTCTTTTTACAAAACGGAACTTTCCAATACATGAGAACCAATCCCAATGCCGACTTCACTATAAGTCAGGGTACTGCATTTACGATACCCTCTACTGCAGGATTATATCTTGATTATTCAAATACAGGAAATAGAAACATACTTATTGGAAATGCTGCATCAAATACGAACGATCTATTTCTAAATGGTAAACTAACGCTGATTCAAGGAAATGTATATGTTGGCCCAACAAATGGCACCACAAATAATAACAACGATATTGAGTATTCTGGAGGGGGTGCATCTTCTATTGAGATACAGGGAGGTACATTGGTTGTTAATGGTCAAATTAGGAGGAGTCCTTCAACATCGGCAGGGATTTTAAGTTATATACAGAGTGGAGGAATTGTCGTAATAAATGGTAATAATGCAATAGCAAGTAATGCAAAGTTAGAGGTTTTGAACCCGGGAAGCGTATTTAATATGTCTGGTGCAACAAGTACACTAACAATTGTAAGAGGAGGAGGTGGTGCTTCATATGGAGATCTATACTTACGTCCTGGTTCATCATCAGTAACTGGTGGAGAAATAATATTCTCACAGCTACCTTCTGTTGGCCCTGTAGTGGATGTTGTTCAAAATTACTCCATTGATGCAAACTTTACTCTTAACAATTTAACGGTTACAGGGAAAACTGCAGCTACAGCACGTAATGCTACGGTATCATTAATGGTTAGCCCTCTGGTTCTTGATGGTATACTGAAACTAACAAATGCAAATAGTATTTTCACTTCGAATAGTAGAAATGTTACTATTAAAGGTGACTTTAACAATAATGGTACTTATAACTTTGGAACAAATAATACAACTTTTAATGGAGGTGCTCAATCCATAATTGGAAGTTCCGTTACTAATTTTTATGATTTGACAGTCTCTTCGGTATCATCCTTAACAATAAATAATAGTTTTACAGTAAATAATAATTTATCAATAAATAGTGGTACGCTAACTCTCAGTAATAAAAAATTAACCCTAAAAGGTAATATAGTAAATAACAGTTCTTATACTGATGATAATACAATTGGAGGGGTTAGCCTTGCAGGAACATCTTTACAGCAAATTACAGGAACAGGAGCATTTGGGCGATTAGAACTAAATAATGGATTTGGTGCTAGGATTAATAATGATATTTCTTTGCAAAATGATCTTGTTTTAACTCAAGGTGTTTTTGATTTAAATCAATACTTACTCACTCTTGGACTTAATACGAATATTGGTGGTGCTCCATTCGGTCAGTCGAAAATGATAATAACAGATGGAGTTGCTAGTAGTAGTGGGATTCGAAAATTTTTCAACACAACTGCAATTCCCGTTTCATTTACTTATCCTATTGGTGTAACAGGAAAATATACTCCTGCTTTATTGAACATAACAGCCAATGGTTCTGTGGGCTATATTAATATTAAACCGATTAATAGCAACCACCCAGCCGTTGTTGACCCTACTCAGGTATTAAAGTATTACTGGGGTATTGCAAGTTCTGGAATATCTGGATTTGCTAGTAGTTTGCAATTACAGTACCTTGCTTCAGATGTACAGGGAGTGGAGAGCAACTATGTTGCTGCAAAATTGTTGACCCCGGGAACTTACTGGAGCAAAGCCACGCCAGGCCCCTTAACTGATAATGTTGATGAAATAAATCATCATATAGATTATACAATACCGGCTGGAACAAATGATATAACTGGAGACTATACTGCTGGGATTAATGCCGCATTACCTGATGATGTTCCTTCATATATTTCAAACGCAAATGGAGATTGGACTGATAATACAATTTGGGATCCAATTGGAGCATCACCACCATGTCCAGTAGGTGGACCAAATGGTTTTAATGTTGTAGTTGCAAATATTGTAACAGCAAATGCTAGTTATTGTTTTGCTTATCACACAACAATAAATGGAACTTTAAAGATGGTTTATCCAACTTTTGGACATAATTTAGGAACAATCGATGGGAATGGTAAACTTTATTTAGAGGGAGGTAATTTACCAGCAGGTGATTTTACTTCATTCCTTGATTGTGCTATTGGGGGGACTTTGGAATATGCAGGCTCTGGAAGTTATACGATTATAGCATCACAATACAATACTGTACCATATCTTTTCTTTACTGGTTCTGGAACAAGAACATTACCAAATAAGGATTTAACAATTTGCAATAGGCTTGTTATTGACGGGCCAATTCTTGACAATAATACCAATAAACGCAAGTTAACCATATTAGGAACAATGGAACGTTTAAATACGGGTGCTTTCCTTTGTGGTTCTGGAGCAAATGCAACTGTTACTTTTGCTGGTTCAGCTTTGCAAACTCTTGGGGGATCAGCTTTAGGTGATTTTAATGGAGCAAATGGTTTTAATAATTTAGAGATTAATAATAGTTCTGGTTTAAATATTGGAAATAATGGAGTAATTCAATTAAGTGGAAATTTATTATTAACGAATGGAATTATTAACACTTCATCAACAAATAGACTTTATCTTAATGGCCCATCCACTGTTACGCCATCTGGTGGAAGTTCAACCTCATTTGTGAATGGATCTTTGTATAAATACATATTTTCAGGCTCAAGTTTTCTTTATCCTGTTGGTAAAGGAACTCAGAAAGGACATGCATTTACCCTAACCTCAACAGCTGCTGTTAGTCTATTTTGGTTAGCCGAGTACTTCACCCCAAATCCAACAGCGACTTCATTGAGTGGTGCTCTTCAAGCAGCTAATACGATGGAGTATTGGAGTGTTAATAACACATCGGGTGCTTATACTGCAAAAGTGAAAATTGGATGGGATCCTTTCAGCGATTTGACCCCGTTAATGACGGTAAGTGGTATTTCCGATATGCGTGTTGCTGAGTATAACGCAGGTAATTGGGTGGAACAGGTTTCTACGGCAACAGGGGATAATAATAATGGCGATGTAGCAACGACTAATAATGTAAATATTTCAACAACACCCATCAACTATACTACAGCAAGCATTTCATCCACAAAACCAAGAGCATCGCTAAATCCTTCTGGTCCAGTTTGCGGAAATGCAGGTATCCCTGTTAAATTTACTTCATTCTCACCAATTAATTTAGATTATACACTTGATTATACTTTTAATGGCGCAGCGCAACCTACGGTTAATATTACATCACTACCTTACACATTACCTACACCATCTCCCGGAACTTACAAATTAACAGGGTTTACCTATAATAGCGGAGCAAATACTGGCGTAGTTGATCCTACCATAGTAACCGACTATGCAGTTCCAACAACATCTAATGCAGGTTTAGATCAATCACTATGCGGCTTCTCAGGATATACTCTTGCAGGAAATAATCCAAACCCTTATTCAGGTCTTTGGTCTACAGTAAGTGGAAGTGGTGGTGTTATTCTTACGCCAACTGCCTTTAATAGTGTTTTTAATGGAATCTCTGGTAATACTTATACCCTGAGATGGACTATAAGTAGTGGAACTTGTACCTCTGCTGATGATGTTATTATAGCTTTTCCTGTAGCACCTCAAAGACCATCAAGTTTTATTTCTGCGCCAACTCCAATTTGTCAAGGGTCTAGTGGAAATATTTATACGGTGGGCTTACAACCTGGTGTTACTTATAATTGGACATATAGTGGAACCGGTGCTACTATTGTTGGAACTGGTAACTCAGTAACTCTTAATTATGACAATAATGCAACTAACGGTACTTTAAGTGTTACAGCAACCAATGGTTGTGGTACTAGTTTGCCTCGTTCGGTAAGTATAACGGTTAGTCCGTTACCAATTACGGATATTATTTATCATATACCCAATAACTTTGGGTTATAAATAAAAGAAAGGTGTTTAACGAACACCTTTCTTTTTTGGAAGAATCTTGAACTTAATTTATCCATCCCTTTTGAAGTAAATATTCTGCAATCTGAATTGCATTGGTAGCAGCACCTTTCCTTAAATTATCGGAGACAACCCAAAGATTAAGACTATTGGGCTGGGAGTCATCCCTGCGAATTCGACCAACAAAAACATCATCTTTCCCTTCCGCATATTTAGGCATTGGATAGATATTCTGAGTAGGGGTATCTTGAATAGTAATACCAGCAGAGTTTTTCAGAATATTAAAGATATCCTGAATTTGGTAATCTTTTTGAAACTCTAGATTAACCGATTCCGAGTGACCACCAACTACAGGAATTCTAACAACTGTAGGGGAAACCATAATCGAATTATCGCCAATTATTTTTCGAGTTTCATCAATTAATTTCTGTTCCTCGGTAGTATATCCATTCTCAAGAAAACTTCCGCCATGAGGAAAACAATTCATATCTATAGGATGAGGGTAGGCCATATCTGCTTTCTTACCATTTCGCTCATCGTACATTTGCTTTACCGCTTTTACACCAGTACCTGTAACAGATTGATAGGTTGAAACTACTAATCTTTTTATTTTATATTGTTTATGTAATGGGTTGATTGCTACTACAAGTTGTATTGTTGAACAGTTTGGATTAGCAATGATTTTATGATTTGAAGTTAAAATATCTGCATTAACCTCAGGTACTACCAATGGTATTTCAGGAAGCATTCGCCAGTACGATGAGTTGTCGATAACAACTGTTCCGTTTTCAGCAAACTTTGGAGCCCAATCACGGGAAGTTGAAGCCCCTGCTGAAAAGATTGCCACAGCAGGTTTCATCTTTACAGCATCAGCCACTGAAACAACAGAGTATTCTTTTCCTTTAAATAAAATTTTCTTGCCCACAGATTTTTCTGAAGCAACAGGGATTAAGGTTGTAACAGGAAAATTGCGTTCTTCAAGAACTTTTAACATTACCGTGCCTACTAATCCTGTGGCACCAACAACAGCAACTTTCATTATGAATAAATTTTTTATTATCTTGGTAAAAGTAATGTTATTTTCTTTTATGATGAAAAAGTTTTCCTTTTTGCTAT
This sequence comes from Bacteroidales bacterium, assembly GCA_013141385.1. NCBI lineage: Bacteria > Pseudomonadati > Bacteroidota > Bacteroidia > Bacteroidales > Bacteroidales bacterium. Next base: position 160,051 of record JABFRB010000016.1, on the reverse strand, counting down.
TGTCCTTTTTACCGATGATCTGCTCTTCGCAGGTATCATACAATTTTGAATCTGGTAATCTAACCGAATGGACGCAATCACCTGACTTGCGTTGGACTGCATCTACTTCTTCTCCTTTGGGTGGGAGTTACTCATTAAAACATACATTCAACAATTCCACCGATGCTATGGATAGGATATCCGCACCTTTACCTTCATGGAATCCCCTAAGAGGTTCTGTTACTTGGCAGATTAGAGTACGTCATGGGTATGATCCTTCATCATCGAATCGATGGTGGATAATGTTAATGTCCGATCATGATGCTAGCCAGATGCAGTCAGGTGGAGCATACTCTGGATATGCCGTAGGTGTAAACCTAACGGGTAGTGACGATTTGCTCAAACTTTGGCGTGTTGATAATGGCATTCCTCAAGAAATAATAACATCTACTCTAAATTGGCAAACTCAGATAGGCAAAACAAATGCCGGAGCAATTGAAGTAGAGCGGAAGGCTAATGGCACTTTTACGCTTAAAGCATCTATTACGGGTACGTTTTCAAGCCTAATTAGTTATGGGAGTGTAATAGACAATAATCATTCGGATTTTAACTGTTTCGGGATATGCTATAATTATAGCTCCTCTGGCGATCAACTTCTTTGGGTTGACGATATCCTCTTGAATTATAGTTCATTGAATAATAATGACCTTACATCAGAGGTTCTTAATCCAGTTACGCAAATTAATGCAGGATCTATTTCATCATCAACAAATAATTCGACTATTGCAGTAGATGTGTTGAGATTTCAGATAAAAGACAATTCTATTCTAGACAATGAGCCCACAAGGGTGAAAAAAATGGAATTCAAAAAAGCTGCTACTTCCACTCCTGCTAGTTGGGTAAATACGATAGGTGGTGTTAGACTTAGGGATTTAAATGGTGAAGTATCAATACTTAACCAAGTAATAACAGAGGAAAAAATTAGCCTTGAGGTAGATTCAACAGCCATTCTAATTCCGAATGGACAAGCAAAGGAGTATATGCTTAGCCTTTTTTTGAAACAAAATAATTTAGTTGACGGATCGACTTTGAGGGTTATGGTAGATTCTATTCATCATGGTTTTGAGGGAGGTGTTTCAGGATCTGATTTTGCAAATATCTTTTCGCATAAAATTATATCCAATAAATTTAAGGTAAGCGTTGAAGCAACTAATATTAAATTTCAGCAAACCCCATCCAATGTCAGTAAAAATGCTCCATTTACTATCTCAATTGCTGGAACAGATGATTCTGGAAATTTAGATAAGGATTTTACAAATCCAATTAATGTAGTACTTTCACAAGGAACAGGCACTCTTTCAGCACCATCGGGTTTAACCAAAACACCGCTTGAAGGTATAGCGACCTGGAGTGACTTGAATTATAGTAGTAGAGGGACGTTTAAGATTAGCGCAAATTCATCAGATTTTAAGCAAATTATTTCGAATGAAATCAACGTTTTAAACGATTCTACATCTACAGTAAACCAGTCAGTGAGTCAACCTGCTGGAATAGCAATATCCTCACTTTCAAGTTTTCCTGCTAGGGCAGTAGAAGTAATAAGATTTTCAATTTATGATCAAGGGAATACCGATGGAGTTCCAACTATTGTTAAGAATATTAAAATAAGTAGGGTGGAGATGGCTGATGCCGCTTCGCTCTTAAAATCGATTGAGGGAATTCTGGTTGTGGTTGACGGCAAGCCTATAAATATTTCTCAACCTGATATCAAAACAAGTTACTTTACATTTTCAGTTGGAGACCTTATTATTTCTGATGGAGAGTATAAAGATATTAGTATTTACGTTTATTTAAAAGATCAGGGGTTAACCGATAATCAAAAAATACAATTTAAGGTTGATGCAATTAATCATGGTTTTACAGCCGATCCTCTGGGTTCAACATTTAAATCGATATTTCCACAACAGATATTTTCCAATATTTTTTGGGTAGATGTAATTGCAACCCAGTTAAAGTTTTCCTCAACACCAACAAGGGTTGGCGTTCAGCAACCCTTTAGCATTACGCTTAACGCCACGGATAGCAATGGAAATTTGGATAAGGATTTTTCAGGAATAGCAAATTTATCGCTTTTTACAGGAACCGGACTATTATCAATTCCATCAGGTTCAACACCCCCAATTGTTTCTGGCGTTTGTACATATAACGCGTTGACATATAGTGTCCCCGAACGTTTCTCTATGCTAGCGTCTTCAATATCACTTAAAAGTAACTCATCATCTTTAATAACTTGCGGGGATTCAGATGGTGGGATTATTCCATTATCAACACCACAAAATCCCGTATCAATAAAAAGTACTATTACTAATGCTGAGAATTCTGTTGAGGTTATTGGATTCAATATTTTTGATGGAGGAAGTACGGATGGATTGCCTTTAATACCTTCAAAAATTACCTTATTTTGTTTTGACCCATTGAATGCAAAGCGTTTAAATGAACAGATTGCCGGATTTGTTATTAAGGCAAATGGTGAACAAATAGATATTGAGTCGTATTCTCTGAGTGATGGTGTTTTTGAGATCTTACCTAAACCTGAAAATTTAGTTATTTCTAATGGTGATACCATTTCTTTATCTATTTCGATATTTTTAACAAAAGGTAGAGTGGATGATAATTTCCCTTTCCAGTTCTATATTCCAGCAGCAAACCATGGATGGGAGGCATCAACCTCTGGAACTGATTTTGTCGGTAATTTTAACTCTACAATTTATGGTTCACCGTGTAAAATTGATATTGAAGCCACCTCATTGAAGGTTGCAAAAACGCCTTTCATTGTTGAGCCCTTGCAACTTTTTTCGCTAAAAGTCATTGCAACCGATGCATTTGGAAGTGTTGATAATGATTACAATGATCAATTAACTCTATTTTTAGATTATGGGTCTGGGGAATTTTCTTGTCCGAGTATTAGTCAGGATTTAATTTCTGGTTCCAGTGAATGGAGTGATATAAAGTTAGATAAAATAGGAACTTACCGTTTTAAAGTGAGTGGAAAACAGTTGGGTGATTCTTTTTCCGATGAAATTTACTGTGGATTGGATTATAACTGTCTGGTGAATGAGAATTTTGAAAACATATTAAATCAAAGTTGGCAAGGAGGCGACCAATGGACGGTATCAACAATTTCACCAATAAACGACTTAAAATCACTACAGCACAAGCAAAGTTTGAATTCTGGGGCAAGCATACTATCAATTCCCGTTAACTTCCCTTTAATTGGTGAAAAACCGATTGAATGGAATTTTACATTACGAAATGGAAATTGGAATTCTTCCTCTGATAATTATTTTTGCTTTGCCTTGATGGCAGACACTTTGGCTCTTGTATCAGATTCAATATCAGGTTTTTTTGTTGGAGTCAACCCATCATTAGGCTCTAATTCTTTGATGTTATGGAGATCCGATAAAGGTGTTAGAACATTGTTGTTAAATACTTCTTTTTGTTGGGGGGCAGACAATGAGGTGATTGTGAGGGTAGAATTAACCCCAAAGGGTGAATGGAAATTATGGTACTCTACCAAGGATAATCCTTATCCTGTTTTGGGAGGGATATGTAAGAGTTTTATCCATTCAACAATGGGTTGGAGCGGTCTAGTTTTCAATTATACTACTTCACGAGCAGGGCAACTTTGGTTTGATGATTTAAGTATATGTAACGCCGATTACCCACCAGTTATCGTTTCTGTTAAAGCCTTTAATTTGAATACTGTTAGCGTTCAGTTCTCCAAAGAAATTAATTCTGATAATGCATCAAAAAAAGCAAATTATACTATTGAGGATGAGAATAGGAACGAAATAAATATTATAAGCGCAACAAAATCAATTGACAAATCCAAAGAGGTAATTCTTAAAACTGATAAATTACCTTTCGGAAAACTGAAACTCAGAGTTAATGGGGTGAAAGATCTAAATGGATTATCTATTAGGGATAGTATCTATTTTGGGTTAGGTCAGCAGGGAACTTTTGGTCGCCTTGTAATCAATGAAGTTATGACTAACCCTATCCCTTCAAGGGGGTTGCCACAATACGAATACATTGAACTTTATAACCCTTCAACCGATACAATTTCACTTAAAGGATGGAAACTATGCCTTAATAGTTACTCATTGAATTTACCCGCAGATTCTATTCTTCCCAACCAATATGCTATACTCTGTTCAACAAGTGCTGTTAATACTATGAGTATGTATGGCAATGCCATTGGAGTGACAAGTTTTCCTGCGCTGCTAAATAGTGGTATGACCCTAAAACTTATCGATTCAGGAGGTTCACTTATCTCGCTTGTTAGCTATAGCGATAGCTGGTATGATGATGAGCAAAAAAAAGAAGGGGGTTGGTCATTAGAAAAAATCGATTTTCACAACCTTATGGAGGGGGAAAATAATTGGAGGGCATCAATTTCTCCACAAGGTGGAACACCTTGTTCGATTAACTCAGTAGCGGCTACGAATCCTGATATTACCTCTCCACAATTACTATCACTTGAGGTTGTTGACGATAGCAAAATAATACTTCAATTCTCAGAACCAATGGATAGTTTGATGCTCACCTATACTAATTCTTATAATATCGATAACGAAATGGGAAACCCTTCAAATGCTACTCTTGTGGGAGATGGCTACTCGAAAGTGTTATTAGAATTACAAAAACCAATTTCGGCAGATAATCTTTACAATCTCTGCTTTAGCGAAAACTTAACCGATTTTTCGGGTAATCATTTTATTGGTGATTGTGTACCCTTTACCTTACCTCAAACTCCTGTGTGGAATGATATTGTAATAAATGAAGTCCTATTTAATCCTAATACAGGGGGTGTTGATTTTGTTGAGATTTATAATCGATCAAATAGAACTTTTGATTTAAGTAAGATTTTGCAATCCAATAGAAATAGCACTACAAATAAGTTAGAACAGGTTTATAGTGTTACCGACACCTCAAAGTTGTTCTTCCCTCAAAGTTATGCAGTAATAACAACCAACCCTAGTTTAGTAAAGATGTTTTATCATACTGAAAATAATAAAGCATTTGTTACTGCATCAAGTATGGCTGCTTTTAATAACGATGAAGATCATGTGGTTCTCCTGAATAAGGAGTTGGAGGTAATTGACGAGTTTCATTATTTTGAGAACTTACACTCCAAGTTGTTAAACGATTTTAAAGGGGTATCTCTCGAAAGAATTAACCCCGAATTAGAATCATCTAGTTCATCAACATGGCATTCAGCGGCACAAACGGTTGGTTTTGCAACGCCCACTTATAAAAATTCTCAATGGGTTGAACCCTCTAAAAAAGATGATGAATTTGTGCTTACCCCTGAGATCTTCTCTCCCGATGGTGATGGAAAAGACGATTATCTACTAATTTCATTTAAACTTCCTAACGAGGGTTCTGTTGCTAATATCAGGATTTTTGATTCTGAGGGAAGAGAAATTAAACGGTTGGTTTCTAATCTTTTAATTAGTACAGAAGGGACAATTACATGGGATGGGCTAGATAACAAGAATCAAAGATTACCCATAGGGATTTATGTCGTTTATATCGAATATTTCAATCCAAATGGTGAGGTGAAGAAATTTAAGAAAACTTGTGTTGTAGCCGAAAAACTATAACAGACTAAAGAACTTTAAATTAATCCTTATGATCTTAGCAGCAATTAGTGGAGCAAGATTCTTACCGAAGATGAAGCATTGAGATGATGCTATGTTTTATGAATTTGTATTAAAACACATATAACTATCTTTAACTATGAAAAAATTCGCTTTAATTATTCTGTCTCTAATTTCAATTAATGTATCTGGACAATTACAATTTATAGGTATCCATGGTGGATTAAATTTGACAAATATTACTTCTGATGCTACTTTCAACAACAGGAAATTTAGACCTGGAATTATGATCGGGTTAAATTATGAATATAAATTTTCAGCTAAATATTCTGTAGGGGCTGATGTACTTTACAGCCAACAAGGATTTAGAGACAAAATGATTTCCACGGAGGTAATAATGGGTAATACTATTGAGGAAAGCTACGCATTTAAATTCTACTACGATTATGTGAGCGTACCGCTAAAGTTTGGATACAAAATATCTGAGAAGTATAATGGGTTTGTTAAAATAGGCATTTCCCCTTCCCTTTTATTAAAAGCAGGAACAACATTACCAGTTTTTGATATTGATGGCAATATTATTGGGAGCAAAACATTTGATGTTAAAGAGAGTGTTTCAAAATTTGATTTAGGTGGATTGGTTGAGCTGGGAGCAGGTTATGGATTATATGATAATTTGGCGTTATTTTCTTCTATAATCTATAGGCATAGTTTTACTAAATTTTCGAACCCTGACTACTTTGAAGGTAGCAACATGAGGCACTATGGATTTTCTTTGGTAATAGGATTAAAATATAAATTGAAATAAAATAAATTCTGTGATAGTGAATCCCTTTACAAAGCTAATTTTTCTATGCAGCATACTTGCCATTATGGCTAGTAGCTGTGATGATGAGCCGATTGAAACCGACCCTGCGAAAGCCATCCTTGGGAAATGGATACTTATAGAAATGCGAGGAATGGGTACAATAAAAATTAAACCTAACGGGAGCTATATAGAATACCTGAAAGATGGTATTATGAGACGTTATGATGCCCTAGACAAAGAAATGAAATATACGATTTATTATTTCGCCGATTCAACTCTCAATGTACGTATTGCATACTTTGAAGAGGATGGAACGGAACTATGGCAAAAGTATTTGTTTAAATTTTCCGATAAGAATAGCATTCTTACCACAGATATGAGCCCCTGGGCTGATGCCATGTTTGATGTATTCGTTGAAAAACGCATTGAATAACCTCTAATAAAACTAAACGTAAGAAGTATTGCAATAATTTATTTATAAACTTTAAACGGATGAAACCCTCTAAATTTTCTCTAACACTGTGCGTAATTGCATTGTTTACACTCCTTGGCTGCAAAAAAGAACATCTAGAAACCGACCCAGCGAAAGCCATACTCGGGAAATGGGTACTTATAGAAACGCGAGGTATGGGTACAATAAAAATTAAACCTAACGGAAGCTATACAGAGTTTTTTAACAACGGTATTGTTAAGCATTATGATGCCATAGATGGTAAAGTAAATAGTTTCCCGTATTTTTTTTCTGATTCTACATTAAATGTGCGTATCATATACGATGAAAGTGATGGAACGGAAATTTGGAGAAAATATTTATATAAGTTTTCTGATAGAAATAATACTCTTACTGAAGACATGAGCCCTTGGGTTGATGCTTGGTTTGACGTATTTGTTTTAAGACGTATGCAATAACCTCTAATAAAGATAAACGTAAGAAGCATTGAAATAATTTATTTATAAACTTTAAACAAATGAAACCCTTAAAACTTTTTTTACTTCTGTGTGGAATTGTATTGTTTACACTCCTTAGCTGCAAACAAGAGTCCCTCGAAACCGACCCTGCGAAAGCCATCCTTGGTAAATGGATACTTATAGAAAAGCGAGGTATGGGTACAATAAAAGTTAAACCTAGCGGGAGCTACGGGGAGTTTTTGCCCAATGGTGTTTATCGATTATACGATGCATTGGATAAAAAGATGAAATATACCATTTACTATATAGCTGATTCTACTCTTAATATACGCACTGTTTACGATGAATCAGATGGAATGGAAATATGGGAAAAATCCCTGTTTAAGTTCTCCGACAGGAATAACATCCTTGCCAAGGATATAAGTCCTTGGTTTGATGCAATGTTTGATGTATATATTTTAAAACGTATACAATAAGTTACACCAAATAATTACCTGATGAAAAAACTACTACTAACACTAATTGCAGGTTTACCAATTATAATGCACTGCTACGCTCAGAGCGTTGATAGGCCAACCGTTACCTACAGCAAAGGGGGTGTTGTAAAAAGTGCCGAGTTCAACACCGATCTAAAATTGGGCATTCCAACGGACTCCAAAGAATTCTTCCAAAACTTTCTAAAGGTAAAGCCAGACAATGGCTTTACCGAGGTGCCGCATAAGCAGGATCGTGAGGGGTTCACCCACCAGCACTTCGACCAGTACTACAGGGGCGTAAAGGTGGATGGTGCGGGCTATAACTTCCACTACCAGAACGGCAGGATGTACTTTGCCCACGGCCATTACGTGCCAATCAGAGGTATGAGTACAACCCCATCCATTACGCCCAAGGAGGCTATGCTAGCTTTTGCCAGCTACAAGGAGATCCCTGCATCCTCCGTGGATGATTTTACATCTGCTCTAATCATAAAGGAGGTGGTAACCCTAAAGGGTAACGATACCATTACTACCCCAATGCTTACCTACAAGGTTACCCTTATATCAGATCATAAAAATAATGATGAGATGGGCTACGTGGATGCCCACACGGGCAGGGTGGTGACCACGGAGCAGCGGTTCGATAGCGCCTTTACAGGAACATTCGAGACCCGCTACTACAGCACGCAGCAGGCAGCAACGGAATTCTACAATAACGCCTACAACCTTGCGGATTTTTCCCGTGGGGCTACCATCCACACCAAAAATTGCAATAACACTTCAAATGTTGATAATGCAATTGAAATTACCGATGCCAATAACTACTGGAGCAAAGCGGAATTGTCGCCCGACAATAGGGATATGGGGCTGGATGTGCACTGGGCGTTGCAGAAAATTTATGACCATTTAAATACCACATACCAGAAAAACAGTTTCGATAATGCAGGATTTCCTATTAATGCCTGCATAAAATATCAAGACGGTGCTGGAGATAGGGATAACGCGTACTGGGATCGGGTTAAGAAAGTTTTGGAGTATGGAGAGGGTGCTTCTGTTTTTAAACCCATTGGTAGTATTGATCTGATAGGGCATGAATTCGGGCATGGAATCACCTATTTCCAAACGGAGTGGAGTAGTATAGGGGAGCAAAGAGCCATGAACGAGGGGCTAAGCGATATATGGGGGGCAATATTTGAGTACCGTATTCGCCCCAATGATGTTTGGCGGATAGGCGAGCAGGTAATGAGGAGCAACACCTGTGTACGAAATCTTCAGGATACAAACGATCCGGGTGCTTACTACCAGACGGCAAACACCTACCTAACCTCACAGTACAATGGGGGTAATATGTACGTTAAGGGGGGAGTTTTCTCCCACTGGTTCTACCTGCTGGTTAACGGGGGTATTGGAGTAAATGGTATTGGGAATAGCTATAATGTAAGCGGAATGGGTATGGATAGGGCGGAAGACTTGATTATAGAGGCGGTTTACAATAACTACCTCGATAATATTTCAACCTTTCCAGAACTCCGTACTGCAATGACCAATGCAGCCCGTACGCTATGCTCTGGTCAAAATGGGCTTCTTGTGAATTTGGTAGAGAATGCTTGGTATGCGGTTGGGGTGGGAGCTCAACCAACAATTGCAGCTATCACTGGTCCTACCCTTGTATGCTCATCGGGTAGCGCTTTTACGGTAAATAACCTGCCTTCAGGCTGCTCGGTATTATGGAATGCTAGCTCCAATTTGTATTCCCAGTCCCCAACGGGAAGTCCAACTACTTATAAAGCCGTTGGAAGTGGGCTGGGTCAAGTTCAAGCAACCCTTTCTTCTACCTGTGCTAGTACTACCCTTTCCCCATTCTATGTTACTGTTGGCTCGCCAGTACCGGGATCTATTGCCATAGAATTTGATGCGCCACCAAGAAGATTTACAGCCACCATTGATGGTGTGGTTACCGCTAACACCTACAAATGGTATCTGGATGGACAACTGAAATATACTACCTCCAGCACCAGCGTTATTTTCCAGAGGCAGCTGAACAACTGCGGACATGTGTACTACGTGGATGTTGCAGAGGTGAACGCCTGCGGGGTTTCTGGGATTAGCCATGGGGAGGTTGCGGAAGATCCCTGCTACTACGGTTTTACCATTTCCCCAAATCCAGCATCGGATAATATTACGTTAACAATTGGTAGCGCAGATAATGCCTCTTCAATGGGTAATGGTTCAACAGGTACAACGGCTCTAGCCTCAAAGTACATCTCAACGAAAGCCTATACAATCCGTGTTTTAGATAGCTTTGGAGCGTTAAAAGCTACGCTAAACAAATCGGGTGAGACGGTTACTCTACCAGTTGGTAATCTAAACAATGGGGTTTACGTGGTTGAAATAACCGATGGGAAGAATGTATATAGGCAACAGCTGGTTGTAAAGCACTAGCTAAAAACTAAAAAAGCCCTACCCAGAACCCCACCCCAAGGGTAATATAATGGTAATATAAATAAGAGGCTGCCTAAAAAGTAAATTAGGCAGCCTTTTATTTTGCTCAAAAGAGTATTTCCAATTGGTATAATAGCCCAATTTCAGCTCCGCCTTACCCTAATCATAAGTTTTTAGTTAAACATTTAGTTTGTTTTTGTTCTTTACTGCTAATGAATTTCAATATCTTTTTGGGTTATAGGAGCAGTATCCCCCCCCTGATTTGCAACAATTCTTTTATTTTAAGGATTCTAAACCCTTTTAATGCTTTTTTTTCTTTTCCTTTTCTTAGAGTTTTCATAATCATAAGTTTTTAGTTAAACATTTAGTTTATTTTTATTTTTTACTGCTAATGAATTTCACCATCTTTTTGAATTGGAGCTCCTTCACCACCCTTAATTGCTGATAGTTCCTTTACCTTAAGAGTTTTAAACTCTTTAACCATTTTCTTTTCATTTCTTTTTTTAATCGTTTTCATAATCATAAGTTTTTAGTTAAACATTTAGTTTATTTTTATTTTTTACTGCTAATGAATTTCAATATCTTTTTGGGTTGGAGCTCCGTCAACGTCACCACCCCTGATTTGCAGCAATTCCTTCGCGTTAAGTGTTCTAAACCCTTTTACCATTTTTTTTTCTTTGTTTCTTCTTAGAGTTTTCATAATCATGTGTTTTTAGTTAAACATTTCGTTTGCTTTTGTACCTGTTAAAGAAGATGATCTTTTTGAGTTTCATCCCCCCCCCTGATTTGCATTAGCTCCTTTGCTTTGAGAATTCTGAATCCTTTTATTGCCTTCTTTTCTTTCATTTTTTTTAGTGTTTTCATGATTTTGCATTTTAAATTAAACAATTAGTCTATTTTTGTTCCAACTAAGGAACATTTGGACAATAATAATGAATTCTTTTAAATTACAATGTAATTCTTTGGCACTCAGTTTTATTGTTTTACTATTAGCATGTATTGTCCTTAACCTACAGGAGATAAAAGCGCAGCAGTTTACTGATGCCAGTTATATAAATATACTTTACGATAGCAGTAAGGTTTACTATACAGCTGGGGATTATATCAATGCTATAAAGGATTTGAATAAAATTCTTTTGTTAAAGGACAAAATGACCAGTGACACTAAACCTGAATATTTCAGAGTGTATAATCTATTTGGGTTAGTATATAAAAAGCAGGGAAATTTAAGCGAGGCTATTGATTTCTACAAAAAAGCAATAGAAAAAACCTCTGAAAGCTATTACATATCACTAATCAACGATAACCTTGCCAATATTTACTCTTTAAGGGGCGATTACGCAAAGGCTATCTACTATTTCGAGAATACATTATCAATACTTGAAAAAAGTGATGATGTGAAGAAATACCGCTACATGGCTGATAATTATCATAATCTTGGGTATGCGTATCGTAAATTAGGAGATTACAACCTTGCTAGGGTGAGCTATCTAAAAAGCATCCAGCTTGCAGAAAAAAATCAACTAGGAGGTGTAGGTGAAACCTATTATAATTGCGGGCTGACCTACCAAAAGTTGGATAGTTTGAATAGAGCCAATTACTGTTTTAAAAAAGCAATTGAATGTAATACTAGGGAATTTGGCGAAAGCCACTACATGACCGCAATGTCATACATGAACTTTGCCCTTTTTTATTCTGAAATAGGCGAATTTTCAAAGAGTGAACAACTTTACCAAAGGGCATATAGAATTATAATTAATACGCTAGGAAACAAACACCTCTACACCTCTTTTTGTTTGAAAAATAACGGACTGCTATTTTACCGTAATGGTAAATACAAGCAAGCACTAGAGTACTACCAAAAATCTTTAATATCCAAGATTAATAATTTTAATGATAGTTCAGTGTATTCTAATCCAAATACAGATGTGCTCCCCGATATGGATTTGTTGGATGTTTTAAAACTAAAAGCACAAGCATTAAAAAAATTATCAGAATCTAAAAACAGGAATGAAAACCTTAAAGCAGCCCTTGCCACGCTTGAACTGGCTGCTACCCTTACCGAGCGGCTACGTACTGGCTACTTGTACGAGGGGTCAAAGTTACAGCTTGCTGCAAAGGAACACGAAACACACCTACTGATGGTGTGGATTGCAAATTTGCTGCACGAAATTACAGGTGATTCTAAGTACATGGACATAGCCTTTCGATATGCCGAGTACAGCAAGTACGCCGTTCTAAGGGAGCTGAAGAACGATGAGATGGCAAAGGGGGTTGCAGGAATACCCGATAGCATAAGTGATAATGAACGAAAGGTAAAGCAGCAGATAGCCAGCCTTAGAATGCAGGTGGGGGATGAAAGCAAGATGGAACGCCCCAACAGAGCAAAAATAGAAGGGTGGAATAAACAGCAGTTTTTTCTAACGCAAAAACTTGAGGGGCTAATGCAACGACTTGAGAGTAATTACCCTGCATACTATAGGCAAAAGTATAGCAACCAAGTGGTTAGCATACCGCAGTTGCAAAGAGTTATGGACAAAAAGGAGGCTATTCTTGAGTACGTTCTGGGCGATAGCACACTGTATACCTTTGCCATTACCAAGGACACTTTTTTACTTGTAAAGCAGGAAACCGATAGTACCTTTCGTTCAGGGCTTGACTTTTTAATATCAGATCTACGCAGCCCCTACCCCTCGGATTACTACATGTATAGGGATGCGGCATATACACTTTACAAAAAGTTAATCTACCCAGTTGAATCCCTGCTTGAGAATAGAAATCTGCTAATAATTCCAGATGGGAGGTTGAATCTTATCTCCTTCGATGCGCTTATTGATAAGCCGTATCGGGTGAGCGATAAACCCAACTATGCAAAGGAATCGTACCTGCTACGAAAATACCCCATAGGCTACGCTTACTCCGCCACGCTTTACAGCAATTCCCTGAGTAGCATTCACAGAGGTTCACCCGATTATCTGGGAATTGCGCCCGATTACAAAGGTTCAAAGGATTCGCTGAGAAGTATTCCCGAGGGACTAAGCGATGTAAGAAGAATTGCCCTGCTAACTTTCGGGAAATCGCTAACAGGTAGTAAAGCTACAGAAGAGAATTTTAGAAAGTTCTGTGGTAGGTACGGGATTATCCATTTCTACGCACATGGGTTGGAGGATACCCTTAACCCCGCCAACTCGAAGCTAGCCCTGTCCGCTCCAACCGATTCCACTGACGATGACTACCTGTACGCATGGGAGGTGTACAACATGCAGCTGAAAGCACGGATGGTTGTGCTGGGTGTATGTAACTCAGGATCGGGGAAGCTATCCAAAGGGGAAGGGGTAATGAGCATAAGCAGGAGCTTTATGTTTGCTGGCAGCCAATCGGTGGTAATGTCGCTGTGGGTAGCCTACGGCGGATCAATAAACGATATACTAAACGATTACTACCTGAACCTGCTAAAGGGGATGCGGAAGGATGAGGCACTGAGGCTTGCCAAGCTGGAGTACCTCGAAAAGGAGAATCAGGTTTTTATATCCCCCCGTTTTTGGACGGGTATAGTGGTAAACGGAAATCAGCATGCGCTTTACCATTACTGGTATCTAAAAAGAATAATCCTCATCGTTACCATAATTGTAGCATTAACCCTCCTTATCTGGAAACGGAGGGTGATAAGGAGGCTGGTGGGTAGAATTGTAAGCCAGCTGTAACCTGTCGTTATTGCGAGCGTTCTTTGCGAAGCAATCCGAACATGTGAGACCTACAAAGCTAACCCCATGTGTGTTGACAGATCGCTTCGCCTCAAAGAACGAGGCTCGCGATGACGGGTTAACGCTCCCCGACTCTTCCAGATCTGGCGACGCTGGAAGGTCATGCCTAACAGGAAAACCCGATAGGGTCTGAAAAACCTATCGGCGTTTTGCTTGTAGAATTTCACATCCATCAAGCCGATTAAATGCAAGCGTTCCGAACTTTTAAAAAGTTCGGAACGCTTTACAGAATAATTCTGGCACTGCTCTTTACGTTCAGGGAACGAAAATCAATAGCCAAGCTCTTTTAGAATTCGTTTAGCCTTATTATGGTTATAACCATTATCATCTACAATAGTTCGAAAGGCATCAATCGCTTTTGCCTTATCCCTTGTTTTTAAGTAGCAAAGTCCCAAATACCACTTAGCCTGTGGGATATTATCAAGTTTACATTGGTTAGCAAGAATCCCTTCGAAGTAGTCTGCTGCCTCTTTATAGCTGTCAACTTCCATTAAGGATAGTCCGATGTACAGGTTTCTTTCAGCCTCAATGGTTATCGTTGAAGGCAAGCCCTTTAGGAGCAGTAGGGCATTGGCGTACTCCCCGTCCATATACTTCTGCTTGGCAAGACTTAAAGAGCTGATATTTATTACGTAGTTATTTTTATAGCTAAGCGGGGTATAGTACTGTGTGTATAACCTGTTCTCCAGTGAATCATCGGTTTGAGAATGATAAACTAACCCTCCACCAACAATAAGCACCACCGTAAACGAAGCGGCAACCAGCCAGCGTTTAATGCTCATACCTATAGCGTGTGCTTTAGGTATATTCATTTCTTGGCTTTGAGCGGTCTCGCAGACACTTCTTCTTCGGCGGATCTCCTCTGGGGAAGTATTTTTCTCCTCGTACTGGTTAACCTCTCTACAAAGTTCCATTTTCTTCAATAGCCTTTGCTGAAACTTGTCCCTATCGGTTCGGGTCATCTTGTTAGCATAGTATAGTTTGGCATCAAGTTCAAATTTTTCATCTTCGTACATTCTTTTCAAGCGCATATCCTCGTCTATTGCATCCGCAACCAAAGACATTGTTTTTGGAGGAAGTTCATTTAGTATAAATGCTTTAATCGTATTCCTGTCAATCTGTATACCCATAGGTAATATTTTTTATATGCGTGTATATTAATGATTACAATATTAATAAAAAACTTTAAAACAACAAGCAAACAAAAATAAATTGTTAATATAAGTAACATTAAATACGCATTAATGGTTTTGTAAGTTATAATTACAAAACACACTATTATATGTATAGAGTAAATAGTTTTACCGCCCATAAAGTAATAGCACAATGGAAACAATACTGGTTTGAATCTACCTTTTATAGCAAAAGCCCTAATAAGATTATTGCATGAGGTATGGCAATATTTCTTCTAGCAGAAATTGAAAGCTATTCATTCTTGGTGTGATATATCTATAAATACTCCTTCATATTCTCACATCAAATATTTGCATAAAAGCGTACTACCTATTGATTTTTTTGTAAAAACTATATATCTTTTCAGAAAATAAATCATCAAAGATTATGACACTAAAATTTAATGTTATTCCTCGAAAAAACCCTCTGAAACAGGATGCTGCTCCCAAATATTACGCTTCGGCGGTAAGCGATGGGGAGCTAACCCTAAAGCAGCTGGCGAAAAGGGTATCAGAAACCTCCAGCTTCTCCGAGGGGGATTTAATGGGCATACTGGTAACCGTACTAAAAATTATCCCTGATGCCCTTGCCGATGGCAAGATTGTTCGGCTAGGCGACCTTGGAAGCCTCCGGGTTTCTATAAGCAGCGAGGGTTCCGATGACGAGAAGAAGGTAACCGCCAACAACATCAAATCTGCAAGTGTTACCTTTACCCCCGGGAAGGATCTGAAGGATGCTGTCAATACATTTAAGTTCGAGAAGGGATAACCCTTAGCATGGTACAAAGCAAAGAAGCGGATATTTTATAGAAATTATCCGCTTCTTTCTTAAAACCTCTCCGCATCTTTTTTGGAAGATGTATTTACCTTTTCTAAAACCTCTCAGCATCTTTTTAGGAAAATGTCCTTATCTCTTTGTGAAAATGTCCTTATCTTTTTAAAAAACCTCTAGCATCTTTTTTAAAAATGTCCTTATGTTTTTTAAAACGCTCTAGCATCTTTTTACAACCCTATTAAACTAAGGTGAATTCGATGCAAGAAAGTATGTTAATACATACATGCGCAATGATATATAAATATTCACTATGCTGCTGGGATTATTTAATAATGAATGCTTTAACCCTAAAGGAGGTGTGAAAAGTATAAAAAAACATGCGTTGTAGCCGAAAAACTATAACGGGCTAAAAATAAAAAACCTCTTTAGAAACTCCAAAGAGGCTAGAATGTATATAAGATTTTTGGTCAAATGCTATAACCCTTTCATCATCTCTCCCATAATCAGAGTCATCTTCTTTTCTGCCAGTTTCCCAATCTCTTGAACTTCCTCGTGAGTTACAGCTACAATTTTTCCTGGAACACCAAGATCGGTGATAATTGAAATAGCAAATACTGGGAGTTTCATGTGACGAGCAATGATTACCTCTGGAGTCGTTGACATTCCCACGGTATCTCCACCGATTATTCTGAAATATTGATACTCTTTGGGTGTTTCAAAGGTTGGTCCAGTTGTAGCTACATAGCACCCTTCTTGTACATTGATGTTGTTCTTTTTGGCAACATCTTTTGCTAAATCGATTAATTCTTTGCTATAAGCATCGCTCATATCGGGGAAGCGAGGTCCGAGTTCAGGAATATTTAGACCAATCAATGGGTTTGGAAGAAGATTGATATGATCATTGATTATCATCAGATCTCCAATTTCAAAGTTGGGATTAACACCTCCACTTGCATTGGAAACAAATAAATATTTTATACCAAGAAACTTAAGTACTCTAACAGGAAAAGTAACCTGTTTCATATCATAACCTTCGTAGTAGTGGAAACGACCTTGCATAGCAACAACCCTTTTACCGCCAAGTTCCCCGAAAATTAATTTTCCAGAATGTCCATCTACCGTTGATAAAGGAAAGTTAGGAATTGATTTATATTCAAGAACTTCCTGATTTTTTATATCACGAACTAAGCCACCCAACCCTGTTCCAAGGATAATTCCTACTTCCGGAGTAGTTTTAATCTTACTCTGGATATATGCTGTGGTTTCTTTAATCTTTTCTAGCATAAGTCAATATTTGATTATTAAAAATAATTTCTTGATCATCAACAAATTTAACCTCAATAGGGATGTAGAATATTGATTTCTTGAATTCTTCATCCAGAGAAGGAATTCCTCGTAAACGAGTTGCATCTTTCTCCGTTGTAATTATTGCTTTACTATTTGCCTTACTTCTTAAATAGGAGTCAAAGATAGGGTAAATTTTATTTTTAGTAAAGGCAAAATGATCTGGAAATGTGTGTTTTTCTATTAAATTAGCCTTATTTTCGAGGTGAGAGAAGAAAAAAGTCGGGTTTGCGATTCCTGCAAAAGCAAAAATTTCTTGCTCCTTTTTTAATTCAAGATTAATTCTATATTCTTTGAATACAGGAATTGGTTCGCCGTATATCATTGTTGTAAAGTAAATACTCTGCTTTGAACTCAATTTCAACCTCTTCGATAATAATAATTTCGCCTCATGACTTAAATCTAAGGGGCATTTTGAAATAATAACAATATCAGCACGCCTCTTTTCCTTAACGCTATCGCGTAATCGACCCATGGGTAGAAAATAGTCGCTGGTAATTGGGCGGTTAAAATCTATCAATAGAATGGATAAACCGGGTTTTACATATCGATGTTGAAATGCATCGTCTAAAAGAATTAAATCGAGATTTGAATTTTCTTTAATTAACCGAGTAATACCACTAACTCTATCCGCATCAACGGATACCTGAATCGATGGGTATTTTAACTTAATTTGCAATGACTCATCCCCAACCTCCGTGGCTGTTGATGTGGTTGAGACATAACCAAAACCTTTGGCTTTTCGCCCATATCCTCGGCTAAGGGTTGCAATATTAAGATTGGTGGATAATAATTTTATAAGATATTCTACGTGAGGCGTCTTTCCTGTACCTCCAACAGTGAGATTTCCAACGCATATTATAGACTTTTCGAAAGAAACAGATTCCAGAATATTAAAGTCAAATAACAAATTTCGGACTTTTATAATCAGCCCATATATTAAGGCAATGGGCGCAAGGAGTATGTTTAACTTGTTAAGCATTGTTTAATGTTTATTTATCCAAAACCTTTTCAAAGGTATTTAATTTATCACTTATAGTAGTTTTAACGTTTGTGATTTGATAAAAAAGGGTGTTCCATAACTGGAGCACCCTTTCAGTATTCATATTACGTTTACTAATAAACCTCAATATTATAAGGAATTCGTGCTTGTACTCCCTGATTTGACAATAGATTCATAAGGTTGTGATAATGGCTATAAGCAATACCTAATTCATCTTTCATGAAAGAAATTTTTGTTTTGTCCGTAAAATCTTCAATTAGTTGTTGGAATGGTTCTTTTTGCTTTGGAAGTTCTGTAACTCTGTAATTTACGAGTTTTGCTTTCCCTGCAGCTATTTTAATGGCATCTTTCAGACCACCGAATTTATCAATTAATTTAATGTCAATAGCATTTGATCCGCTCCAAACTCGCCCTTGTCCAATCTCATCAACCCTTGTTACTGAAATTTTACGACCTTCGGCAACATGTCCAATGAATGCTTGGTACACATCCTCAACTCCAAGTTGAGCAACTTCACGTTCTTCTGCAGTAAGAGAGCGATACATTGAGCCAAAATCGGAATGTTTATTCGTTGTTACAGTCTCTACATTAATGCCAAGTTTCTTATTCAGCCCTTCTTGAACGTTGAAGTATATTCCGAATACACCAATTGAACCAGTAATTGTTGTTGGGTTGGCAAGAATTGTATCAGCTGGTGCTGAGATATAATAACCACCCGATGCAGCAACATCTCCCATAGAAACTATAAGGGGTTTAACCTTTTTAGCTAAAACCATTTCACGCCAAATAACCTCCGATGCTAAAGCGTCGCCGCCAGGAGAATTTACCCTAAGTACAATTGCTTTAATGGTGCTATCGCGCCTAGTCTCACGAATCAGTTTGGCAATACCCTCAGAGCCAATCTCGCCATCGGTGGAATTTCCCATTACAATATCTCCACTTGCATAGATAACAGCAATTTTGTCCTTTGAAAGACCTTTTCCTTTTAACGGTGTTGGTATTTTTGCATAATCATCAATATCAACTGATGTGATATCTTTTTTATCGGAAATACCAAGTCGCTTTTTCATAATGTCAAGAACCTGATCTTTGTAAATTAAACTATCAACAAGTTTGTATTCATAAGATGTTTTTCCGTTGCGTATTAGCATGTTGTCTGCAAAACGGTTAAGTTCTCCAGTTGTAATGTTTCTTGCTTTTGATATTCCATCAACCCAATGATTCCAGATTGATCCCATATAAGTTCTGGTTTGCTCTCTATTTTCAGGGCTCATTTTTTCTAACATAAAAGGTTCAACAGCACTCTTGAACTTGCCATGTCTAATAATTTGAGGTTCTACCCCAAGTTTTTGAAGAATGTTCTTGTAGTACATAATTTCGGCACGAAGTCCAGTCCAGCTAACAATTCCCTCAGGATTCAAATAAATTTTATTAGCTACAGTTGATAAGAAATAGGCTTTCTGGCTGTAAACATCGCTGTAACTGATAATGAATTTCCCCGATTCTTTAAATTCAAGGAGAGCATTTCTAATCTCATCAACGGTTGCAGCACCAGCTGTAACAGCATCAACCTCCATGTAAATCCCTTTAATCATTGGATCATCCTTAGCGTTTTCAATTGCTTTTAGGATTTCGTTTAACCCAAGATTGGAATTCGGCTTAAAACTTGTAAAATTGAAACCTTCTAATGGATTGTTAGATGCTCTATCAACAATCTCCTTGTTCAAGTTGATATAGAGTAAGGAGTTTTCCTTAACCTCAACTGCCTTATCTGATGATGAAACGATGCCTCCTATTATTCCCATAAAAATGATAAGAAGCAGGAACGACCCAATAAATAGGCCTAAAATAGTGGCTAATAGATATTTGAAGAAACTTTTCATGGTTAATTCGGATTTGTGTTCAGTTAGTTTTTGATGAACTAAATGTATAAAAAATTTTATTATTGGCTACGAATAAAGTTTTTTTAGCAAATTTGAGCGATTTTACGAATAACGATTTCAGATGGCAAAAGTTTACTTTGTGGTGGGTGGAAATCTTGGAGATAGAGAGAATTACATCGAAAGGGCTATAAGTTTAATAACAGAGCGGGTTGGTTATATTCTTAGGTATTCTGCTTTATATGAATCTGAACCTTGGGGGTTTGAGCATGAGAATAATTTCTTAAATAAGGTTTTGTTGGTTGATACCAACCTTAGTCCTGCTGCATTACTGCTCGAAATTTCATTTATTGAAGGGACACTCGGTAGAGAAAGAAATGGAAGTGGTTATAGTGCCCGAACTATTGATATAGATATTCTTTTTTACGATCGACAAGTAATGCTTTCACCAAGTTTGGTCATTCCGCATCGCTATTTGCACAAAAGGTTATTTGTATTAACTCCTCTTGCTGAGATTGCCCCAGATTTTATGCACCCTCTCTTTTCGGTATCAATTCGGGAGCTTTTGGCAAATTGTGACGATTTAACAAAGGTTTGGAAGTACCAACCAGTTACAGTAGCCAGTTAGTAATTACTCTTTACTACCAAATGCTAAATCGCCAGCATCTCCAAGACCTGGTACAATGTAGGACTTAACAGTTAACTCATCGTCAACTGCGCCCAACCAGATAGTAGCATTTTTTTGTGGTAGATTTTTTCGCAAGTAGTCAACACCTTCTTTTGAGGCAATTACAGAAACAATATGGGTGTGTTTTGGTGTGCCTCTTTCAAGAATGGCTTTGTAAGCAAGTAACATCGAAGCTCCTGTTGCCAGCATCGGGTCAATAATTACAAGAAGTTTCCCCGCAACACTTGGACAGGAGAGGTGTTCAAATTGAATTGTGAATGTTCCATCCTTGCTATACTTTCTGTAAGCTGAAATAAAGGCATTTTCTGCTTTGTCAAAATAATTCAACATCCCTTGATGCAACGGAAGTCCTGCTCTAAGGATTACAGCCAAGACGATTTGATCAGTAGAAAGATTTACATCTGCCGTGCCTAGTGGCGTTTGTACTAGATGACTTTCGTAGTGTAATTCTTTACTTAGTTCATAAGCGAAAATTTCTCCAATTCGTTCGAGATTCTTTCGAAACCTCATAAAGTCGTTTTGAACATTTACATCGCGCAGTTCAGCGATAAATTGGTTGAGTATGGAGTTGTTTTCGCCAATAACTTTAATCATGGAATTGCTCCTATTTATGTTAACACTTTGAATGCAAGGTTTGATGACTGCAAAATAGTAAAAAGAAAACTATATTTTGCTCAATTACTAAGTAATTTAATCGAAAAATAATCTATTTCTTATAGATTGAAAACAACCACGGAAAAAGGTTTGGTTCGGCAAAAGCAGAGGCCCAACTATTATGGTTGGCATTCGGATAAATCGTAAAATTTACATCCCCGCCTTTCTCTTTAATTGCATCAACCATTTTTTTAGAATATTCAGGAAGAACAACATCGTCCTTTGCCCCATGAAAAACCCAAATTTTTACTCTTTTAGCATATTTACCTACATATTCGGGATTACCACCTCCGCATATTGGAAATGCAGCAGCAAAAATCTTTGGGCATCGATAAAGGATTTCAAAAGTGCCCATACCACCCATCGAAAGACCACCAACGTAAATTCTTTTTTTGTCTACGTAGTTTTCTTTAAGTGTTTGCTTTACCAATTTGATTGTTAGTTCCATTGGTTTAGTGGGTTTGCTATTTGGATTAAAAACAAATAGGTTAGACCCATCGGTGTTCTTTTCTCTTTTAGTGCTAGCCCAGAAGCCATTCTCCGGGCACTGAGGGAATATCACAATTGCCTGAAAATTCGAACGAATTTCATCTTGAGCAAAAAGTTTACCACCATGAATTAATTGAGCTTCATTATCCTTTCCCCTTTCGCCGGATCCATGAAGGAATAATACCAATGGGTATTTTTTATTAGCATCAAAGTTCAGGGGGTACATGATCCTGTATCGAAGAGTATCATTTCCAACTATAAACTCTTTTCTCTCATAAAGGAATAAATCCTGAGCATATACTTTAGAAATCAATGAGAGTGCCATAAGTAAGGAAAGAATAATCTTCATAAAAGAAATGATTTAAGGATAACAAATGTAAAAGTAGCATTAAAAGACACATGTCGATTTCCTTAATGTTACAAACTTCCATTGTCAGCAAACGAATAACACTCGGAATCGGTTACTATGATATGATCCAATAGTGATATTTCAAAAATTTGTGCAGCTTCTTTTAACTTTTGGGTGATTTGAATATCCTGTTCGCTAGGTTTTGGGTTTCCAGATGGATGGTTGTGGCATACTATAATTGACGAGGCCAGTTTCTCAATTGCTGACTTCATAATTAATTTGATATCGAAAACTGTTCCCGTCACTCCACCTTGAGTTATTCTTGTTTGATCTAATACTTTGTTGGCTCGGTTCATGTATAGAACCCAAAATTCCTCGTGTGGCAAATCGGCTAGTTGAGCTTGAAAAATCTCCTTCACATCATTACTCGAATGAATCTTAGGCCGATTGAGGACTTCTGCCAACTTACGTCTACGTCCAATTTCTAATGCTGCCATTATTGTTATTCCCTTGGCTTCACCAATTCCTTTGGTTGAGGTGAAATCTGTAAGGGTAAACTTCCCCAATTCATTTAAGTTGTCGTTTGCAGAATGAAGAATTCTTTTTGCGATTGTTACCGCATTTTCATTCTTTGTGCCGGATTTTATAAGGATGGCTAGTAGTTCAGTATCGGTAAGGCTTCCAACGCCTTTTTTAATCATTTTTTCCCTAGGACGATCCTCAAGCGCCCAATCTTTTATCGTTAGGTTTTTATTCTCTGTTGACATGAAATATTTAAATTGTTATTCAACAAGATACAAAAAATATGATTCCAAGGTTGTATTTGGTGAGTTTAATAATTGTTTAAATAAAAAAAGCTCCGAATATTCGGAGCTTCAATGTTTTTGGCATTATGAGTTCTATAATTCGCTCACGTGCTTTGTTAGAGAACTTTTCAAGTTGGCAGCCTTATTCTTGTGAATAATGTTTTTCTGAGCAAGCTTGTCAAGCATTGAAGAAACTTTAGGAAGTAATTCTGTAGCTACTGCTTTATCGGTAGTTGATCTTAATTCTTTAAGAGCATTACGGGTAGTTCTTGCGAAATACCTGTTATGTGTTCTTCTTTCTTCAGTCTGCCTGTTTCTCTTTTCTGCTGATTTGTGATTTGCCATCTTCTTAACAATAAAGTTTGTAGCCCGTAGGGGAATCGAACCCCTGTTACCAGGATGAAAACCTGACGTCCTAACCCCTAGACGAACGGGCCATGATTTGGTGCCGCTCCTTTATCGGTTAAGCGGCTGCAAAGGTAACTTAATTTTTATACCTGCCAAAAAATTTCAAAAATATTTTTTTATTGAGGTAGGATAGCATTTTTGCGGATATCAGCGTGAAATATTTTTTAATGATTTATGAGATAATATTTTGAAGGAACAGATTTAGTTTTAAAGAATCATGTAGATAATGTCTTTCACTCTTTTATTGGATCAACTTCAAGGTCATCAATACAAGGTTCTGTGGGATAAATTGCTTTATAGTATCTGTTAGATGGATTACCATCCTCATCGTCGGGCTGCTTTTTAAAGCCAAGTTTATTTAATGAAGCTTTAGCCGCTTTGTTTTGTAAATCAGCATCAATATAAACTACTCGGAAGAGTTTAGTCTTACAACCCCATCTCATAATTTCAAGCATAGCCTCAGTCGCAATCCCTTGCTTACGATAGGGTAGTTCTACCATGAAGAATATTTCAACTTCACCCAGTTCATTTGGTCTTCCGTTGAAAACAAATTGCCCAACTATTGTTTTTGATTCCCTTTGGATCATTAACCATATAGTATGGAATAGGTATTCTTTGTTTTTGCTAGTCCATGATTTAGGCTCAAGTTGGATTGTTTCTTTAATTTCATCCCTGTAAAATTCTGGGGTCTCAATTCCCGTTACTGTAAGATTTGCATGTTTTTCGTAATCACTGCGTGATTTAATGAATATCTGCATCTCATGCAGGGTTAGAGGGATAATCTCTATTCGTTTCGATTCGAGTTTCATGGCTATTAATTTTATGTTTGAACCTACTTGACTATCTCCGTTGCAAGTTCTTGAAGGTTTATGCCTGAGAAATTTCCTGATGTCATAATAAGTAAGTTTTTATCCTTCCATTCAATGGATTTCAGTTTAGTAATTAGCATCTGAGAGTCGGTATAGACCTCAACATCAGAGGGCAAAAAGTTATTTTTTACATCATTAGGTTTGATGGGCGAAAGTTTTTTGTGAGCAATAGTTTCAGGGTTAAAGTAGACTAGGCTAATATTTGATTTTCCCATCGTACCCTTATACTGACTTAGGAACTCTGCATTAAGGCTACTGAAAGTATGTAGTTCTAAACATGCTACCAAATCTTTATTGCGGTAGGTTTCGCTTACTGCCTGAACTGTAGCTGCTACTTTTGAAGGGGAATGAGCAAAATCTAGAAAAACTTTTGTGTGCTGATTTTCTGCTAATTGTTGTAGCCTTTTTGAGGCTCCCTTAAAGGAAGATATTGCTTTATAAAATACCTCATCGGTAATACCAACCTGATTACACACGGCCTTAGCTCCACTTATATTCTGCATATTATGTTTCCCGAAAATAGACAAGGGAATTTTTTCGTTTTTTATAACCAAACATGCGCCTCCTTCTGTTGATTCAAATGGATGGGTTGTGTATGGTAGTTTGTTAATGCTCCTTTTTGATTTTGAAACCAGATCAATTATTTCAGAATCTTCCGCACAGTAAACTAGAGTACCATTCTCAATAATCTTATCGATAAAAATTGCAAATTGGTTCTTATATCCTTCGTAGGTTGGGAAAGCATTAATATGATCCCAAGCAATGCCCGATATCAGAGCAATGGTTGGCATGTAAAGGTGAAATTTAGGACGTAGGTCAATTGGAGAGGTTAAATACTCATCCCCTTCAAACACGGCTATTTTAGTATTTTGTTTTAAACTTACCATATTCTCAAAGCCTTCGAGTTGTGCGCCAACCATGTAATCGAAATCGATACCTGCAAATTTAAGAACATGCATAACCATCGAAGTGATTGTGGTTTTACCATGACTACCGCCAATTACAATCCTTATTTTATCTTTTGTCTGTTCATACAAATACTCTGGATAAGAATAAATCTTAAGACCTAATTCTTTTGCTTTTAGAAGTTCTGGATTATCTGCACGTGCATGCATTCCAAGAACAATTGCATCTAGTTCAGATGTGATTCGAGAAACTTCCCAACCAATTGATGGAGGTAATATCTCGTGCTTTTTTAACCGACTAAGTGAAGGCTCAAAGATTTCATCATCCGAACCTGATACATCATAACCCTTCTCTTTTAGGGCAATAGCAAGGTTGTGCATTGCACTCCCACCAATAGCAATAAAATGGATTCTCATAGTTGAAATTTACACTTCAAAGTTAAGTCATTCTTAAGCGAAGTGCTATTTTGTTTAGGATAATTTCTTGACTCGGATTACTTAACTGAAACAAATTGGTTTTTTTGTTGTTAGAATAAAAGGTGGTTAAATCGAGTTGAGGTTTTGAGTATCTTAGGATTTTAGAATAATTTTAGGCAATTTTAAGTACTTCAATTTTTAAACTATTATGAAAATACATTCTTTTAATATTGTAAACTTTAGAGTTGATGGCGGGGCTATGTTTGGTGTTGTGCCAAAAGTTTTATGGAATAAGGTGTATCCTGCTGATGAAAATAATTTAATCCCTCTTGCAGTACGTTCAATGATAATTGATAGTGGTGATAGAGTTGTACTAATTGATAATGGTATTGGTGATAAACAAAGTGAGAAGTTTTTTGGCCACGTTTATAAGTTTGGTGGAGAAGGATTGATAGAAGGTTTGGCTAATAGAGGCTATAAGCCAGAAAACATAACCGATGTAATACTAACTCATCTCCACTTCGATCACTGTGGCGGTGGAGTTAAACTTAACCCTGATGGTTCTTTTGCTCTTACATTTCCCAATGCTAAGTATCATATATCTAGGGCTCAATGGGAGAATGCGATCAACCCAAATTCACGTGAAGTAGATTCTTACCTCCCTGAAAATCTTTTGCCTATGAGGGATTTGGGGGCTCTTAATCTTATAGAGAAGGAGGGTGAGTTAATACCTGATGTTTATCTTCGGATATTTAATGGACATACACATGGTCAAATTTTACCAGTAATTACTTATAAAGGGAAAACAATTGTATTTGTTGCCGATCTTTTTCCATTTAGAGCCCACTTGCCATTACCATATATCATGAGTTATGATGTTGAACCACTTATAACGTTAAAAGAAAAAGAAACACTTTTGGAGGAAGCCTTGAATGGCGATTACATTTTCCATTACCAACATGATTATTATAGTGAATGTAGTCGGGTTTATAATACACCTCGTGGAATAAAGGCAACAGAGGGATTTACTTTCGATACTCTTCTAAAGGAGCTTGGCGAATAGGCTTAATGTGTAAGATATAAGTGGGGCAAAGCAGAAAACAAAAAGTGTTGTAGAGTAAAAAGCATCGATTAAAATAATTCTGGATGTTTTCATCCAATTACCGGCAACTGCAAGTGAAACAAATGCTCTTGTAAATAGTTGGATTATAAAAAAAGAAAAGATTCTTATACTATAGGGATTAAGGACTAAAGCCCTTTCGAAATTACCCCTAACAAGTTCCGAAAAACTTGCCGATAATCCCTTACTTGGTGGGATTATGCCTGTCAATTTTGTGAGTAATGCAGGGATTGGATGATTATTGCCACAAAATATAAGAGAGTAGAATAGAATGCCTAGTATAATACTAACAAAGCAGATATTTATTATATGATAGCATCTATTATTCATCAATATATAGGAATTGTACTTACAGTCAATCGATATCTTTATAATACTTATTTAAACAGAAAAAGCTACAACCAAAAAGAATAAAAACGAAAGGTCAGAACAAATTATTATCTGTTCTGACCTTTCATTATGTTTATACATTAATTATTTGTTTTAGTAGAATCAGTCTCTATTTTAATTCCTTCAGTTGCCTTTTTTATTGCTTTGGCTGCCGCAGATGCTGCATCATGAATAGTTTTTTCGTTTACTGTTCCTTCTACCTTATCCATTTCACTTTCGAGGTTTTTAAGTGCCCTCTCAAGGCTATCCGAAACGGAATTCATATCTACATTTTTTTCAATTTCTTCGTTAACGGATTTTTCTAAATCTCTTCCAAATTTTTCAATTTTATCGGAGTGATTAATGATCTTATCAGTAATAATAGCTGCGCCATTACTTAAAATTATTAACCAAATAGCAGCAACAAGAATTGCAACCACCGATATTACTAGAGCACCAATGCCAAGTCCTTTTGAACCATAACCTTGTGAGGCTTGAATAATAGAAATGATACTAAATATAAGGGCAAGCGTTGCTGGTATAAATGCTACTACGCCAATGCAGGGTATAAATGCTACGATTAGTGAAATAATACCAAGCACTATTCCGATGATACCCATTACTTGTCCTGCTGTAGAAGTTTTTTGTATTTCCATAATCTGTTTTTATTTAAAGACTCCTTTTTTTGAATAAACGATGCAGTAAAATGTTTAATATTTCTTTAAAAAGTCTTAAAAACATAGAGGCTTTAAGATTTTCAATTTGTTGGCTAATTTCACAATTTCATTTGAAAAATACAAGTGTTCAACCCTTCTCAGTAGAACCTTTTTGAATTTGAATAGATTCTATTGCTTTAGAAACTAATCATTTGGCAGATGAATTAGTTTATCATTAGGGAAATTATTATTCAATATTATAGAAGATGGGTTGCCATAGTAGTAAACCTTTCCTGAGTTTTGGATGGTTACTGTAAGTTTATTCAATACATTAACATAAGTATCACCAATACTATTTTGAAGAACTGTACAGTTTTGCACTTGAAGTTTTTCTGCGTAAAAAAATGCTGAGCCTTTACAATGAAAATTTGCCGTAGTTGATTTACCCTTAACTGTATAATGACCAAAACCTTCTACAGAAACATCTATTGCGCAATTATCAACATCGAGGGTTACATCTAGTTCTGTAAATTTTCCCCAATCGACTAGGAAAAATTCATGTGTTTTGATAGTATCTCTTGAGGTTATATATGATGGCTTCCTAACATCTAGACGAGGTATACTTATAAGATGAAGCTCTAATTTCACCTTTTCATAGCTGCGTGACCAGTTGTATTTTATTGAGTTGTTCAGATATAGGATGTTGTCTTTTACAAAAATATCAATATCGGATTGAAGATTCTCACCACAGGTAACCAACGCTTTATTGATGGTGTCCTGAACTAAAGTAATCTCTAGCATCGTATTCACCTCTATACAGGAGATTGTGCTACTAAGTTGTATCTCTCTTGTTACAACATCTCCAGCGTTAAATAAACCATCCTTACACGATGAGTAGACAATCGAAGTGCATACAATAAGGAACAATTTATATAAAGAGATTCTCTTCATACTGCAAAATTACTTCTTCCATCGATATCCAATACTCCATTCAACAATATCGGCCTTGGCTAGCCAATGAGTTTTAATAGCAATGCCTACCGCAATGTTGTTCCGAAAATTATATCGTAAACCTATTCGGTTGGTAATTAATCCATACTCTTTCACACTATGCTTTAAATATACTCCTGGTTGAAAGAGGAAAGATAATCGACCCATTTTCATTTCGTACGATGGGTTAAGAGCAATGCTATAGTAATCAGATGATTTAAAAGTTGAATCAGGCACTAATTGGATTTCAAACTCTTTTTTTATAGAACGATCGAGGTAACCTGTAATTGCTAAACCCAGCCAACCAGTGCTTGAAATTTTCTTTGAATACTCGCACGATATGGCATATACAGGATATTCATACGAATGAAATCGCGAAATACTTTTCCAGCCGAACGCAACACTGGCAATAAATTGAATTTTAGAAGAGTCCAGACTTATTGGGCTTTCCTTTTTAATGTTGTATACCTGATTTGTTAAAGAATATTGCAGCCCGATTGACGAAGTAACCACGTTAAACCCTATGTTCGGTTCATGTATACTACCATTTGAGGAATGGATTAAGCTTAATCCCATTTTCATTTGGACAAGAGGAGTAATCTTCACAGCCCCTTCTATGTTGTATTGGATAAACACGTTTAATTTTGATCCTATTACTGTATTGTAATTATTAGAATACAAATCAAATCTCTTAGAGATATGACCTAACCCAAACGATATTCTATTCCCAAGATTGAATCTGTTACTCAGATTGAAGAATGATCTATCAACATATAAATAACCTGCATTTAAAAGACCATATATATATCTGTTCCCAAGCCCCGAGTGGTAGTATCCGATTCCTATCCTTGGGTAGTTGTAGTATTTATTCCAATACTTATTCCCTATTGTTGATATTCCCAGATTGATTTGAAACCCTTGTACATGTTCATTTATAAAATAGGCCATATAGTCATGATGAGGAGCTACAAAGCCATAATGGTATAAACCTTCGATGTATAGTTGTTTTTTACTAAGAAGATTTTGTGAAATACCCTGTTGATTGCTTATGAGTAGTATTGTAAATGCGATAATAGTTTTTCTAATCCTCATATTTCCTGAAAAGGGTTGATTCTTGTCTCGTAAAGGTAAAACTAATAAAACCTTAAAGTTATTTAATTTCTACTAAAGGGACTCTGGGCCAAGCACTACTACAAATAATTTGCATAAAACAACAAACCCTCTCTAAACAACTAGTTTAAAGAGGGTTTTTGAATCATTCTATGTTCTAAAAGGTCTAAATAATTATTATGCCGATTCAACAAAATTTTCACAATCTTACCAGAGATTTTACCACAAATACGCAGATAATATTTTTTACTAATAATAAAAAAGGTGTTTTCCTTGACATGTAATAATAAGCTGTTTACCTTTATTAAAAATTACTTCTTATATAATATTATTATGGTCGAAGCCGAAAAACCTTATGAGTAGGCATTATATTAAAAATTTTATTCTTATGAAACGATTAATTATTATTAAAGCAATGGCATTACTGTCAGTACTTTTATTGATAGGTAGTTGCTCAAAAGATATTCAAGAAAACAACGATCAGGTTAGCAATAATCAACAAAAAATTGAATCGTCTAGTTATAAGTTTACTCCCGCAGATCCGAAAGGACAATTAAAAACTAGCGGTGCTATTATGGGGCTTCTTGAAATCAATCAAGTACCTTGGTTTAGCGGAGGAGATGCGGATATATATTCCAGACCAGGTAGGTACACTAAATTTTATGTTGAGGCCAGCAACATTAGAATCGTAAACGATGGATTTGGCGTAATGCTGCACATTGTTTATAGAGTTAATGAGCCTGTTCCAAACTATACATGCTTAAAATCTGAATTCGATTTTATTATACCTGTCACTCAAAGAGTTTTGGCCATTAGCCCCGTGAGTAGTTTATATTTTAATGGTAATATATATGATCAATATTGGGGTTGGACTTACTTTACAACAACTACTGTAGCACCCGAATTATGGGTAAAGGTTGATGGTAGGGGTAATGATAATACTGGGAATGCACAGTTAGAAATGACTATTTATATACCAGTAACATTTGAATAATGTAACAGTTTTATAAGAAGTAATTTGTATTAAAAATTATAAGGGTGTCCTTGATTTTGGACACCCTTGTTAATAGGATAAATATCAGGACTCTACACCCTAGGTTAGGGATATAAAGGGGAAAATCTAATCATTATGTCTATCAAGCAAAATTTCTAAAATCTTACCTGCTGCATCGGATACGGGTGTACCAGGTCCAAAGATACCTACAACGCCCTGATCGTATAAATACTGGTAATCCTGTGCCGGGATAACCCCACCAACGATAACCATAATATCATCGCGACCAAGTTTTTTTAGTTCCTCCATTACCTGTGGAACAAGGGTTTTATGACCTGCTGCAAGGCTTGATACACCTAGAATATGAACATCGTTCTCAACGGCTTGCTTTGCTGCCTCGGCAGGGGTTTGGAATAGTGGACCCATATCAACATCAAAGCCGATATCGGCATAGCCGGTGGCTACAACCTTTGCACCACGGTCGTGCCCATCCTGACCCATTTTGGCAATCATGATACGTGGCTGACGACCCTCTAACTTCGCAAATTTTTCGCAAAGCGCACGAGCATTTTTAAATGTTTGGTCTTCCATAGATTCTGATGAGTATATTCCTGAAATGGAACGAATTGTTGCTTTATAACGACCTGCAACCTTTTCGCAAGCATCGGATATTTCTCCAAGGGTTGCACGTTTCTTTGCTGCATCAACTGCAAGAGCTAAAAGGTTCCCTTCGCCAGTTTGAGCGGCTTTTGTTATCGCAGCAAGTGCGGCTTGGACATCTGCCTCATTGCGTTCGGCACGAATTTTCTTCAAACGTTCAATCTGAGAGAGGCGAACGGCTGTATTATCAACATCAAGAATTTCGAGTGGATCTTCCTTTTCAAGACGGAATCTATTTAATCCTACGATGATATCCTTATTTGAGTCGATCCTAGCTTGCTTACGAGCGGAAGCCTCTTCAATACGCATTTTTGGAATACCTGTCTCTATTGCTTTAGCCATTCCACCGAGTTCTTCTACCTCTTCAATCAGTTTCCAAGCTTTGTGGGCAATCTCATGGGTTAGATACTCAATATAGTAAGAACCTGCCCAAGGGTCAACCGAACGGCAAACGTTAGTCTCCTCTTGAATGTAAATTTGCGTGTTACGTGCGATACGAGCTGAGAAATCGGTTGGTAATGCAATTGCTTCATCAAGTGCATTGGTGTGCAAACTTTGAGTGTGACCTAGTGCTGCAGCCATTGCCTCAATACAGGTACGTGCTACGTTATTGAAAGGATCTTGCTCTGTTAAACTCCAACCTGATGTTTGGCAGTGTGTACGGAGGGCCATCGATTTTGGATTCTTGGGGTTAAACCCTTTCACCATTTTTGCCCAAAGCAGGCGAGCTGCACGCATTTTGGCAATCTCCATAAAATGGTTCATCCCAACTCCCCAAAAAAATGAAAGCCTAGGAGCAAATGCATCGATATCAAGACCTGATTTAACGCCAGTTCTTAAATACTCTAGACCGTCTGCTAGTGTATAAGCTAATTCGATATCAGCAGTAGCACCAGCTTCTTGTATGTGGTAGCCAGAAATGGATATGCTGTTGAACTTAGGCATATTCTTAGCTGTGAATTGGAATATGTCAGCGATAATTTTCATCGAGAATTCGGGTGGATATATATAGGTATTACGCACCATGAATTCTTTTAGGATATCGTTTTGAATAGTTCCAGTTAATTGCTCCATTGTTGCGCCCTGCTCAAGCGCAGCAACGATATAGAAGGCTAGAATTGGAAGAACGGCACCATTCATGGTCATTGAAACCGACATTTTATCGAGAGGAATTCCTGCAAACAGGATTTTCATATCCTCAACGCTATCGATTGCTACACCTGCCTTACCAACATCACCCACAACACGCTCGTGGTCTGAATCGTAACCACGATGGGTTGCGAGGTCGAATGCTACAGAAAGCCCTTTTTGCCCAGCAGCAAGGTTACGACGATAGAATGCGTTTGATTCTTCGGCTGTGGAGAACCCAGCATACTGACGAACGGTCCAAGGCTTCATTACGAACATGGTACTATAAGGGCCACGTAGAAAAGGAGGAATACCTGCAGCATAGTTCAGATGCTCCATGTTCTCAAGGTCTTCAGCAGAATATGCGGGCTTAACGTTTATCAACTCAGGTGTTGTCCAGTTCGACTCTGTGCTGAGTTTTTTATTACTGCTTTTCGCTTCCTTGATATTTATTTTTGAAAAATCTTTTCTCATATTTTTATGATTTAAACGCAAAGACACTAAGACGCTAAGAAATAATTGTTTACTTTTCTTCTAATACCTGATTTTAATAAAGAGACATTAAAGTTGATTAGAAAACCTAGATTGATATTCGCCAATTTCATATAAGTTACCAACTGTACTTCATGTACAGGCAAAAGAGTTTCAACAGACTTAAGTTCAATCACAATGCAATCTTCCACCAGAATATCTATATAAAAATCTTTGTCTAATTCTTTTCCTTTATAGTAAACAGGGAGTTTAAGTTGATTTTTAACGGTTAATCCTTTTTTTCTTAATTCTTCAAGTAAACAAATCTCATATACAGACTCAAGTAAGCCTGGTCCTAACTCTTTATGCACCTCGAATGCGCAATCAAGAATAAGTTTACCAATTTTTTCATATTCTTCTTGAGTTTTCATCTTTGCGGCTTTGCGACTTAGCGTTTAGATTTTAAGTAGATTTTGATAATATACCAGAGTATCAAGAATGTTAGACTTTGTGCTGATAAAGTTCTTAATCCCTTTTGCTTCCAGTTCTGGTTTACAAACTGGCTCGCCAGCTACAACGTAGATAACTTTATTACCAAGTTTCTCAAATGCTTCAGGAGCAAAGGTTACATACTCATCATCGGAGCTACAAATAACTACAACATCTGATTTTGCATCAATAGCAGCTTTAATACCCTCATCAACAGTTTTAAAGCCAATATTATCTATCACCTCGAATCCAGCAACGGCAAAGAAGTTGCTGCTGAATTGTGCACGAGCACGACGCATTGCCAATCCTCCTAGAGTTAACATAAATACTTTTGGGCGTTTACCACTGGCATCAGTTTTATAACGAAGTTCCTCAATGGCTTGAGCACCACGATATGGAACAAGTGGTTCAGCAATCATCTCAGCAGTTTTGCTGGCAACAGTGCGTTTTACAGAACTTTCTTTAACGGCTTTGGTGTCTGCAACCTCAGTGAAGTTAGGGTATTGGTTCGTTCCAAGAACCGTATCACGACGGGAAGTGATGTTCATATCGCGTTTGTGTGCAACCTCTTTAATCTGATTTTGAATAAAATCTTCAGTAAATGCTGCCTGATAGCCACCCATTGCTTCAACTTGAAGGAAAAGTTTCCAAGCCTCTTGTGCAATCGAGTCGGTTAAGTTCTCGATATAATAGCTGCCTGCCCCTGGGTCTGCGATTTTATCAAAGTAAGACTCTTCTTTAATAACTAGTTGTTGGTTTCTTGCAATACGCTCTGAAAAAGCAGTTGCGTTCTGGTAAGTTGTATCAAAGGGAAGAATATTCAATGAATCAACACCAGCAATTACAGCAGACATCCCTTCGGTAGTGGTGCGAAGCATGTTAACGTAAGCATCATAAACGGTTTTGTTCCATGTGCTTGTTTCAGCATGAATGCTCATTTGAGCGGATTCAATAGATTTAGGGTTGTATGCCTCTACTATTTTTGCCCATAACAGACGAGCTGCACGGAATTTGGCAATTTCCATAAAATAGTTGGCGCTTACTGCAAAGTTAAACTTGATTCTATTTGCTGCCTCATCTACTGTAATTCCACGCTCGGTGAGTGCTACAAGATAATCGTTAGCCATCGCAAGAGCGAATGCTAGTTCCTGAATCAAAGTTGAGCCGCTATTATGGAAAATATAAGCGTTTACGCCAATCACTTTGAATTCGGGGAATTCACGAACACTTTCAACTACTTCCTTCATTCTATTGAAGGAGGTTTCTGCATCACAGCAGAATTTTCCGTTGAGTGTTAATGATGATAATGGGCTATAATCAATTGATGCTTTTACTTTTTTAGCGTCGGCCTTGGTTTCTTTAATCTTTTGGATAAAGAACGGTATAGCTTTACGTGAAGAACCACCTCCAATTAGGTTAACTTCAGTTTTCTGAAAGTCGATTCCGTTAAGAATTTTGCTAACGCCATCAAAGCATGGTTCGCAACCTTTACAAAGTCTGAAACCGATCGAATCGACACCTTTAGTAAGTACATCAAGTGCTTTTTGATTTGTTTCAGTGGGGTTGTCGCCGTTAACGTCAAAATCCTGACGAACTAACCAATTATTGCCCTTTTCTTTGTTGCCACGAATGTAGGGGAATTCACCTGGTAGCACTTTTGTAGTATCAATATTCTTAAGGTCTTCGGCGCGATAGTAGGGTTTAGCATTAATGCCCTCCATGGTTTTCCAAACCAATTTCTTGTCGTAGTCGGCGCCTTTTAGATCTTCACGAATCACTGACTCCCACTGCTCAGTTGAAATTGGCGGGAACTCAGAGAAAAGTTTAGAACCTTTATTTTTTTCTGCCATAACTATTCTTTTAGGATTTTCGGATGGCAAAGTTATAAAATGATGTTAAAGCGAACTCCATTTCGAGCAATAAATAAGATAATCATGCTATTAAGCATAGGATTAAGAAATAATAACGAAAAATGTAAATTGAAAAATGAAAAGATATTTGTTAGATAAACTTTGAATTGAAACATAACGGACACAATAGATCGACGTTCAAAAAACAATATGAACCATTGTGCCTAATTTGATTAAGAAAGTTTTTTTACATACTTATTATGTGTATGTATATATCCCAAATTTCTATAAAATGCTTGAGTTCGTTCTCGATGAATTTTAGTGGTTAACTCAATCTCTTCAAGGTGCAATTTTCGGGCAATTATTTCGACTTCTTTCATTAATAAACCGCCAATACCTGAACCTCGTAGATTGGGATTAACGGTTAATTCTTGCAGTTCACATGTTGGTTTCGAATGATGAAGAATATGCTGAACATGAAGGCTAATAAAGCCAACAACAGAATTATCCTTATCGGCTACTAAATAGTAAATATTGGGGTCGCTTATGTTTTTTGAATAAATAGTTTTGAAGGACTCGTTATCCATTTGTTGACCCTCAAGATCACAAATAAGTAAATAAACGGATTCAAAATCATCTGAATTAGCCTCTCTAATAATGACATTCATTTTTTGAGTCAAATAATTTTGTTACCTATTTCCCCTAGAGCGTTTGAAGTGTTGCTTTTGTTCCGGTTTCATTCTTTCTGTGGCATACTGGAAAATAAGCCTTGGAGCGGTATCTTTCCATTGCATCATGTACATTTCAGTTTGTTCTGGGCTTTTTTTCCAAGCTTCTCGGAGAAACCATCCTAATCCTTGATGAACCTCTCGTTCGGAATCCATCATTAGGGGCTCAATAAAATTGAAAAAGGGTTGATAATCATTTGTATACTTCAACATTTTTATTAATGCAACTGGAACAGCTCTACGTTGAAATTTATTTGGGGATGCTTTCCAGTTTGCCATCCTCTCATAAGTAATAATCTTTTTTTCTAGAAAAACAGAGATTAAATCACTACAGATGGCATCGGTATGCGCCCAATTGCTAATTCCAATTTCAAACCATTTTTCGATCACATCAAATTTTTCGATGGAAAGTTGCTTTTTATACTCCTTAAAGAGAAGAATAGAAAAACTAATCTCTTCATACATCCCTGAGGAAACTAAAAGATAGCTGGTTTCTTCAATTGTATCGAAATCAATACCTTCTTGTTGAATAATATCAGAGATTTTACTGGTTAGAAGTTCTTGAGATAATCCATAGGCATTGTAACCTTCTTTAAAATATCGGGAGTATTTTTTTACGAGAGCCTCATTAGCATTGGCCTTACAATATGTCTGAATCTCGTTAAAGAGTGTGGAAGGAGTCATACGTTTTAAATTTGATATTGTAAACTTACGAAAATGAATAATAAAAATACATATTGGATGCTAAATAACCGTATTTTGTTAAATTTTTAGATTTCTAAAACTTAACTAAATATATACTTTTGTATTAATGGAGGCCTTTTTATAATAAATCCAGATGGAAGGTAGCATTAGGATTTTATTTTTTTATCTTGCCAAGAGATTTAGTTTAACGGAAATGAAATCAACCAGAACTAAAGATTTATACTATAAAGATGGTGTTTTATGTGAATAATATTATTTGAATAGACTAAATTTACTATTTTTTTATTAGAATTGATATTGAATAACCTATTTTAGGTGATGTTAAATGAAAGAACAACTTACTTGGGTTGATCAATACATTGTTTAAAAATGAATTGCTTTTAATTAATTGGTATTATCATGAATATTAATGCGAAACAAGATGGGTATCTTTTTTCAAAAGGGTATACTAACTATGTATTTATTCTTTTGTTTCTGTTATATATGTTTGATTATATTGATAGAATGATAATTACTTCTCTTTTCCCATTTCTTAAAGCCGATTGGAATTTAACTGATACACAGCTTGGTGCATTAATTTCTTCAGTTTATTGGTCTATAGTTATTCTTACAATTCCTGCGTCTATTTTAGTTGATAGATGGAGCAGACGACGAACAATTGGTGCAATGGCGACAGTATGGAGTCTTGCAACCTTTGCAGCGTCATTTACAAAAACCTTCCCACAACTCTTTATTACTCGAACCTTTATTGGTATTGGGGAGGCAGGTTACGCACCAGGCGGTACGGCGATGATTTCCGCTTTATATCCAAAAGAAAAACGCTCGTTCATGATGGGGATTTGGAATAGTTCTATAACTCTCGGAAGCGCTATTGGTATGGCATTGGGTGGCATAATTGCTGCAAAATGGGGCTGGAGGAGTGCGTTTGGGATTGTAGCTTTACCGGGAATTGTTATAGCTATTCTTTTTTTCTTCATAAAGGATTATAAAACTGTTGTTCTTCTTAAAAATGGAAACTCTTTAAACAAGGACGCAATTGGTAAAGTTGAGAATAACGAGGATAATGGGGAACAAAATAAAATGTCTTTTGCAGATATTGTTAAAGAGTTTGCTAGTAAACCAACACTTATTTTTAATTATTTAGGAATGACAGGGAGTATTTTTGTTACAACCTCTTTGTTATCATGGTTGCCCAGTTATTTTAGTCGTTTGGAAAATATTCCGCTTCAAAATGCGGGAACAAAAGCATCGATTACAATGCTTCTTTCTATTATAGGCGCACCATTAGGTGGATATCTTGCCGATAGGTGGCGAAAAAAGAGAGTTAATGCAAGAATGGTTTTTCCTGCATTGTCTGCATTAATAACTGCGCTTTTTGCATTTTTTGGTTTTGTCGTTTTTGATGGGATATTGCAGTACATTTCATTTCTATTAACGGGGGTAACAATTGCAATGTTTGTCCCTGCTGCAAGCGCAGTTACTCAAGATTTAGTTCACCCAGGATTAAGAGCTACTTCATATGCTTTTGCGGTGATATTTCAAAATCTATTGGGAGCATCGGCTGGTCCAATATTAATTGGTTATATTTCGGATAGAACGGATATTAGTACTGCATTATCAATTCTTCCAATTTTTCTTGTATTGTCTTCCTGTATGTTTTTTATAGGATCCTTTTTCTATAAAAAGGATTTAGAAAAGGTTGTTGATGTACCACTGGAAGTTTTGGGATAATATAAATGCATAAAAAAAGCCTTACTGCAAAAGTAAGGCTAAAACTATTAATGTTTTTATAAACTTCCAGGTTATGCTAGCTTTACGTTAATAGCATTCAACCCTTTTTTACCTTCTTGAAGTTCAAATGTTACTTCATCATTTTCTTTGACTTTGTCAATCAAACCAGAAGCATGAACAAAATACTCTTTGCCTGATTCTGCATCTTTAATAAATCCGAATCCTTTGGAAACATTAAAGAATTTAACTGTTCCTTTGTACATAATATTAGATTATTTTTCTCAAAGTTACGAGATATTATTCATTCGATTGCTTTATTTTTAAGAATTTGTCGAAAAAAGGGTGTCTTTTTTTAGACACCCTTTTGTAAATCGAATGATTTATAGACTTAATGCTATTTTAAGCCTCTTTTTTTAAGCAAGGGATCAAGAGAAGGATCTTGCCCTCTGAATTTTCTATATTGGATCATGCCTTCATCTTTACCGCCCTCTTTAAGTACATATTTTCTAAACTTACCGGCAATCTCTTGGTTGAAAATATCTCCTGAATCAACAAATGCCTGAAAAGCATCTGAATCAAGTACTGCCGCCCAAAGATATACGTAATAACCAGCAGAGTAGCCACCAATAATATGACTAAAATAGGTTGAGCGATATCTGGGTAGGATTTCTTTCATCAACTTGATATTATCCATTGATGCTTTTTCGAATGCAAGCGCATCTATGTTTTTAGGCTCTGTAAGACTGTGCCAATCTAGATCAAGTAATGAAGCAGCAACTAGTTCAACAGTCTCAAAACCTTGATTGAAAACCATACTTTTCTTTAACTTCTCCAAAAGTTCATCCGGGATAATTTTACCAGTTTTATAATGTGTCCCGTAGTATTTTATAATTTCTGGTTGGGCTGCATAATTTTCCATAAACTGTGAAGGTAGTTCTACCATATCACGAGGGAGGCTTCCTGCTGTTCGATCATATTTCCCATCAACACAGAAATTATGAAGACCATGTCCAAATTCATGGAATAATGTATTTACATCATCCCAAGTTAGTAATGCAGGCGAGTCACCATTTGGTCTTGGAAAGTTGCAAACCATCGAAACAATAGGAGGAACTCTCTTTCCATTCTCATATACTTGATCTCTTATTGTGCCACACCATGCACCAGGACGTTTGCCCGCACGTATATATAAATCAATATAAAGAATACCCGCATAGCTACCGTCCGCTTCTTTAACTTCATATGTTTCAACATCTGAATTATAAACAGGGACATTGAGTTGTTTGATGAATGTTAAACCATAAAGCTTATTGGCTACATAAAACATTCCATCACGGACATTTCCTGCAGCGAAATATGGTTTAAGTTCCGATTCATCAAGGTTGAACTTTTCTTTCTTAAGTTTTTCGGCATAATACCACCAATCCCAAGGTTCAATTTTAAACTTACCCCCTTCTTTTTCAACAATTTTCTGCATTGCATCAAGATCCTTCTTGGCAACCTCTTGAGCAGGATTGAAAATACCTTTCAAAAATTCGTAAACCTTGTCTGGGATTTGAGCCATGTTTTTGCTTATAGAGTATTCAGCATATGTTTTATACCCGAGCAAATTTGCTCGTTCTACTCTTAAGTTAGCTATGTTAACAAGTATTTCTTTGTTATCAAATTTATCGTTATTGTTGCAACGCATAAAATAACCACGATACAGTTTTTCACGTAGATTTCGATTTTTAGCATATTGAAGGAATGGAATCATGCTTGGTTTTTGAAGCGTGAACTTCCATTTCCCAATCAAGCTATCATTCTTAGCGTCCTCTGCGGCTGCATCAATAATGCCTTGAGGTAAACCTGCTAGATCTTCGTTATTGTCAATGACTAACTTAAAGTTGGTATTGGTTTCGGCCAATACATTTTCGGTAAACTTAATTGAGTATTTTGATAGTTTCTGATTGATTTCACGAAGTTTTGCTTTATCCGTTTCGCTAAGATTTGCCCCATTGCGAACAAAATCTTCGTAATATTTTTCAACAACCCTTATTTGTTCAGCATCAAGATTACTTTTCTCTCTATTTTCATAAACAGCCTTAATTCTTTGAAAGAGTTTCTCATTCAACGAGATATTATCGCGATGTTTTGTGGTCTTAGATGCAACTTTTCTGTTTATGGCTTGTAGGGCAGGGTTCGTATTTGCCCCATTAACAGTGCTAAAAACCCTTCCAACGTTACTTAGTAGTGCCCCAGATCTGTCATAGGTTAATATGGTGTTATCGAAAGTTGGAGCGTCTGAGTTATTAATAATAGCATCAATTTCTGCTTGTTGGTCAATCATCCCTTGTTCAAAGGCTGGGATGTAATGACTTGTATCAATTTTGTCAAATGGAGGAACATTAAAAGGAGTTTTAAACTCACTAAAGAAAGGGTTTGTTGACTGTTTCTTCTCCTTACTACATGATGAAAGCAGAAAAATGGGAACAATTAATACCATAATTATTTTTTTCATAGAGACTAGTGTTTAGGGTTATCGCAAAAATAGAATAATACTTTGATAGTAGTAAATGTAAATGGTTTATTTGATTGAGAGAATTACTTGAACAGGGTTGGAAAGCAGGATAGTGTCCAATACTATTAATCCAAATTTATTGTTAGGGAGATCTTCTTAAATTCAGATTATCAGTAATATAGTTATTGCTTTAATACCAAATTTAGGCTGTAAAAAGAGGACATTAAGATAAATTTGCAATAATATCACTCACCCAAGCGGGGAGAATTCCGAGGAATAGAATACCTATTACAATAACAATCAATACCAGATTGCCCATTAGTGGAATAGTGGAAGGTTTGACCTGATCAGAGGTTGTGAACATTACGGTAACCACTCTAAGGTAGTAGTATAAGCTGATTACACTATTAATCACCAAACTGAATGCTAGTAACCAAAGCCCAGATTTAACTCCCGCAAGCACAAGATAGAATTTAGCAATAAAACCTGCGGTTAGCGGTATTCCTGCAAGCGAAAGCATTGCCAATGCCATTACTATTGCAACAAATGGGTTTTTGTAAAAAAGCCCTTTGTAATCATCAATGCTATCTGCATCACCAGAACAAACGGACAAGAGTGAAATGATCCCAAATGCACCAAGCGTTGTAATTGTATAGGAGGCTATATAGAAGATTGCTGAATGAATACCTTCAGTACTGCCAGCCAGAAGGGTTATTAGTAGGTAGCCAAAATGGGCAATGGATGAATAGGCCAGCATCCTTTTAAGATTTCCCTGATTCAAGGCTAGTAGATTTCCCGTAAACATTGATATAATGGCGATTGCTGATAATGAAATGAAAATAGCCTGATTATTGAATCCCTGAATATCCATAAAGAACCTAAGGGCAATGGCTAGTACTGCTCCTTTTGAGATAGTTGCAATCAGTGCCGTTACAGGAGCGGGAGCCCCCTGATAAACATCGGGTAGCCACATGTGAAAGGGAACAAGAGCAAGTTTAAATCCAATGCCGACAAGAAGCATTACAAAACCAGTAAGTAAAATTGGGGAAAGAGCATGTAAAGAACCTAATGCTGATGCCACAGCTTTAAAATTCATTGAACCTGTTGCTGTGTAGATTAATCCCATACCAAATAGAAGAAAAGCAGAGGCAACAGATGCTATAACCAAAAATTTCACACCAGCTTCAATTGAATAACTACGGGTCTTAATGTACGCAACAAGAATATAAAGTGAGATACTTAAAGTTTCAAGCCCGAGGAAAAATGAAATAAAATGATTTGCTACCACCAAAACTGATGCTCCAAGTGTTGCAACAAAAAGGATAATAAAATACTCCTCCTTATCATCCCCTTGCTGGCTGATGTATATGTAGGATAGTATGGTTATCAAAAATCCTGCAAATATTATGATTGCTAAAAAAAGTAGGCTGTAACTATCGATAATAAATAGTGGTGTGATAACGTGAGGTGTATAAGGGGCTACGATAAAAAGCGATATGAACGAAAGTAAAAACATCAACAATGAAAAACCATAGACAACCTTAATATTACGGGTGATGGTAATTGTGAGCATTATTATTATGGGTGCGCTTGCTAGTAAAAGAAATGGCGCAAGGCATATAAAATCTAGT
This sequence comes from Bacteroidales bacterium, assembly GCA_013141385.1. Taxonomy (NCBI): domain Bacteria; kingdom Pseudomonadati; phylum Bacteroidota; class Bacteroidia; order Bacteroidales; species Bacteroidales bacterium. Next base: position 117,119 of record JABFRB010000016.1, on the reverse strand, counting down.
GCTGTCATATAACGTTGTTTTTACTTATTCAATTTTCTTGTATCGGGTGAGCATGTTCTGTTATCGGGAACTACAGAATCATCGATTTTTTGAGATTGATAGTTTTCATGCTTAGCATTTAGGGTTTTCATTAAAGCAGGTTTTGCAGTATTAATAACAGGTTGAGGGTAAAGACCAATAAAGACGATAGCCACTACAAGTGAAGCCATTACAACTATTTCACGAATAGATAAATCTTTCATCTTATATTCATTATCCTTTTTGCCTAAGAAAACTTTCTGCACAATTCTAAGGGAATAGATGGTTGCGGCAATTAGGCCAACGCTTGCAAGGCTAGCCATCAAAATATTTGCTTTGAATGTTCCAACAAGTGTCAAAAATTCGGCAATAAAATTGCCTAACCCCGGTAATCCTAGCGATGCCATTGCAAAAACTAAACCCATAGTTCCCATTATTGGAACTTGCTCCCACAAGCCTCCCATTTTACTGATATCTCGTGTATGGATACGTTCGTAAAGTTGTCCAACCAGAACGAAGAGAGCACCAGTACTTATCCCGTGAGCAATCATCTGCATAACAACACCTTGATAGGCTAACTCATTAAAAGCATAAACTCCAAGAATTACAAAGCCCATGTGGCTTACGCTGGTGTATGCAACCAATCGTTTTAGATCAGTTTGAGAAAAGGCAAGCTTTGCACCATAAAGAATACCAATTACCCCAAGAAGCATCCCGAATGGGGCAAAGGTTTGGGATGCATGAGGGAATAGAGGTACTACAAATCGGAGCAGACCGTATGCCCCAGTTTTCAGCATTAATCCGGCAAGGATTAAACTACCTGCGGTTGGTGCTTCGGTGTGAGCATCTGGCAACCAGTTGTGAAAGGGTACAACAGGAAGTTTTACGATAAAAGCTATTAGAAATCCACACATCAGCAACATCTCGATGGTAGGATTATACGTAGTGCCGAGTAGCTGTTGGTAATCGAAAGTATAATAACCTGTTGCATTCCCATGTGCTAGATATAGCCCAAGAATTGCAAGGAACATAAGCAGTCCGCTAGCTTGTGTGAAGATGAAAAATTTATAGGATGCGTAAATTCGATTTTCGTGACCCCATATACTTATTAGGAAGTACATTGGGATAAGCATCACCTCCCAGAAAAAATAGAATAAAAATAGATCCATCGAGAGGAATACCCCGATAATGCCTGAAAGTATCCATAGGATGTTGAAGTGAAAAAAACCTACACTCTTTTGAATCTCTTTCCATGATATTAGTATTGCAATTAGTCCAAGGAAAAATGTAAGAAACAACATCAATAAACTTAACCCATCCATGGCTAGGTGTAGGCTAATTCCTAGTTTTGGAATCCAACTTACGCTGTACTCGAATATCCATTTTTTATCATCATGAATTCCATTTTGGAGTATAGCAATGCTAATTAATATTAGATCAATTGATACGGCGACAAGAGAAATGATCCGAGATGATATTGCGCTTCGTTTTCCAAGTAACCAGGCAAGTACACCACCTGCCATAAGTATAATAATCAGGTAGAGAAGTATCATAGGTTAAGCATAAATGTTAAAATTATTACAACACCAGCCGTTAATACCATTACATACCATCTGAGGCGACCTTGCTGTGTTCTACTAAGCAGGCTATTGAGGAAGTCGGTAGCTTTAGCAATTGCGGTATAAATTTTATCGATAAAATCGTTCTTGTTGATCTCCGAGAACCAAACCAAAGGTTTTACGAATATCCTATCGTAAAGCCAATCGAATTGCCATCCTTTGTAAAAAAAGTTTGCTAATTGGCTATTACTAAACGATTTGGCAAATGATGATTTCTTGAAATATAAAAGATAAGCCAGATAAATTCCTAATAGTGATGCTACAGCCGAAAGGATCTGGAATAACAATTCATTGTGAGATTCACCTGCAAGTTGAATCGATGGAAGTGTTGTGCTTAAAAATTTCGAAAAAATCTGAAAATGTCCAAAATTTTCAGGTAGTTCAATAAAACCTCCGATAAGAGATAAGATTGCAAGAACAACCAACGGGATGGTCATTAATTTTCCGGGTTTGTGTGTAGGTTCGGTTTTGGCTTCGCCAAAGAAGGTTACGAAAATCATCCTAAAAGTATAAATGGATGTGATGAACGCTCCGAAATACGCTGCAAGCCATAACCATTTGCTTCCATTTGTTGATGACCATGCGAACCAAAGTATTGCGTCCTTGCTGTAAAATCCTGCACTTATCAATGGTAATGCAGCAAGCGAGGCTGAACCAATTAGAAAAGTAATAAATATTATTGGCAATTTTTTCCAGAGGCCTCCCATCTTAAACATATCATGTTCATGATGTAGCAAATGAATTACTGCCCCTGCGCCAAGGAATAGAAGGGCTTTAAAAAATGCATGAATCATGAAGTGGAATACAGCAGCACTCCATGCGCCAACGCCAAGCGCAAGAAACATATAACCAATCTGGCTGATAGTTGAATAGGCTAGTACTCGTTTGAAATCATGTTGTGTTAATGCGCTAAAACCAGCAACGATCAAGGTGGCTGCTCCGATTATTGCCACAGCTGCTTGTACAGCAGGAGCGAGGGCAAATAAAACATGAGTTCTGGCAATAAGATAAACACCCGCAGTTACCATAGTTGCGGCATGTATCAATGCGCTAACAGGCGATGGCCCTGCCATGGCATCGGGTAACCATGTTTGTAAAGGTAGTTGAGCCGATTTTCCTAATGCACCACCTAGTAATAGTGCAGCAGATAGAATCGCAAGTGGAGAGCTTACAGCCCATTTTAGCGATGCTTGTTGCATCAACTCATTAATATTCAGAGTTCCTAGGTTGATAAAAAGAAGGAAAAGTCCGATTATCATTGCAGTATCGCCAACACGAGTAACGATAAATGCTTTACGGGCAGCGTACCCATTTTCGGGTTCCTTATACCAAAAACCGATTAGCAAGTAGCTACAAAGCCCAACGCCCTCCCAGCCCAGATACATGAGCAACAGATTATCTGCTAAAACCAATATTAGCATTGAGCTGACAAAAAGATTCATGTAAGCAAAAAAGCGTGCAAATCCTTCGTCGTGATCCATGAATTCCACTGAATATAAATGGATAAGCGCACCAACAAATGTGATAACAAAACAGAATATCAGAGATAAAGCATCAACAGAGAAAGCAATATTTGCTGAAAAACCTCCAGCAGTCAGCCAGTTCCAAACAGTTACAGTGTATGAACCACTTGCTGGGGGAGAAGAGATAAAACTTATTCCAGCAATAATCGTGATTAGAGCTGAAAGTGAAACTGATCCAACCCCAAGAAATGCGACAACTCTTTTTGAAAGAATTTTTCCAAAAAGAATAATAATCAGCGAGCTGAAAAGCGGAATTGCCGGTATAAATGGAATGTATGCTGTCATGTTTGTTAATTATTATCTTTCATTTTTGTCTCGAAGCGTATTGAGGGCATCTGCATCGAGCGTTTTAAAATGATGGTACATCTGAAGTATCAGGGCTAATCCAACGGAAACTTCTGCTGCCGCAACTGTTAGAATAAAGATAAACATCACCTGACCATCGGCCTGAGCCCAATGAGATCCGGCAATTACGAAAACCAAGCCAGCACTGTTTAGCATTATTTCTATCGACATCAGCATAAAAATGATATTTCGACGAACAAGCAGACCAACTAATCCTATCAAAAAGAGCAATCCTGCAAAGAGTATCTGTACTTCAAGCGAAACAGTTACCATATTCTATTTTTTTAAAAATCGATGTATAATTTTTTTCTTCTGTTTTCCTATATGATACGCACCGATAATACCCGCTAACAATAGTATTGCGGATAGTTCAACGGCAAGCAGATATGTTGTAAAAAGTGAAATACCTATTTGTTTGGGTTGAATTATCTGAGGAGTAACCGTTTGATGTTCCAAAACCCTTAGTGCATAAATTAAATTTGCAAGAAGAATTGCTGCAATTATTGAGGGTAGAATCCACATGCGGGGTTTTAGCCATTTATTCTCCAGTTCCTCTTCTAATCCGATATTCAGCATCATCACAACAAAAATGAAAAGCACCATAATTGCACCTGCGTAAACAATTACTTCAAGTGCAGCAATAAAGGGTGCTCCGAGAATATAAAATATCACTGATATAGAAAGCAGGGAGAGTATGAGATATATAAGCGCATGAATTGCATTTCGATTGGTAATTGCTAGAATTGAAGAGAGCAATGCTATTGCACCTGCAATGTAAAAGATAGTATTCATTAGTAATTGTATTTTACTTTAATAAACTCTTTAAATCCACAGTAGGTTCTTCGTTTTCACCTTCCCCCTTTGCTTTTACACCCATGTCAACCCCCGCATTTTTGTAAAAATTATACCCATGATACTTGCCCTCGCCGCTAATTAGTAGATGTTCCTTCTCATAAACCATGCTCTGCCTATCGTATTCACCCAATTCGAAATCGGGTGTAAGTTGTATTGCATAGGTTGGACAGGCTTCTTCACATAAACCACAGAAAATGCAGCGTGAAAAATTAATTCGGAAGAATTCGGGATATCTTCTCCCGTTCTCATCCTCAGTTGCTTGTAACGATATGCAATCAACAGGACATGCTGCTGCGCAAAGATTACACGCCACGCATCTTTCATTCCCGTCAGAGTCGCGTGTTAGCACTATTCTCCCTCGATATCGAGGTGGCAGGTATGGCTTTTTCTCAGGATAGCCAACCGTTTCACGTTTATGAAAAGCGTGCAGAAATGTTAACCAAATACTTCGTAATATGCTGAACATACTATTATACTTTTTTTATTGTAGGTACAGTATAACCGCCCCTGTAACCAAAACATTTAATAAAACCAATGGTAGTAATATCTTCCACCCAAAATCCATCAGTTGATCATAGCGAGGTCTGGGCAAAGATGCTCGCAATAAAACAAAGAAGCAGATGAAAAATGCTGTTTTGAAGAAAAACCAAAATGCTGGTGGTAGGAATGATGGGCCCAACCAACCTCCAAAAAATAGAGTGACAATTAATGCGGATATTAAGGTTACCCCTAGATATTCTCCTACAAAGAACATCCCGAACTTCATCCCTGAATACTCGGAATGGTATCCAGCAACCAATTCGCCCTCAGCTTCGGGTATATCAAAAGGCGTTCGATGTGTTTCTGCAACTCCAGCAATCAGAAATACAACAAACCCGATAAACTGAGGAAAAACGAACCACATACCTCTTTGGGCTTCAACAATCTCACGGAGATTAAAACTATCGGACATCATCACAATTCCCATTAGCGAAAGACCCATAAATACCTCATAGGTAAGCATCTGGGCAGATGCTCTGATAGATCCTAAAAGCGAATATTTATTATTCGATGCCCAGCCACCAAGAACAATACTATAAACTCCAAGCGATGAATTCCCTAAAAAGAAAAGAAGACCGATGTTCGAATCAAGAACAAAAAAGCTATCAGTAAAAGGAATTATTGCAAATGTTAGAAGGATTGTAATCATTAGTATTCCCGGAGCAATAACGAATACCGCTTTGTCGGCAAAAGGTGGTATCCAGTCCTCCTTAAAGAAAATCTTGATCATATCTGCAAGCACCTGAAATAGCCCGAATGGACCAACCCTATTGGGGCCATATCTATCCTGCCAAAGTGCAAGAAGCCTACGTTCTACCCATATTAATCCGGCAGCTATTGTTAGTACGATTAGCAAAACCCCTGCGATAATGAAAATATATTCCATGGTTTAGTTTTTAATCAATGTGTTCAGTATAAATTTTTGCCACCAAAACACTAAAACACAAAACATCACCAAATTTAATTCATTTATTTTAAGCCCTTTGTGGTTTTTTGTGTGTTGGTGTTTTGGTGGCATTATTTATTTTTTTATACTGGATTCATTAATTCATTTTTTTATTATTCCCAGTTTAGGCAAACTAATAAATGGCATCCCCGGCAGATTAAAAGAGATACCTGCAATACCATCAGGAATGCTAGCATCAATATCAACTTTAACTAAAACATCAATATTTTCCATGGTGAGATGAACCGTATCATTACCTTTTATACTATACCTTGTTGCCTCTTTTAGGTTGATTTTGATAAATGGCTCAGGAATGCGACTTGACAATGCCTCCCCATTTGAACTCAGTTCCTCTGAGCCAAAAATTTGATGAACAGGAACAATAAATAATCCCTCATCGCTTGGTTTAAAAGGTTGAGGAATGCTTTTATAGTATGATTGTTGTTGACTAGTTGTACTCTCTATTAACCGAATACCCGGATTTCCACCCTTTAACTCACCATTCGGTTCGACCATATACTTATTTGCAGCCTGATTTGAATTCCACCCTGGAGCCCAGTGGAATGGTGTTAGCGATGATGGCGGAACTCCTTGATATCCCTCCATGCTAAAGGCCAAAGGAGAATTAGCATCCAGTGGTGGTTTTTGCTCATGAACGCTGATGTTCGCATTTATCGCAGTTCTACCGCTAAAACGCATAGTTTGTCTTGAGATTTTCTCGTTGAACATTCTGAATTCAGCATTTGGTAGATGTTCTTTAATTTTCGAGAGAATAGGATATGAAACAGCCATTGAATTAACAACATCATCAAACTTTTGCCATGAGTTACCTTCTGGTTTACCCTGAATTCTCATGAGTTCAACAACCCAACGCCAACTTTCCCTAATTGGTTCAACTGCGGGAAAGACGCTATAGTAACGTTGAGCACGACCCTCATTGTTTACTAGTGTTCCTTCTGACTCAGCAAAAGTGCCTGTGGGCATTAGAATATTGGCCTTTGCTGATGTATTGTTCATTAGTTGATCAAGAACAATTATATTCTGGCATTTTTCTAAAAGATCATCAACTATTGACTTTTCGACCCTTCGGTATAGGTCATTTTCTAGAATAACTAGAGTCGTATCGTTTTCAATCCTAAGATCTCCAAATGGCTTACCTTCCATCATACCTAAACCCATACTGTTGCTTTCAGGTAGGGCAATACTTAAAGATATTTTTTTATCGATTGAGTTTAGAGCCAGAGCAATATTTGTTGTGGCATGAGCGATCTCTTCATTTCCTTGAGCACCAATAATAATTAGAGGATTCTTGGACTGTTTGAGTCCTTCTGCAATTCTCTTGGCTTGATTTTGAATATCAATATTCAAATTATCTACAGAAGGAGCATCGTTACTAATATACGAAGCAACCGCAAATCCTAGTCTTGCAATATCTTCTGATGTCGCTCTATAGGTAATTTCAGCAAGTTCATCGAGTTTTGTGAAATAGGGAGAAGCAATAAACAATGGACTGTGAATATTTTGTGCCAATTCACGAACAGCCGCATCATTCCATTTTGGAATTCCAATTTTTTCGGCTTTTTCGATGGATTTATTTCTAGTGGCTTGACGTATGGCTAAGGCTAGCATTGGTGCTGTATTGGTCACATCCTCACCAAGAATAAAGATTGCATCTGCCTTTTCAACCTCTTTCAATGAAGGTGAGTGAACTGCATTGCTGGTTAGGATTTGAAGACAAAGTTTTGTGAGATGATATTCTTTATCGGAAATCCCATGATAGAAATTCTCCGTACCAACTAATTTTGAGAGTGCAAAGTTTGCTTCAAGCGAAGCTCTAGGAGAACCAATGCCAACAAGACTTTTACTTTTTAATGCTTCTGAAAGTTTCGGAATAATTTCATTAACCTCTTTTACTTCAAGCGCACTTCCTTTCGATTGGCGTATCTGAGGATTTTTAATCCTTTTGGTACTGTTTACAAACTCATAGCCAAATCTGCCCCTATCGCAGAGCAGGTATCCATTAACATCTCCATTATAACGACTTACAACTCTTCGTAATGAACCGTAGCGTTCGCTTGCAATGGTATTACACCCGAGGCTACAATGAACGCATATTGATGGAGCATTGGTTAAATCCCATTTACGGGTGAAATGTTTTTTGAGAGTTTTATCAGTGAATACCCCTGTAGGGCATATCTCTGCAAGATTTCCGCTAAACTCGCTTTCCAGCGTTCCCTCTTCATGCCTTCCGAAGTATACATTATTTGCAGATCCAAATACATTAAGATCTTTCCCTCCTGCATAATCTCTATAAAACCTTACACAGCGATAGCACTGAATACATCGGTTCATCTCGTGATGAATAAAAGGGCCAAGGTTTTGATTCTTATGAGTCCTCTTCTTAAAATCAAATCGGCGATAGTTATGACCAGTCATTACGGTCATATCCTGCAAGTGACATTCGCCGCCCTCATCGCAAACAGGGCAATCGTGCGGATGATTTGTCATTAGGCTCTCCAAAATAGATGCTCTAAAAGCCTTAACTTCGGGATCTGCCACTGAAATAATCAACCCATCAACAGCAGGTTCCATGCACGACATTACAATTCGACCAGTTTTATCGTTGGAATTTGCATATTTCTTTACGGCACAAAGTCTACAAGCACCCACAGAACCTAGGGAAGGATGAAAGCAAAAGTATGGAATATCAAAACCCAGTGAAAGGCATGTTTCCAGTAGATTTTTACCGGGTTTTACCTCGTATGTTGTTCCATCAATTTGAATTTTTACCATTACTACCTCCATGGACAGTGTTTCTCGTTAATATGCCGTAAAAAATCATCTTTGAAATATTTTAAACCGCTTTGGAGTGGTTCCATTGCACCCGGAGCATGTGCACAGAAGGTATTGCCAGGGACAAGATATTTGGTATGAAATTCAAGTATTTCAATGTCTTTAAGAGTTGCATTACCCTCCTCGAATTTCATCAAGACCTTTTCAACCCATGGTAGACCTTCGCGGCATGGTGTGCAAAAACCACAACTCTCCTTGGCAAAAAATTTAATTAGATTATGAATAAATGCAACTGGGCAGGTTTTATCATCAAGAATCATCATGGTGCCTGTACCAAGTCTACTCCCTGCTGCCCTAACAGACGCAAAATCCATTTTTGTATCAATCTGACTTGCAATAAGAAAATCAGTTGATGCTCCACCAGGAATTATTCCTTTTAGCTGATAGCCATCCTGCATTCCACCTGCATAATCCTCTATTATCTCACGAATTGTTGTTCCAAGCGGTAACTCCCAAAGACCGGGCTTCTTGACTCGCCCGCTTACTCCGTAAAGTTTAGTTCCTCCTTCACCCGATGTGCTTAGCTTAATGAACCAATCAGAACCATTTTCGATGATATGAGGTATCCAACTGAGTGTTTCTACATTGTTTATAACCGTTGGTTGACCAAACAATCCGCTAGTTGCGGGGAAGGGTGGTTTTGCTCGTGGTATTCCTCTTTTTCCTTCAAGGGCATTCAGCAGGGCAGATTCTTCACCGCAGATATACCTCCCAGCGCTTGTATGAAGATGTAAATCTAAGTTATAACCCGAACCCAAAATATTTTTTCCAAGATATCCTGCACTATAAGCTTCTTCAATTGCTTTTTTGATGATGACCTCTGCCTTCTTATAAGCCCATCGCATGAAAATATATGCCTTTTCGGCTTGAATTGCATACGAGGCAATAATCATTCCTTCAATCAGCTGATGAGGATTTCCTTCCAGAAGATATCTGTCTTTGAAAGTGCCCGGCTCCATTTCATCGGCATTGGCTACTAGATAGCGGACTCCAGCCACATCCTTTTCCTTTGGCACTAAACTCCATTTGAGCCCAGTTTGAAAACCAGCACCACCTCTACCCAATAGATTCGATGTTTTTACAAGACCAATGATATCATCGGGCAACATCCCCTTAAGAATTTTTTTGACACCCTCGTATCCCCCCGTTTTTTCATACTCCTTTAGATCTAGGGGGGCTTGATTTGGCTTGATATATTTAGTTAGTGGGGTCTCCATAATAAACTACTGATATTTTTCGAGCATTGAGTCAATCTTTTCAATGCTTAGATTATTGTAGTGATCGTTATTTATCATTAATGCCGGAGCATGGTCGCAATCGCCCAAGCATGTATTGGGAATAAGCGTAAACCGTCCATCGGATGTGGTTTCACCAAATTTAATTCCTAGTTTCTTTGAGATATAGTCGTAGATTGATTCATAACCCATTATCATACAGCTGACGCTATCGCAGATTAAAATCACATTCCTTCCAACTGGCTTTCGATACAGGCGAGTGTAAAAACTAGCAACTCCATCAACCTCATCTTTAGACATGGACAATTCCGATGCTATATCAGCAATTGCTTCATCCGATATCCACCCCCTGTGATGTTGAACAATTTTTAAAGCATCAATACATGCTGCTTTTGGGAATGGATAGAGTTTGGTCTCTTCAAGTATCTCTTCTCTTTCTTTTTCGCTCAACATAATCTTTGTACAAGTATATTTTCTATTTACCTAGAATGATTTTTCACAAGTAATGCAAGATCAAGGTGCATCATTTTCAAATTTTCTCATTCTCAAATCTTCAAATTGTCACATTTTTCTATCTATCCAAATCCGCCAGCACAAAATCAAGCGCACCTAAAATCGAAAGCAAATCAGGAATTGTATAACCACGACTAATTAAAGGAAGCATCTGCAAATGCGGAAACGAAGGGGTGCGGATTCGTGAACGGTACGCAGAGGTGTTACCATCGCTAATAAGATAGTAACCATTACTTCCTTTTGCTGCCTCAATTGGGACCATTGCCTCTCCTGCTGGAATAACTGGACCCCAGGTAACACCAAGAAAATGTGTAATCAATGTTTCAATATCTTGCATTGTGCGTTCTTTTAACGGAGGTGTAGTTAATGGGTGCTCCGATTTATATAGCCCTGCGGGCATATTCTTTACGCACTGTTCAACTATTCTTAAACTCTGACGCATTTCACCCATACGAACCAAGGATCTATCGAAGCAATCGCCATTTTTTCCTAGGGGAATATCAAATTCGAAATTCTCATACCCAGAATATGGTCGCTTTTTACGATAATCGAAATTATATCCAGTAGCTCTTAATCCAGCACCCGTGATTCCCCATTCAATGGCCTCTTGAGTGGTGTATGCACCAATTCCAATAGTTCGTGCTTTGAATATTCTATTTTGAATTATTGTTTTCTCGAACTCCTTCAACCTTTTGGGGAAATAGTTTACAAAATCCTGAACCATCTTTTCCCATCCTTTGGGCAAATCGTGTGCAACCCCACCAATCCTAAACCACGAAGGGTGCATTCTACCGCCAGTAACTGCTGAAACAATATCAAAAATCTTCTCTCTATCATTAAATGCAAAAAACACAGGCGACATCTGACCTAAATCCTGTGCATAGGTTCCCAACCATACCAAATGGCTTGCTATGCGGAATAGTTCGCACATCATAACACGAATAAACTTTACCCTATCAGGAACTTCGATACCTGATAATTTTTCTACAGATAGAACATATGCAAGATTGTTAATCACCCCGCCCAGGTAGTCAATACGGTCGGTATAAGGAATGTAAGAATGCCACGATTGTCGCTCGCCCATCTTCTCTGCACCACGATGATGAAATCCGATATCAGGAATTATGTCAACAATATCCTCACCATCAAGTTGCAGCACAAGCCTTAACAATCCGTGTGTTCCAGGATGTTGTGGACCAATATTCAGAAACATAAAATCGGTATCCTCAGCTTTTGTTTTTAAGCTGTACTCAGCAGGGTTGAACTTTAAATCGTTGTCTTCAATTTCTTGCATCTGATCTGTGAGAACGTATGGATCTAGTTCTGTTGCCCGTGCAGGATACTCTTTTCGCAATGGATGCCCCTTCCACGATTTTGGAAGTAAAATTCGACGAAGATTTGGATGCCCAATAAATGTGATGCCGAAAAGGTCGAAAACTTCTCGCTCGTACCAATTTGCCGATTCCCATACACCAGTAATACTTGGTATTGAAGGGTATTCACCTAAAAGAGGTGTTTTAATTCTGAGATCTTTATTATACTCGAACGAGGTGAGATGATAAACTATTGTAAAATCGCTTTCTGGTTGACCTTGACGATTGTTTCTCCTTCGTTCATCAATTGCGGTTAAATCATAGAGTGATTGGTATGGTTGAAGTAGCCCATTTTTTAAATAATTTAAAATATCAACAATAAAATCCTTATTTATCCAAATTGTTTGTATCTCATCGGCTGTGCTTTGCATTGATATAATAGCACCTTCGGTGAATTTGTTTTTTAAATCGGAGAATAGGGATAAATCTTCGTTCATGACTTTATTATTGGTAAATCAGCCTGAGTTGATACTTATTCAATATGCTTTATAAAATAATCTACGAATATTGATTAACGATTTTTGATTTTAGAAGTAGTAATAAAACATTTGATTATGCATATTTCATAAATCGTTAATCGTTGTTCCTTGTTCTCAATTCAAAAAAATCTTACATTAAAGACAGATACTAATAATATAAGATATTTCTTAAAATAAAGGTTACACCTCATCCATTGGTCTAAGTTTATCAACTTTCATTCGCTCCTCGGTCTTTAAATCCCGTTGAGATATCTTCTCCGCTCTTGTTATTCCTTGTGGACCAATAACCCAACTCAATGGTCGTTTCTCCTTATCGATTGATTCTCTAAGAAGCAATAATCCTTCAAGGAAAGCATCGGGGCGAGGAGGGCAGCCCGAAACGTAAACATCAACAGGAATTATTTTATCCACACCTTGAACAACGCTGTAGATATCAAACATTCCACCAGAGTTTGCGCACGAACCCATTGATATAACCCATTTAGGAGCCATCATCTGCTCATGAAGCCTTTTAATGATAGGCGCCATCTTAATAAAAACAGTTCCGGCAATTATCATCAAATCCGCTTCGCGTGGTGTTCCGCGAATAACTTCACCCCCAAACCTAGCGATGTCGTAACGGCTCGTGATTGAAGTGGCCATTTCAACAAAACAGCACGAAAGGCCAAATGCAAAAGGCCAAATAGAATTTTTACGACCCCAGGCAACCATATCATCTAAGCGACTAAACAAAATTGAACGCTGAATTGCTGCATCAATAATAGCATTGTCGGGGTTTTGAATGATATCACTAGGTTTATTTAGTGTCCAATTCATTTTGTCAGTTTGTTTTTAAACTTCAGAATACGTTTGCCATTTGGCCCAAAATCAAGTGCACCAATACTTAATTCATAGAATAGTACTACCATTAGGATTGCAATAAATACCAGAATTCCTATATACCCGGCAATTCCAAGTTCACGAAATGATACGGCCCAAGCCATAACAAAAACGGCATCGAGATCGAATATCACAAAGAATATCGCGATTAAATAAAAATGGGATGAAAATCTAAGGCGTGCATTCCCCGTGGGTGGTATTCCTGACTCGTATGGTTCATTGGTTAGTTTATCGTTATGGCGTTCGCCTAAAACGTAAGAAAGACCAATCATTACACCAACAATAACTAAAACAATAAAAGTATATACTAGAAAAGGCCAGAAAACAATTGTTAATAAAGTTTGCATAGTACTTATTTATGGTGCTAAATTTTGATCGCAAATTATTTATTGACAAAAAACTGTAAATCTTCCGAATGGGTTTATGAAAATCCTATAAAATTGGAACTTTTGTTTAATGCTTATTTTAACACACCAATAGGCTTTTTTGTTCGATGAAAAACTTTAAATCTTCAATCAAACGAGGGATTAATACCTAATAATTAAATGGTTAAAATGGATAAAAAACGTAACTGAATTAATGGAATTGAATTTCAGTAGATTCCATTACAATTGTAGCCATGTATTGTCTACCTTATTCTGAAAGATGGTGGAGAATTCTGTTCTAGGAGGTATATCGAGAAAGGGGTATGTGACTTTGGAAAGGTAAAGCCCTTGAGGGTATGCTGGAACTGTTTTTAAGGGGATTTTTTTAAGAGCGAGATAACTTTCAAATTCATCTAAACTGAGTTCGTCTGTACCTACCTCCATAATTTTTTTGATAATAATTCTTACCATACCCTTTAAAAATCTGTTAGATGAAATTTGAAACCTTAGTCTATCACCGTTCTTATCAGAGAATAGTATTGCAGATGTTACATTACAAACATTGCTTGGATTTTTATCAGGACTTTTACAGAATGCTCCAAAATCGTTGTACTTGAGAAGCAGATTAGTGGCTTCTTTCATTTTACTGAGATTTGGATTTTTTAGTGGGTAATAAGAACTTAGTCCACTTAAAAAAGGATCTTTGTATGTGTGAATAAAATAGTCGTATGTTCGTTTTATTGCATCCAATTGAGCATGGGGATAACCCTCCATTGGAATGATTTCAAAAATGGCTATGTCCTCCGAAAGCATTTTATTTAAACGGAAAATGAGGTCAAAATCCCACTCTTTATCAACGTCCATATGGAAAAAATATTGGCTTGCATGAACCTGAGCATCTGTTCTCCCACAACCCAAGCAGATAATAGGTGTTTTCAGGAGTTTACTAAGATTTGTTTCAAGTACTTCCTGAATGCTTAATACTTCATGTTGTCGCTGCCATCCACGGTAGTTGAATCCATTATACCCAATATGTAAAAAATATCTCAATGTATATGTTCTTAATTGATGGTTTTGTTTTTAGGAATATAATAGGATTGAATCCTTTGGGATTTTTTTGTAAAGCTACAAAAATTCAAGGCTAAATAATTTTTATACTGTCAATTAAAGCAATAAAAAACCGCCCTGCCTAAAAAGCAGAGCGGCTAAATATTTAAAGAAACAAATTATTCAATACCAGAATAAAGTTTCATGAACTGAACTCGCTCAATTGCAGCGGGGTTTTCAAGGTTATTCTTGCTTAGTTTTCCTCTAAAATCAGAAATGCTATTGAAATGGTGCCGATTCATCCAATCGTTCATCCTTGCAAGAAAATCACCTACTACTATAAATCCGTGCTTATAAAAAACAGAAGCCATTTGTACCGTGGTTGCTCCAGCTAGTAACATTTTTATCGCAGTTTCATAGTTGTGAACGCCAGTTGATGCGGAAAGATCACAACTTATTTTCCCCGATAGTATCGAAATCCACCGAAGCGTATGGTTGTATTCAAAATCGGAACTATAAATGTTTCCAGCGGATAAGCTGATTTTTTCAATATCGATATCAGTGTTGTATGGTCTATTAAATAGAACCAATCCTTTTGTGCCTGTCTCCGAAAGTTTTTGAACAGTTTGAGCAAGTGATGAGAAATAGTAACCAATCTTAACAGCAAAGGGTATTGTAATAAACTTTTTAACCTCATTAATTATATCAAAGTATACATTTTCATTTTCATCACCACTTCGGCGGAAATCGGATGGAAGGATGTATATATTCAGTTCAAGTGCATCTGCACCTGCATCCTGAATTCTTTTTGCAAATGACTGCCAATCATAGTTGGAAACGCAGTTTATACTTGCAATAATTGGAACGTCGATACTTTTCTTTGCCTCACTTATTAGCGATAGGTATTTTTCTAAAGTATTGTTCTTGGCATAATCGTATATATATGAGTAAGCCTCGTCGTAATCGTAAATTCTTTTACCAATAAGATTATCGGCAGTTTTTGTTGAAGTGTTAACATTACCCTGCCCATTTTTTATGTACTTTTCAGTCTCAATATGAATTTGCTCCTCAAACATCGATTTAATGACAATTGCACCAATCCCATTATCAGCAATTGCTTTAATGTTCGTTAAGGAATCTGTAAGACCGCAGCTGCCTGCAATAAGAGGGTTTCTGAGCTTCAACCCCATGTAGGTTGTTTCAAGGTTCGCCATATTTAAAATTTTAAGAATTTTGTAGGTTTAAACCAAATCGATAAAAATCAGAAGTAAACTTTGCATTCAAAAAAATAATAATATAAAAGAATTAACCAATTGCTGCATTGATAGTTTGTGCTAGTTGGTCAATACTAATATTTGAAGACTCAATAGTAATTTTTGCTTTTTCGTAATACTTTTCTCGTTCATTAAGTACCCTTAAAATATAATCATTAAGTTCTTGGGGCGTTTTCCCCCAAAGCAAAGGACGATCTGTCTTTGATTCTATGAGCCGAGAGACCAATTCCCCAACATCAACCTTAATATAAATGGTTAATCCCGTTTTGTTCATAAAATCAATACTGTTATAGAAGCAGGAAGTACCCCCTCCTGAAGCAATAAGAATATTACCATCAATTGAAGAAACTTCACGCAGTGCCTCATTTTCAAGAGTTCGAAAATGATCTTCTCCCTTTTGTTCAAAAATTTGCTTAATGGTTTTATTATACTTTTGTTCTATATATACATCAAGGTCAATGAATTCATAATTGAGTGTTTTTGCCAATTCAAGCCCAACGGTTGTTTTTCCGCTTGCCATAAAACCAATAAGGTAAATTTTCATACATACAATTTTTATGGTCAATAACTAATTGAAGAACTTTTACAAGTTAATAATTTTAGTTTAAATAGCGATATAATTGAATATTGCAATATGAGGACTCCTTTTTCTCATTACCTATTTTTGAAATTTCTAAGATAAATTAACCTTCACTTATAAAGAGTTGTTTAGGTGTTTAATATTCAGCTTAATTAATAAAAACAGGAAAAAATAGGGTATATTATTGGATTGCGGTCTTATAAGTGAAGGTTGAAATTCAATGTTTAACAATTTAAATATAAAAATTATGAATACTTTTATTAAGCGATTTACCAAGTTGAGCTTTATAGCACTCCTGATAATAGGATTTAGCTATTCATATGCTCAGAACAACACCACATTCTTTACTGTAAATGGTGTTATAAAAGACTCTAAAACAAAGCAAAAAATTACTTTTGCGAGTATCTCTGTACCAGGAACTAATATTGGTACCGTATCGAATTCGGATGGGGAATTTACTCTTAAAGTACAAAAATCACTGAATGCACCCGAATTCGAAGTATCACATTTAGGTTATGTGAATAAGAAATTTAGCGTAGTTGATAACCCTCAGGGAGAACAAACCTTTTTTGTTGATCCCTATTCCATTGAATTAAAGGAACTTGTTGTAAAACCAGAAGATCCTCGTAGTCTTGTTCTTCAGGCTATTGGCAGTATTCAGGATAACTATAGCCAAGATCCTAACTTACTTACTGGTTTTTATCGTGAAACAATTAAACAACGTAGAGATTATGTATCAATTTCTGAAGCAATAATTGATATATATAAAGCACCTTATAACTCTGGTTATAGTTCTGATAGAGTAAAAATATTTAAGGGAAGAAAAGGAACGAATGTTAAAAAATTTGATACCCTTACTGTAAAGCTTGTTGGTGGTCCAAATATTTCGTTACTACTTGATATTGTAAAGAATCCAGATGTATTACTTTCTAAAGAGAGCATCGATTATTATAAATACGAATATCTGGACATGGTTAATATTGACGGTAAAATGAACTATGTAATAGGATTTCAACCAATTGTAACTCTTGAGTATCCTCTTTACTTCGGCAAAATATATATATCAAAAGATAGTAAAGCTATAACAATGGCTGAGTTTAGTCTCGATTTAAAAGATGAAATTAAAGCTGCACAAAGTTTTGTTAAGAAGAAACCCTTGGGTTTAAGATTCATTCCATCAAACACCAGCTACTTGGTAACCTACAAAGAACAAAATGGGAAGTATTACATAAATTATGTTCGCAATGAAGTCAAGTTTTCATGCGATTGGAAAAAAAGAATATTTAAAACTACCTATACAGTAATGTCTGAAATGGCAGTAACTGAAAGAAAATCAGATAATATTGAAAAATTCCCAATGAAAGAATCGTTTAAACAATACACAGTGTTTGCTGATAAAGTAAATGAGTATTTCGACCAAGATTACTGGGGTGAATACAATACTATAGTACCCGATGAATCTATTCAATCAGCGATAAATAAATTCAATAAAAGATTTAAAAAACAGTAATTCAAAATTAATTTTAAATTAAAGCTATCTCGTTAAACATTTAAAGTATATGGAAAAGTGATAGATAAACCCCCACATGGTAAGTAAAAGCAAAATAAATACATTGCATGTGGGGTTTTTTAGTTGGGTTTTCAAAATTAGATTGGATTTAACGGGATAGCTTTAATCGTGTTTTTTTAGCAAATAATATAAAAGAATTACCTTTACAATTATCAAACATTACAACGTACGATGCAACTAGCGGGATTTTTGAAACAGACAAGAATTAAACAGGACGATTTAAAAGAATTTGAAATGCTTTTTAAATCACTCTACTCACCGCTTTGTCATTATGCATTTAGGTTTCTTAAGGATATGGATTTGGCAGAAGAGATAGTCCAAGAATTTTTCTATAACTATTGGAAAAACAGGCAAACGATGAATATTCAGATTTCAATAAAATCCTATATGTTTCGTGCAATACGAAATAATTCATTAAAGTATTTGGAGCATTTAAGGGTTGTGAAAAAATACGAACAAAACTTTAAGGAAACAAATAGTTCCGAAGCAAGTTTTGAATCAAATGAACTTGAAGTAAGCGAATTAAACGAGATTATTGAAGTTACATTAAACGAATTACCCGAAAGGTGTCGCCAAATTTTTAAGCTAAGCCGATTCGAGGGGTTGAAATATAATGAAATTGCTGAGAAGTTATCAATTTCTATAAAAACCGTTGAAGCAAATATGGGTAAAGCCTTACAGCTTTTTCGAAAGAATTTGAAACATTACAATGAGCTGGTATGCTAAACGGATTAATCCGACTACTATGAAACTAGATATAAATAATACAAAAGATTTCGAGCTCATTGCTAGATATTTTGCAGGAGAGATGAGCAATGAAGATGTTTTTCAATTCGAAAAACAAATCGAAACTTTTCCTGAAAACAAAAACCTTATTGAAGAGATGAAGAAACAGTGGGAGCAAATAGGAGGTTACCAAAAAAAGAAAGAAGTTGACACCAATAAAGGTTGGCAAACACTTTATAACAGATTAAACACAGAAGATCTAATTCCTAGTAATAGAATTATTGAACATAGAGTAATTCCTACTTGGGCTAAGTGGGCTGCTTCATTTGTTACATTGATGGTTATTGCAGGTCTTTCGTTTTATTCAATTACCAAAAGTAATACCAATCTGATAAGTTTACAAACAGGCGGTGATTCAAATACTCTAATTCAGACACTTACAGATGGCTCAGTTATTTATTTGGCAAATAATACAACTTTCTCTTACCCCTCCGAGTTTGACACAAAAGAAAGAAAAGTTAACCTAAAGGGAGAAGCCTTTTTCGATATCACATCTAATCCCCAAAAACCTTTTAGAATTGAGACCGAAAAAGTTATTGTTGAAGTTTTAGGAACCGCTTTTAATGTAAAAACATTGAATAGTAACCAATTTGAACTTGTAGTTGAACGAGGAAAGGTTCGAGTTACATTAAAAAGCGACCCCTCTCAAACACAGATTGTACTTCCTGGTGAGAAAATATCTACAAGTAATAACCATCTTGTTAAGGTCGTCAATAACAATTCCGCCTATTTTTTATGGAAAACACAAAGAATGCAGTTTAAAGATGAATCTTTAAGTAATATTATTAAGGTGATTAATAAAAACTATAAAACAAGCATTCAGTTACAAAACCAATTACTTGGTGAAAGAAAATTAACTGTTACTTTCTATAATAATTCACTCAAAACCATAACTGAGCTTATTTGCTTATCGCTTAACTTAGAGGTTGAAGAAACTCCTGATTCAACCATAATTATTAAACCTATTGAAAAATAGAGATATAGTAAAATCGAATGCCATTCATAAAGCAGTTTATTACCGAATAATTTCGGTAACTCTGCTTTTTTTGTTTTCAGGGAATTCAATAAATCAAGTTTATGCCCAAGAACCTGTTCTTGATCAAAAAATCATAATAAAGGAGCAAAGGAATACTATTTATAACCTGTTAAATCAAATTACAGATGCAACAGGGTATTTCTTTATTTATGACAGTCGACTAGTTGATAACGACAAAATAGTAACAATTAATGCTGATAATAAAACACTTAGACAGATTATTTCTGAAGTACTTGCTGATAATACTCTTGATTTTAAAGTTATCGAAAAGCATATTCTAGTATATAGAAAAAAGGTTCAAAAAATTGAAAATGAATCGGTAACGAAAGATTCTACACTATCAATAAGTATTAATGGGCTAATACTTGATAAATTAACAAAAAAACCGTTACCCTTTGTTGCTGTTGGTATTGCCGAAAAAAATATTGGAACAGTAAGTAATTATGATGGATTTTTTACTTTGAGAATACCATCATTTTTAAAACACACACAATTAACAATATCACATCTTGGATATAAAAGCCAATATATACCTGTAAGATTGCTTGTTGATCAAAAGGCCGATATTTATTTAGAAACAGAATATATATCACTTCAAGAGGTAATTATTCGAAATATTGATCCTCGAGATATAGTATATAAAGTTTTTCGTAACCGTTCGGTAAACTATAGTGGTGAATCAGTTTACATGACGAGTTTTTATAGGGAAGGTGTTTTAAAGAATAGCAAATATTTAAACTATTCCGAAGCGGTTATGAAAATTTATAAATCACCATATTATAGAATCTTTGAATCAGATCAGGTTAAACTTCTCAAATCTAGAAAAATTGTTAACATCGACCAGCACGATACATTGGTGCTTAAAATTAAAGCAGGAATAAGAAGTTGCTTGACTTTAGATTTAGTTAAAAACATTCCTGATTTTATTGATCCAGAGTATACGGATAGTTATAATTATTCAAAGGAGGATATTGTTTCTTTAGACTCACGTAATGTTTATGTTATAGCATTTGAACAGAAAGAAAATATTACCGAACCTCTTTTCAAAGGAGTTCTTTACATTGATGTGGAAAATTTTGCTTTGCTTAAGGCTGATTTTGAGGTAAATCCCAAGTATTTAAGGAATGCTGATGATCTTTTTATAGTAAAGAGAAGTAGAAAGTTTAATGTAACGCCAGAAAAGATTTTTTACTCAATTTATTATAGTTCTTGGAATGGGAAATATTATATCAACCATATTCGCGGTGATTTAAGCATTAGATATAAAAAACGATACCACCTTTTTTCCAACGATTTTCAAGTTTTTTTAGAACTTGCTAGTTGCCAAATTGATACATTAAACGTAGTTAAGTTCAATAGAGAAGAGATTTTTAAAACAAATGCAATACTTGTTGATTCTAAATTTAGTTTTGATGAATCATTTTGGGGTGATTACAACATAATAACGCCTGAAGAAAAAATCAATCAGGCGTTATCACGAATAAAAACAAAAACAGAATTTGTTAAGTCCGAATAATTATAATTGCACATTAAATATTTAACAAGAAATACTAATTCCCATATAAACACAAAAAGAATCACTTTCCTCAGTGTGTTTAAAAGAAGATAAAGATTTTAACGTATTTAAGAAAAAACCTAATCCTTCCTCATTATCAACTCTCTTGAAATCAACCCGCTAATAGCATCTTTTTCTGATTGAGGAACTGGTATAATTTCTCCATTCTCCATTACCAAAAAAGGATATTCTAATACCCAGTATTCATGAATCTTTGTAAGGTTAACGATGAAAGACCATCCACAGCGGTAAAAAACCTTTGGGGATAATACTTTTTCGAGTTGATGTAAAAACAAGTCAATTTTAACTCGTGAACCATCTTCAAGAACGATGTAAGTTAAAATTCCATCAGATTCAAAGTAATTAATTCTTTCATAACTTTTGTTTAGGATAAAAGACGCTAGATCTTTTTCTCTTTCCTTAACACCTTCGAGTAATTCTGTTTTCATGGCGGTAATTTATAGTTCAGTTATGGAAAATCGGTTCCGAAACCGTTAATTGGTAAATCATTTTTTGAAAATTAATTTTTATCCATTAGATAAATCTCTAAGAAGGTTAGTTGCCTTTTGCCCAAGAGGAGAATTTGAATTTGATAAGTTTAAGAAAATCGTTTTCGCTTTTTCAACCTTAAATTCACCTAAATAGCAAAGTCCGCAATACCAGAGTGCTTGATCTCTAAAAAGAGAATTTGATTCTGCAACTGCAATTAAATTTTCATGTGCTTTTTCAAAATCAAGCAATTCCATATAGGTAATCCCTAAATAGAACTGAACAGTAAATGCATTAGGATTAATCTCAATAACTTTTTTGAAATCAACGATTGCTGAATTGTAATCTCCTTTTTGATATGATAGCATTGCACTAAAAAAGATACTATCTAGATTTAATTCACCTCCAGAGCGGACAACAGTAACTGCTGGATAAGGTTGGAAGTTATCAAGATAAACCCTTGTTGGATCAACTGTTTTATTGGTCAATGTTAAAGCACCCCATCCTCCTAAAGTAATACCAGAAAGTGCAGCTGCATAGTATAAATATCTCCTAATACTACCTTTCTTAAAGGTATGACCTCTATTGACGAGAGAATTAGAAGTCGAGGCAGCCACTAATTGCAGTTTTTGTCTTAACTGAAAAATTTCTTCTTCGGCAGCAATAGTTTCTAGTTCTTTTCTAAGTTCAAATTCTCGTTTTAATGAAACGTCCGTTTCAATTTTATTCGATAGAGTTTGACCCTCTTTCTTACTAATTGAGCCATCTATTAGCTTTTCAATTAATCGTTGAGTGTTTCTATCAATCATTGGTTTTGATTTATTAATTTCCGGAGTTTTGTTAGTTGTGTTTTCTTAATCTATATGTTTACTCTTTAGATTTATTCTTGTGTGAGTTTTTAAATTTAATCTTGAAAAATTATAAGCCCTTAAAGTCTAATAGAAAAAAATTAAGTATCTATTAATCAACTTAAAAAGTCCATTTCATTCTTTGCATTCAACTATAGATTTTCTTTAAAACTCTTAATAAATACCAATTTGTCTATTAAGTAGAATGACCCTTCATCTATATATTCCATAAACCATAAAAGGTGACACGGTTTTTTTTACAATTTGAAAAAAAAATATTAAATAACATAAAATCAAACTGTTGTAGTGATAGAAAAATGGTTCTTGAAATCATTTTTTTATCATTTGTTTCTTATATCTCATTTTTCTACCTTTGTCAGCTTTAAAATTGATTACAAAATTGTATTTCAGAACGATAAAGATTTTCAGTGTTATGTCACTGATTTTTTAAACAGGTTTCAATCATTTATCACAAAATTTGAGTTAAGTAATCTAAATGAATTAGTTAATGAATATTTTAAAGGAAGAAATAGATGCGCTGAACGCAGTGCTAAAAGTTAAAATTGATAAGGCAGACTATGATCCTAAAGTGGAGGAGACGCTAAAAGACTATCGTAAAAAAGCGACTATTAAAGGCTTTAGACCAGGGCACGCTCCAACATCTCTTATCAATAAGTTGTATCGTAAACCCATTCTTGTAGATGAGGTAAATAAGATAATCTCAGAATCACTTTCTAAGTACCTTGTTGAGCAAAAGTTGAATATCCTTGGTGAACCATTACCGAGCGAACAACAAAAACAAATAGATTGGGATACAGAGGAAAATTTTGAATTTGCATTCGATCTTGGTTTAGTTCCTGAGTTTGAATTAAAATTTAGTAAGCGCGATAAAATTCCCTACTATTCTATTAAAGTTGATGATAAACTTCGCGAAATATACTCCGATAGCTATCGTCGTAGGAATGGAAGTTACAAACCTGTAGAAATTACTGCAGAAAATGATTTGGTTAAAGCAACCCTAAATGAGCTTAACCCAGATGAATCTCCAAAGGAGGGTGGCGTTTTTGTTGAAGGTGCTTCAATCTCAATCGCTTTGGTGGCCAATGAGGATGAGAAAAAAAAGTTAATTGGTTTAAAGGCTGGGGATGTTGTTACTATTGATACGTTAAAATCATTCCCAAATGTTGCGGATAGAGCAGCATTACTTCATATTGCCAAAGAAAAATTAACCAATGTTGAACCTCAATTTCAGCTAACTGTAACCGAAACGTTGACTTTTGAAAAAGCAGAACTAAATCAGGAGTTTTTTAATAAGGTTTATGGAGAAGGAGTAATAAATAACGAGAAAGAGTTCAATAGCAAATTGGATGAGGAGATAAGCAAAAACCTTGTACACGAGAGTGACTATCGTTTATTAATAGATTTAAAAGATAAATTGATTGAGAAGTTTAAGATTGAACTCCCAAAAGATTTCTTAATTCGTTGGTTAGTTGCCGTAAACGAAGGGAAACATACTCGTGAGCAGATCGAAACGGAGTTTCCTATGTTTGAGAAAGATCTAAAGTGGCAGCTAATTCGAGATAAGGTTGCTATGGAGAACAACCTAACCGTTACCGAGGAAGAGATTCACGGATTTGCCATGAATTTTGCACGTAATCAATTCGCATCTTATGGTATGAGCCAGATGCCAGATGAATATTTAGTTAGCTATGCCGATAGCGTTTTGAAGAAAGATGGTGAAAAGCGAAGAATCCAAGAAAAACTCATTGAAGATAAGGCTGTTGCAGTGATAAGAGAGGCCGTTAAACTCGATGAGAAGGAAGTAACCACGGATGAGTTTAACAATCTTAAATAAAGATTGATGATTAATAAAATTGGACCGGTAGAGATAAATCTATCGGTCTTTTTTTTAAAACTATTTAACCTCATTGCTGTTATTTAAAAACCAACATTAAAAAAAAGGGTTTATCTTTGAATTTACATCAAATAATTTTTTTTTGAAACCATTAAAATAAAAACCATAATATATGAGCCAAAAAAATAGTGAATTCGAAAAGTATGCCATCAGGCATCGTGGAATTAGTAGTTTAACACTGCATAATTTTCAATCTATGCATGGTAACTATATCTCTCCAACTATTATCGAGGAGCGCCAGCTTAACATCGCAACCATGGATGTCTTCTCGCGCCTTATGATGGATAGGATAATATTCTTAGGAGTTCCAATAAATGATGATGTTGCAAATATTATTCAAGCTCAACTCCTTTTCCTTGAATCTTCGGATCCATCCAAAGACATTCAAATCTACCTTAATACACCGGGTGGTTCTGTTTATGCAGGACTAGGAATTTACGATACAATGCAGTACATAAGTTCCGATGTGGCAACAATCTGTACAGGAATGGCTGCATCAATGGGAGCTGTATTACTCACTGCAGGAGCAAAAGGTAAGCGAACAGCTCTTCCACATTCAAGGGTAATGATTCACCAACCAATGGGCGGAGCAGAGGGACAAGCTTCAGATATTGAAATCACCACTCGTGAGATTTTAAAACTGCGTGATGAACTTTATAATATAGTAGCTAAACATTCAGGTAACCCATTTGAGAGAATTCAAAAAGATTCTGATCGTGATTACTGGATGACTGCCCAGGAAGCAAAGGATTATGGTATGATTGATGAAGTATTGGTAAGAATTGAGAATAAATAGCATTTAACGATATTATATTTTTAGACCTGTCAGGAAAAGGAACCTGACAGGTTTTTTAGCGATAAATGTTTGGATAAGTGTCTTATATTCAAAGATATTGAAAGTTAGAGAATTTTTTTTATATTAAATATCCACTCAAAATCTCTGTTTTAATTCATTTAATTCTATTTTTGTTTAATATAATAGGTTTTAGAGTTGAAACAATTTTATTTTTTGTAAAATAATTATTATCAAATAAGTAATTAATTTTAGTTTCTGATGTCTTTCCCCCACTACCACCAACCCGATGCAATGGACTGCGGTCCAACATGCCTAAGGATTGTAGCACGATACTATGGTAAGCATTATAATATTCAGACTTTACGGGAGCGTTGCTATATAACCCGCGAGGGGGTTAGTATGCTTGGAATTAGCCGTGCAGCCGAAAGCATCGGTTTTCGTACAATGGGGGTTAAAATCAGCTTTGAGCAGTTGTTGAAAGAGGCACCTCTACCAGCCATTGTTCATTGGAATCAGAGCCATTTTGTTGTTGTTTATAATATTACAGGAAAAAAGGGTAAAGAGATTGTTCATGTTTCGGATCCTGGTGGTGGACTAGTGAGTTTCCCTCGTGAAGAATTTGTTCGTTGCTGGGTTTCGACTGTTGAGGAAGGCGAAAAGCGTGGTGTGGCACTACTTCTTGAGGCCTCTCCTGATTTTTATTCGGCACAAGACGAAAAACCTAATAAGAAGAGTTTCCGTTTCCTGTTCAACTACCTTCGTCCCTACAAAAAATTAATAACCCAACTTTTACTTGGGCTAATTCTTGGTAGCTTACTTCAATTGGTTTTTCCCTTCCTAACTCAAAGTATAGTTGATAAGGGTATTGGTAACCGCAATATTGGTTTTATTTACCTTGTGCTAATTGCTCAGATGGTACTAACCCTTAGTCGTGTGTCAGTTGAGTTTATAAGAGGATGGATACTACTGCATTTAGGAACACGAATAAATATATCCCTTATATCTGACTTTCTAGTTAAGTTGATGCGCCTACCCATGGGTTATTTCGATGCCAAAATGGTTGGTGATTTAATTCAACGCATTAATGATAATAAGCGAATAGAGAGTTTTTTGACTGGTACTACGCTGAATGTAATGTTTTCGCTGGTCAATCTAGTTATATTCGGTGCAGTTTTGCTTTACTATAATGTGATGATTTTCTCAATATTTCTTTTTGGAAGTACTATTTATGCCCTTTGGGTTTGGCTTTTCATGAAGAAACGAGAGGAGTTAGACTACCGTCGATTCGCACAGATGGCTGCAAACCAAAGCAATGTAATTCAGCTGATACAGGGAATGCAGGAGATTAAGCTGAATAGTTGTGAGCAGCAGAAACGTTGGGAGTGGGAGCGTATTCAGGCAAAACTATTCAAGGTAAGTGTAAAGGGTCTTGCTCTTAGCCAGTACCAGCAAAGTGGAGCTGTCCTTATCAATGAGATTAAGAACATTTTTATTACTGTAATAGCGGCGAAGAGCGTGGTGGATGGTGATATGTCTTTGGGTATGATGCTTGCTGTACAGTACATCATAGGTCAGCTAAACAGCCCGATTGACCAGCTGATATCATTTTTTAACTTAACCCAGGATGCAAAGATAAGTCTTGAAAGGCTTGGCGAAATACACCTTCGAAACGATGAAGAGGATATTGAAGATTCACGGATTAATGATATACCTGATGATAAAAGCATTGAGCTGAGCAATCTTGGATTTCGTTATGACGAGCCAGACTCAAATCTGGTGCTTGATGATATTAATATTAGAATTGAATCTGGTAAACAAACAGCTATTGTAGGTACATCGGGAAGTGGAAAGACCACACTTATTAAGCTCCTTCTTGGTTTCTATCCACCTGTTAAAGGAGAAATTCGGATTGGAGAAAATAACCTTACTGCATTTAGTATTAGTCGTTGGAGAGAGCAATGTGGTGTGGTGATGCAGGATGGATTCATATTTTCAGACACTATTGCAAATAATATTGCTCCTGGGGTTGATAGGGTTGATAAGATAAAATTGCTTCATGCTGCTAACGTTGCCAATATTGCTGATTTTATAGATTCGCTGCCACTTGGTTATAATACAAAGATTGGTGGTGAAGGTCATGGACTGAGCCAAGGACAGAAGCAAAGAATTCTTATTGCCCGTGCAGTTTATAAAGATCCAAAGTTTATCTTTTTCGATGAGGCGACGAATGCGCTTGATGCTAACAACGAGAAGGTTATTTTAGAAAACTTGCAGGAGTTTTTCAAAGGTAGGACGGTTATTGTTGTAGCGCACCGTTTAAGTACAGTTAAAAATGCAGATCAGATAGTTGTACTGGAAAAAGGGAAGGTGGTTGAAGTGGGTACGCATAAGGAATTAAGCGAGAGGAAGGGTGCGTACTATACATTAGTAAAAAACCAGCTGGAACTTTAAGGAGTTGACAACGAATTTTCGAAAGGCTATAATAACAACTGATATAGAGAAATACAAATCAAGGGCATGTAAGTTCTGTATTTTAGTTGGATGTAGATGAAAATCTAAGGGTAAAACAGGAATTAAATTTGGAAACTATCTCTTTTGAAAAAGATCTTTTTAGCAAAAGCAGAAATATTTTTTTATTAAACGTCTATTGTGTTCAATAAAATGGAAGAAAGCGATCAATTAAAAAAAATCAACCTCAGATCAGAGGAGATTGCCGAAATTCTTGGGGTGCCTCCAAAGGGAATTGTTCGGTGGGGAATTACAATTATTTTTCTGGTTATTGCTATAGTTTTTATTGGTAGTGCATTTTTTAAATATCCTGATATTATTGTTGCTCCTGTAATCATCACAAGTGAGAATCCACCTTCGGTTATTATTTCAAAAGCAAATGGTAAGATAACAGATATTCTTTTTACTGATGGTTCTCTTGTTAAAAAAGGTGATACTATTGCAGTAATTGAGAATCCAGCCAAACTAAAAGATATTAAATATCTCTCAAAAATAATTGATGGGTTTAATTTCAGAAAAGTATCAGATACCCTTCTTGATTCTAGATATTTCGACAAACTCAGTTTAGGAGATATTCAAACTCAGTTTAATACCTTTTCAAAATCATACTTTGAGTATCGGTTGTTTTTGAAACAAAGTTACCATGAACAAAAGATAAAAGCCATTGGAGCACAGATTAAACAGTATAATCAGTACTATAATAGACTGTGGACACAGCGAAATCTTACCATTAAAGATCTTGAACTAACTCAAAAGCAATTTGCCAGAGATTCTTCACTCTTTAAAACTGGGGTAATTTCTGCTGTTGATTACGAACGTTCTCAAGGAGCATTACTATCAAAACGTCAATTACTTGAGAGTGCTCGGTTGAATCTCTCTACAACTGCAATAACAATTGAAGGACTTAAACAAAGCATTATCGATACTAGGCTTGAGCAAGAAAGCCAAAGCAAAAAACTGGCAGAGGATTTGGTGAATAGTTATAACCAGTTGGTAAGCACCCTTTCAACATGGGAGAAAACTTATCTATTAATTGCCCCATCATCAGGAAAATTAACATATATGAATGTTTGGAGTAACCTGCAAGAGGTAAAATCAGGAGATAGACTTTTTACGATTAATCCCGAAGAAAGAGGGGAGATTTTTGCAATGTTAACACTACCTTTTGAAGGAGCAGGTAAAGTAAAACTGGAACAGCGAGTAACCATTAAACTTGATGGCTACCCATTTATGGAATTCGGAATGGTTGAAGGCATAATTCATTCTGTTTCAAGCGGTTCAGTTGAAAAGGGATTTCCAGTAGTTGTTCGTTTACCAAAGGGACCAATTACTTCGTACGGACAAGAATTAAGTTTTGAAAGAGACCTTTCGGGTATTGCAGAGATTACAACGGAAAATTTAACATTGTTACAACGATTCTTTAGCCCGCTTAAATATATTTTTAAAGACAGGATAAAAAGGTAGATTTAAAAACTTGATTTCTGAACTGTTTTAGTAAAAGATATAGAATCCAAAAACAGGTTGTTTTATTATAAGAAAACTCTACCAAGGTTAGAAACCCTGGTAGAGTTTGAGTAAAAAAGAAAACATATTTGCAATCTTATATTTTTCGAAAATAATGAGGGGGTAATATTTTCCACACTCCTTATACAATTTTTTCTGATTTAGTGTGGATCATTCATGATAATTTATGTTTTTTCAAGTATCATCAAAAATTTTCTTAAACAATCATGAAATTAGTTTATTGGTAAATTTAGTTATTAGTTGAAAGTAAATTATTCCTTAATATAAATTTTTGGATCTTGACCAATTGGAAGATTCTCGCCACCATTTAAACTTTTCATTTGATTATTGGTCAGTACTTTTTGATTATTTATGCTAAGAGCAATCATTTCTAAAGTTTTTCTTTGAGTTTTCATAGTTTAATATATTATTTGGTTAGTGATTTAGTTTGTCCCTTCAATTATATATTCCACAAAACTATAAAAAGTGACACAATTTTTTTTATTTTTTGATAAAAAACTTTTTCTGTAACAGAATCTCAATATTATACAACCATAATAATATAGTAGTAGAATAATTTTCTATAATAGAATAGTTAACGAATTGGCAAGTAAATTTTACTTGCCAATTTCTTCTAATTAGTATATATTGCATACATGAAATTATACTCGGGAAAGTTAAGATTTTCGGTATCCCTATTGATACTAATTCTTTTTTCTAATTTAGTTAATTCTCAGGGTCAAGATTTACTTAGTTCTAAGGCTAAGATGCTTGATAGCCTTGCAAAATCTTTTAATAATAAAGGTGTAGATATCGCTGTGGCTGGCGATATCGAAAAGGCAGGCATTTACTTCAAAAAATCTCTTGATTTAAAACAGCTTATACCTGGTTTTAGTAAAACAAGATTGGCTAGTGGTTATCTAAACCTTGCAAACATCAAGCAGCAGTTGAAATCTGCCGATTCAGCATTAATCTACTATAAAAAAGCAGAGGGAATAATTAGCCAGGTTGAGAAACCTAGTAAAAATATTCTCGGAACCATCTATGTTGAAATGGGAGATTGCTATCTCCGTTTATATGATGTTCAAACAGCAATCTCATTCATCAAAAAAGGGATACGTTTAATTGAAAGCGATTCGATTCCTGATAGCTATAAGTTGATTCTGTCTAAGCTCAAATTGGCTTCTGCTTTCAGAACTGCAGGGTTTTTAGACGAAGCACTTGGAAATGGGGAAGAAATTTTAGTTTTTGCATATAATCACCAGTCAAACTTGGTTTATGCCGTTCATAATAATTTAGGTATTACCTATATGTATTTCAAAGATTATCGAAATGCGTTATTGCATTTTAAAGCATCTGAAGAAATTTTAAAAAACGCTAAAGAGCAAAGTCCATTAGAGTATGTAAGTGTATACACCTACATAGGTTTATGTTATCAAAAACTTTTTTTAGTGAACGAGGCGGAGAGTTATTATAATAAAGCCCTAGGCCTAAGCACAAGTATAAATTCTATTTTAAGTATATGTCAATTATGCAATTACCTCGGTGATTTAAAACTTTATCAGGGACTCTTAGATCAAGCTGAGCAATTGTTTTTAAAGTCGAAAACAATAAATACCATTAATTCTAACGACTTTTTCTCTTTATCAAATGCTGCTTATAGTTTTAAAGGATTCGGTGATATTTATGCAAGACAATCACTTATTGAGAAGGATCGAGGAAAAGCTATAGAGTCATTAAAGGATTATAAAAAGGCAATTTCCTTATCAGAGGATATCCGGTTTAAACTATTTAGTGAAGATGATAAACTCTTGATTTCAGGAAAATATAACGACTTTTACGATAAAGCTATCGAAAGTGCCTTTCAATTCTCAAGTGTTGATAGCTCATTTTTGACTGAAGCATTTATGTTGATATCCAAAAGTAAGGCTGCAATTCTTCATGAGTTGATATCAAAAAATAAAGGACTTTCAATCTCTGGGGTATCATTGGAAGTGCAAAATCAGGAGCAACAGATTAAACAACGATTCGATTACCTTACAGAAAAATTCTATGAAGAAAGAAAGTTAAATAGTATAAATACGCAACAGGTAAAGCGAAATGAAGAACAACTATTTAATACTCAAAATGAGTATCGTACAATTCTTAAAGAAATAGAGACCAACTATCCTAAGTATTATAAACTAAAATATGATACATCATCGGTATCAATACAACAACTCCAAAAAATATTACCAAACGATAAACTGGTAATTGATTACTATAAAACGGATTCAAATCTTTACTCATTCGCAATTAGCAAGTATAGGGTAACCCATAGTATCCAGAAGTTAGATAGAACTTTTTATGATAACCTTGCTCAATTTAGAGAGGAGTTGGTTCCTAGTAATTTCAGTTCCCTATCAATTGAAAACGTAAAACGCTTTGCTAGTTCCTCTTACTATTTATACTCCGTTCTTTTAGAACCCTATGAGAGCGAGATGAGAGGAAAAAAATTAGTTATAGTTCCTCACAATGAGTTAATTTCGATACCATTTGCGGCTCTAATTACTGAAAAGCAATTAAACCCAAAGGAATTTTTTAGTTTACCTTATCTTGTTAATACTTATCCTATATCATACTCCCTCTCGTCAAAATTACTAACCGATCAGGTAGATGCTCCGAAAATAACCTTTATTAAAAGCATATCCATTGCCCCTTCATACAAAGGAAAAACTAGGGACACTATTGCATCGCGATCTGTATATCGGCAGGATTTATTAGATCTTCCAGGTGCAAAGAATGAAGCTGTTTTGGTCAGCAAAAGATTCAAAGGAGTTTTACTTTTGGATCAAGATGCAACTGAAAGTAGATTTAAGGCCATTGCCGGAAAGTATGATATAATCCATTTAGCAATGCATACTTTTATTGATGATAAAAACCCAAACTTCTCCAAACTTATATTCACCCAAACATCTGATTCCGTAAATGATGGTTATTTGAATGCCTATGAAATATTTAATTTAAAACTTAGGAGTAGATTAACAGTTATTAGCGCATGTAGAAGTGGTGATGGTAACCTTATAAAAGGCGAAGGGATTATTAGTTTGGCACGAGGATTTTTTTATGCAGGTTGTCCTTCGTTAGTCACTACACAATGGAGGGTTGATGATAGTTCAGGAACCGAGATAATTATTGATTTTTCTAAGTACATCAAAAAGGGTGAAAGTATTAGCGTTTCGCTTCAAACTGCTCAAAAAAACTTTATTAGAAAAGCCGATCCTTTGCGATCGCATCCATATTTCTGGGCGGCATACCAAGTCTTAGGAAGTGATAATCCTGTAACTCAAAGTGGATCATTATATTTATTGGTAATAGGAATTGTTATTTGTCTTGTGTTTATAGTTGCAGTATCATACTATAGATTTCTTAAATAAAAATTTGTATTGGAACCAGTTTGCCTGAAAATATTTGGTAATATTTTACTATAAATTATTTGTACCTTTGCACACAACAAATTGAAATTGACGGTAAAATAGATGAAGAATAGCGATAAATGCTCATTTTGTGGTCGTGATCGACGTGATGTAACCCTACTTGTATCAGGTGTTAATGCCTTTATTTGCGATATGTGCGCTGAACAAGCAAACCTAATTGTTCGTGAGGAGTTGAAGAAAAAGGGTGAGTTTAAACTGAATAAAAGCAAACTTCTTAAACCTAAAGAAATAAAGAAATTTCTTGATCAATATGTAATAGGGCAGGATGAGGCCAAAAAATTTCTATCTGTAGCGGTATACAACCACTATAAAAGATTGATGCAGAATAGTAAAACCGAAGATGAGGTTGAGATAGAAAAATCGAATATACTACTAGTTGGCGAAACAGGAACAGGAAAAACCCTCTTAGCTCGGACTATTGCTCGGATGCTTCATGTTCCATTCACAATTGTAGATGCAACGGTTCTTACCGAAGCCGGTTATGTTGGAGAGGATGTTGAGAGTATTCTAACGCGCCTCCTACAGGTCGCTGATTATAACGTTGAAGCGGCTGAGAAGGGAATTGTTTTTATTGATGAGCTTGATAAGATTGCCCGTAAGGGCGATAATCCTTCAATTACTCGAGATGTTTCAGGTGAAGGAGTTCAGCAAGGTTTACTTAAATTACTCGAAGGTTCTGTTGTTAATGTTCCACCCCAAGGAGGGCGAAAACATCCAGAGCAAAAAATGATTGCAGTGGATACCAAGAACATTCTGTTTATTTGCGGTGGAGCATTTGAGGGGATTGAGAAAAAAATTGCCCAACGCCTTAATACCCAAATTGTGGGTTATGGTGCAAGCAAAAATCGCGATTATATTGATAAGGATAACCTTTTGCAGTATATTTCCCCACAGGATCTTAGAGTGTTTGGGTTAATTCCTGAGATTATAGGACGGTTGCCAATTTTAACCTACTTAGATCCACTCGATCGTGAGGCTTTGCGAAGCATTCTGACAGAACCAAAAAATGCGATTGTGAAGCAGTATATCAAACTTTTCGAGTACGATAATATTAGACTTGAAATTGAGGATGATGTGCTGAATTATATCGTTGATAAATCAATGGAGTTTAAGCTTGGTGCTCGAGGTTTGCGTTCAATCTGTGAGGCTATTATGATGGATGCAATGTTCGAACTTCCCTCCGGAGATCATCAGGAGATGATAATTTCTCTTGAATACGCACAGAAAAAACTTGAGAAAGTAAATGTTAAACGATTGAAAGCAGCCTAGTTCTTCTTTTCCCGGACTAAGTTGATAAATGTATATCCAAGCCCATCATCATTGATGGGCTTTCCCTTTGTAACACTTTCAGCAACCCATTCTTTAAGATCCAGTTCGGGGAAAAAGGTATCACCTGAAAAACTAGCATGAATTCTGGTAAGGTATATTCTATTGACCAAAGGAAGCGTTTGTCTGTAAATATCTCCACCTCCTATAATGAAAACCTCGCTGTCCTGACTAGCGATATTTAAAGCATCTTCCAACGAATTTACAACCATACAACCATCTGCTTGGTAGTTCTTATCTCGGGTTATTACTACATTCGTTCTACCAGGTAGCGGACGACCTATGCTATCATATGTTTTTCGTCCCATAATGATGTGATGTCCAATGGTTAGACTCTTGAATCGTTGTAAATCCTCTTTTATATGCCAAAGCAATTGGTTGTTGTATCCAATTACTTGATTTTCAGCAACTGCAACTATTATTGAGATGGTCATTAAGTTCTTCTTCTTAAAAGTGAATTAATTGTATTTTTATCTTGTCCTAAATTGCTATTGCCCCCTTAATGTGTGGATGAGGATCGTACCCTTCGAGTTTAAAATCGTCAAAATTGAAGTCAAAAATAGATTCTACGTTTGGGTTGATAATCATTTTGGGTAGATTCCGCAGTTCACGGCTTAGCTGAAGTTTAACCTGATTAATATGATTTAGGTAGATATGTGCATCACCGAATGAATGTACAAATTCTCCGGGTTTTAGTCCAGTAACCTGAGCCATCATTAGCGTTAGCAAAGCATAGGATGCGATATTGAATGGAACACCAAGAAAAACATCAGCGCTACGTTGGTATAGCTGACATGAGAGTTTTCCATCGGCAACATAAAATTGGAAAAGTGCATGGCATGGGGGCAAGGCCATTTTGTCGATTTCGCCTACATTCCAAGCACAGACTAAATGGCGTCGAGAATCTGGATTGTTGATAATTGAATTTACAACCTCGGAAATTTGATCAATATGTTTACCATCAGGTGTTGGCCATGACCGCCACTGATAACCATATACAGGTCCGAGATTCCCATTTTTATCTGCCCATTCATTCCAAATTGTAACCCCATTTTCGTTCAAATACTTAATGTTAGTATCGCCTTTAAGAAACCAAAGCAGTTCATGTATTATCGACTTTAGATGTAACTTTTTTGTGGTTAGGAGGGGAAAACCATCTGCTAAATCAAAACGCATCTGGTAGCCAAAAACGCTGAGAGTTCCTGTGCCAGTTCTATCGGCTTTTTTTGCCCCCTTTTCGAGAATATGATCAAGAAAATCAATGTACTGCTTCATTTTTTACCTCTTGATATTTGAATTGCTAAAGGTAAATTCATATTACGAGAATGCAAAAAAATGTCGATAAGTTGATAGGGTAATGATTTTTTAGATGATTTAACCATCTGTTATTATCTATAATTTTTTCTCCTTTCAAATATTTTGTTTCTTTGATAACCATTTTCCTTGATGCTGTGTTTAGGATATTGTAACTTATCCTTTTTTAAAATAATAATATGATCTATAAAATTTACCATAACTCACACTGTAAGCATAGTAGAGCAGGTTTGGATTAT
The DNA here is from genome assembly GCA_013141385.1 of Bacteroidales bacterium. Classification (NCBI taxonomy): domain Bacteria; kingdom Pseudomonadati; phylum Bacteroidota; class Bacteroidia; order Bacteroidales; species Bacteroidales bacterium. Next base: position 81,314 of record JABFRB010000016.1, on the reverse strand, counting down.
CTCAAAAAAATGACTTCAGAGATTGAGGTAAGAGATTATCTTTCTGATCCAATTACACATAATGAGATTAAAGAAATATTACTTAAAATCAATTTAAAGCCAATACAAATAATCAGAACGAATGAGGCGTACTATAAGACATCTTTGAAAGGGAGAAGTTTTACTGATGAAGAGTTGATAAAAATTATGATAGAAAATCCAAAATTGATTCAACGTCCTATAGTGGTTGGAAAATACAAAGCAGTTATAGGAAACCCACCAGAAGAAATCACTAAACTATTTTGCAACTAATAGATGAAGAAAATCTACATAAGGTTAATTTCGGTGCTAACCATTTATCTTCTTTCAATTTATCCGGTTCTTTCACAGGTTGTTGAAAAAAAATCATTTGGTGAGATGGAAACAAGAGTGTTGGAACTTGTAAATGCTCATCGAAAATCGATTGGATTAGGCGAATTGCAGTTTAATGAAGTTATTTACGCCGAAGCATTAAAGCATTCAAAGGACATGGCCAATGGTGTTGTTCCGTTTAGCCATGACGGATTTGATGGTAGAGCCGATAGATTAATGAATAAAGTTGGTGGTAATGCAATAGCTGAAAATGTAGCTAGCGGGCAACCTGATGCTGAAAGTGTTTTAGAGAGCTGGCTCGAAAGTACTGGGCATAAACAAAATATTGAGGGGAGCTACAATCTCACAGGTATTGGTATTGCAAGGAGTAAAGACGGTGAACTTTACTTTACCCAAATTTTCCTTTTAAAGAAACCTTTCAAAAAATAAAACCTATGGCAACACCAGATTTTAAATTTCAAGAGCCTTTTCCCATTGGGAAAGATGAAACCGATTACTATTTACTATCGAAAGATTTTATTTCAGTGTCTCAATTCGAAGGGAAGGAAATATTGAAGGTTGAACCCGAAGGGTTATCATTGCTGTCTAAAATTGCTATGCACGATTGTTCATTTATGCTTCGAACTGAGCATATAAAGCAAATGGCAGAAATACTTGATGATCCTAATGCGAGCAAGAACGACAAGTTTGTTGCCCTTGTAATGCTTAAAAATGCTGAAATCTCAGCTAAGGGAATACTTCCTTTCTGTCAGGATACTGGTACTGCAATAATTTTTGCAAAAAAAGGTCAGCAGGTTTGGACTGGTGGGGGAGATGAGGAGGCATTATCGCTTGGAGTATACAAGACATATACTGGGGATAATCTTAGATATTCTCAAACGATTCCTCTTGATATGTACAAGGAGAAAAATTCTGGAACTAATTTGCCTGCTCAAATAGATATTTATTCAACCGATGGGAGTGAATACGAGTTTTTATTTATTGCAAAAGGAGGTGGTTCGGCCAATAAAACGATGCTTTTTCAGGAAACAAAAGCACTTCTAAATCCTCAAAGTTTACAAAAATATTTGGTCGAGAAACTTAAACTACTGGGTACTGCTGCTTGTCCCCCTTACCATGTGGCATTTGTAATTGGTGGAACATCAGCCGAAGCGTGCATCAAAACGGTTAAACTGGCATCAGCAAAATATTTGGATAATTTGCCAACCGAGGGCAATGAAAATGGGCAGGCATTTCGTGATGTTGAGTTGGAGAAAAAAGTTTTAGAATTGGCTTATGGTATAGGACTTGGAGCACAATTTGGGGGTAAATATTTTGCACTAGACATTCGAATTATTCGCTTGCCTAGACATGGCGCATCATGCCCTGTTGGTGCAGGAGTCTCCTGTGCTGCCGACAGAAATATTAAAGCAAAAATCAATAAGGATGGTATTTGGGTCGAAAAGTTGGAGAATAACCCTGAAAGGTTTATTCCAGATAATTATAGAAAGGTTGATGAAGGAGAAGCAATTAAAGTTGACCTGAATAAACCAATGAAGGAAATTCTTGCAGAATTATCCAAACACCCCGTTGGAACACGTTTATCGTTAACAGGAATAATTGTTGTTGGAAGAGATATTGCCCATGCTAAATTAAAAGAACGACTAGATAAAGGAGAAGAACTTCCTCAGCACATTAAAGATCATCCAATATACTATGCAGGACCTGCAAAGACTCCTGTTGGAATGGCTTCGGGTTCATTTGGACCAACAACGGCAGGGCGTATGGATTCATACGTTGATCTATTTCAATCACTTGGAGGTAGCATGATAATGATTGCCAAAGGCAATAGAAGTCAAGTTGTAACAGACGCTTGTAAGAAATATGGTGGATTTTACCTCGGTAGTATCGGTGGACCAGCAGCAATCTTAGCACAAGAGAATATTATAAAGGTTGAACTACTTGAATACCCTGAGTTGGGAATGGAGGCAATTTATAAAATAGAGGTAGTAAACTTCCCTGCATTTATCTTGATTGATGATAAGGGGAATGATTTTTACAAGCAAGTAGTGAAATAGAATTCAACTATAGTAAAAATGAAACGGTTTCAATTTATTGTTGAAACCGTTTCATTTTAAAGAAATTATTCTTTTACTATCATTTGAGAATGCTCAGTTTTTTTGTTACAGATTTTCCATCGGGTGTTTGAATCTTGATGAAGTAAACGCCGCTTGAGAGGCTACTGATATTTAAAGATTTATCGCTTGGTAAACTTACAATATCTAACACCAACGCTCCTGTAGAACTAAATACCTTAACAGTGCCCTTTTCATAACCATCAATTTTGATAATGGTAGTAGCAGGGTTAGGAAATACTGAATATTTTTTACTTATATCATTTGTCTCAACATCAACAGGCCAAGTAACGGCAACATAGTTTTCTTTTACATAAATCTGTTGATCCGTCCCTTTTGTTACGGTCAATGTAATTGTCTTATTACCTGTGGTAGTATATTTTATTGTGTGAGGACCTACACCCGTTTTGGTTTGGGGAAGTGCGCCATCGCCAAAATTCCACGACCATGTTTCTGGAGAACCATAGGATTTATCGGTAAAAACTACCGTTGAATCATTTTGGTGAGCAAGTGTATTATTTACTTTGAAATCTGCTGAAATAGGAATAGCACCATAATGCCACATCCCGCCATAGTACTGATTACTACTAAATCCTCCAGCCCAAATAGATTTATCACTCGCTGCACCTATAGCAAGGAATTGGTAACTTTTATAGAATTCTGCATAATCGGTAAAAGTTGAGCCATTATCAGTGCTATATGAAACACCCTCGGCAGGAGTTGTATAATCCGCCCCCGTTGAAATTAAAAGGTTAGAGCCAGGAATAAACATAAAACTTGACTTGTAAAAATTACCTGTTGAGGTGAGTAAAGTCCAATTTTGACCACCATTAATTGTTTTATATGAAGGGTTTGATCCTGTTCCTCTTCTTTGAATAATACCTATGTTATCATCTTTGAATGAGAGTTCAAAAGAAGCATCGGTAATAGGGGTTTGGTATGCAGTCCAATTATATCCTTTATCGATGGATTTGTAAATTCTACCTTTATTAGTTGAAAACCAAACAGTATTGCCATATACAGAGTAGTAACTTACATTTCCGTACTCTCCTGTGCTATTCGATGGGATTTTTGAAGATGATACTCTTGACCATGTGCTTCCTCCGTTAGTAGTTGTATAAATTTCAAAGTAACCTCCATTAGGATCGCCCATACAAAAACCGTTATTTTCATCCCAAAAGTATACAACATTTGGGAAGCCATTTGGTGATGAAAACGTAGCAGTAGATTGAACTTGCCATGTTGCTCCACCATCAGTGGTATTAACAATTTTACCTCCCCCTGTTGGACCAAATAACGCCACCCAAGCTTTCTTGTCGCTAACAGCGGATATCATTGCTGCGGAATAATTTGTTGTTCCAGAAGCATTGATTGTTCCTGAATACCATGTAAACCCCCCATCAATTGTTCTTGTGAAATCTTTTACTTTCGCTGCAGGATTAGCAGCACTGCCATCGAAAGCAACGGCCCAGGCAATTCTATCGCTAACAGCTGAAATATTCTGAATGCCTCTTCCTGCTGCTGTAAAGCCAGAACTTTGCTTCTTCCAAAGTATGCTTTGGTTGACTTGCCCAGGTTTAATGCCAACTATTATTGAGTTAGATGTACTAAAATTTGTGGTAGCATCAGGATCCATTTCAGATGCTACGAAATAACCATTCAAGTATCCACCCCAACCCCAATTTATATGAAGATTGTCGGACGCATCGTATCCATCACACACCCACGCATGACCTCCACTAGTGCCCTGCCCTGAATAATAAATAGGACGATTTTGATTTAATTCACCTTTAACAATGGTTAACCATTCGGTTACTTTACTCGCATCAAATTCATACTCTTTGATTGTAGTAGGATCGTATTTAAAATAGTTTGTCAGCGCATACATAACATCAGCACTAAATGCGGCGGAACCATCCGATGCGTAATCCATATTAACCGAAACACCAGCATGATACATTAGGGTTGCTATTGCTTCTTTCTGAGTAGTTGAACTTGATCCATTTAGATAATTGGGCATATTAACCCAATCATAACTAACCGATGAAAAATCAACGTATTGGATTCCATATGAGGGATTTGTTTGTGGAGTATATTTATGCCACCCTTGACCCTGTGCCGGCCATTTATGATAATTCATAATCTGCGCCATTGCAGTGGCAACACAACCAGTATAGTCATGATTGGGGCAAAATAAATTATAGGTTGGAACTGCTATAGTTCCCTGTTGATTCCATGTTGTTGTAATCAAGGGGCTAACAGCAGCGAGTATTTTTGCTGGTTGGCCTACTTTATAGTTTTCCCATCGTTGCTTAACCTCAATGTTTTGAGCCTTTTGAAGTTTTGTTTCATTTATCTGTTTACTATAAAGTTCAAACCTATTTGTAACAGAAGGATTATTGAGCCCATCGCCCACAGAGTTTGTTGTTGAATAACCTATAATCGGATTGGCTCTATCATCAGCAGAGACAACCACAAAACCCATAGGGTTAAAAGAGATGATGTACATCGTTGTTTCACCTTGAAATTCGAAGGTAGAAATATTGCTAACGGTCAAATTTGTGCCTTTTTCAGATATTTGAGCGCGGATAAAATTTTCGGCAACTCGTTGAGCATCTTTTTTATCAACAGAATCGGCAGATGTAAACTTGACAATTAGTAATAATAAAAGTAGAATAGTAAATGTTTTTTTCATCGAGGCGTTGTTTACAAGTTGTTTATTATCAGAATTATATTATTTGAATTCTTTTTTGTAGTTGCCTTAAAACCCTAAATCATGGAGACCTATTTCTTTAAATAAATGGACTCAAATGTAGAAATAATCATTACAAATAAAATCAATAATAATTGAAAGTCTTTTTATTTGAAGAAAATATTCCGATAATTTAATTCTTCGATCGATAAGACTCTTTTGTATCGAATTGTTTATGAGTTGATTATTAAATTCCTGTGATCGATTTTTTATTTAGTTTTCCGTGATATCGTAATGTATATGTGAATTTTGTTTTTATAATAGTGGGTTCTACCGTTTTAATTGTATCAATTCTGGTAGTTGATGATTGCCATTCATCAATAGTTTTAAGGGTATACTTCTGTTTATCGAACGTAAAGTAAATTCTATTTTTATCGATTTTGTTGATAGTTAACTGATTATTGGTATATGGCAGATTGGTAATATTGGTTAACCTAAATGAAATCCCACTTCCAGCAGAACCTTTAAGTATTTTACCATTACCTAAAAGGATTTTTATCGAATCGCGAAGTAAATTATCTTTTCTGCGGATATCAAGCTGTTTTGTTTCTTTATCGAACCTATAGGTTGGTCCATCGATTCTCATTCCTCGTGGTGGAGTGCCGCTAAGAACTTCACCTTCTTGTGTTAAATAATATTCAATGAATACAAATTCATTGGGGCCAATAAAACCACTCAAATTAGTTTGTTTTTCTACAGTACAACCGTTTAGTAGTAAAATAAAGAGGGTGGTTTTTAATAATGTACCTGATTTAATCGCTATGTATTTCATAAGTAAAAATTCTATTATTGAGCAAGATAAATAAAAAATAGTCGCTTAGAAAATTAAAATAAAGGGTATGGCAAGGAAGAACTAAACGCATCAAAATCTAAAATAGATAAATGGTTGTATATCCGATGTTTTAATTTGAATGATAATAAAGACAATAATAAGGGTTGCTACTATTTTCAAGGTTAATGGGGATTTAATAAATGCACCCCTATAGCTTTCTTTAAATGATATTGGTAGCCAATGGATTGCAAAACCGATCAATATAAGTCCGTATATGTTTAGCTGCGAAGTAAGGTTTGATATTATTGATGAGAAACCAAATCGATTAAAAATTTGATGCAGCATTTTAACCGCATTATCAATATCCGTAGATCTAAAGAATATCCATGCTAAGCATACAATCTGAAAGGTAAGAAACCCTGCTAGGAATCTTTTCCAAACAGCAGATTTTACCTTTGGCTCGGGGAATATGCTTACCCAAAGTTTATGAATTGCCAAAGATATTCCATGTATGCCCCCCCAAATCAAAAATCGGATATTTGCACCATGCCACAAACCACCCAAGAGCATTGTAATCATTAGGTTTATATAGGTTCTGGTTTTCCCTTTTTTATTTCCTCCTAGGGGGATATACAGATAATCCCTTAACCACGATGAGAGCGAAATATGCCAACGCCGCCAGAAATCGGTAATGTTTATCGCTTTATAGGGAGAGTTAAAGTTGATAGGTAACCTGAAACCCAATAAGAGAGCCACGCCTATTGCAATATCAGTATAACCCGAAAAATCACAGTAGATCTGTATTGCATAACCATAGGTTGCCATTAGGTTTTCAAACCCTGAGTAGCTCAACGGGTTATCGAATACCCTATCAACAAAATTAATAGATATAAAATTGGAGATAACCATCTTCTTTATAAGTCCATTAAGGATTAGGAAGTAAGCGTGGTTAAACTCCTGCCAACTTAGACTAAATTTCTTATATATCTGAGGAATGAACTCTGCTGCACGCACAATTGGCCCTGCAACAAGTTGCGGAAAGAATGATACATAAAATCCAAAATCAAGGATATTACGGAGCGGTTTAAGTTTTTCTCTGTAAATATCTACTGTATAGCTAATCGTCTGGAATGTGTAAAATGATATTCCAACAGGAAGAATTATGGTTGAAGCATCGAAATGAGCGCTGAAGATTTGATTTGTCCAAAGCGATATGTAGTTTACAACCACTAAGTTTGTACCAAAAATATGATTTATAGTATCGATATAAAAATAGGAGTACTTAAAGTATGATAATACGCCAAGGTTTATTGAAACGCTTACCCCAACAAGAAGTCTTCTCACCCATTTTTTTGATGATATTGGTATTAAAATACCTGTTGTAAAATCGCAAATGGTAGCAAAAATGAGCAGAACAAAGAATAACCCACTTGATTTATAGTAAAAAAAATAGCTGAATAGGAGTAAGTAAATGGTGCGTAATAGATGTTTTTTATAAACAATAGAATAGCCAAATAGCAATATTGTAAAGAATATCCAGAACGATGCTTCCGTAAAAATAATCGGTCTGCTTTCGTTGTAAGTGAATATGCCGATGATATATTGCCAAATATTAAACATGAAATTTTGATGCTAATTCATTTTATCAGATAAATTTAAAGAATCCTCCCTTGAAACAAATTGATTGATTTTCTGCTTGCTAACTTTTAAAATATAATTATCATACTCTAGCATTAGCGCGGCATAGAACATTTCTGCAATTAGATTTGCCCCTCTATAGGTAAAGTGAATAAAATCTTTTGTGGCAAGGGGAGGTTTTGAATTTTCCCATGCAACCATTGAGTTTTTACCACCCATCGCTTCGTAGCAATCCCAAAAAGGAATACCTGCTTTAAAGGAGGCATTTTTTTGTGCATCCCTTATTTTTTCAACATTTGGGTACGATACAAAACGGAGCCCCTCCTTTCGAGAAACATCTGAAACTCCAATCATTATAATTGATGCATCTGGCTTGGCGGCCTGAATGGCCTTAATTTGACTATAAAGTTGAATCTCGTAGTATTTGTAGCTTTCAACAATGTTTGGAACAACATTAACACCGAACTGGAGTATGATAAGCTTTGTATTTAACATTTGAAGCATATCTTTCATAAAAACCATATTGGTTTTTGTAAAATTGGTGCCCGAACTGCCACGAATTGGGATATTATCAACATAAACTCCTTTTTCCGATTCAAGCGAAATCCCAAAAATCAGCGGGCTGTTCTCCCCTTTAAATTTAATTTCGAATGTATTTATGCTGCTTGCTATATCAAGAGTCAATGAATTAAGTTTATTGGTTGACGGTATAATTTCTGCATCAAGAGTTTTTTCTTTGGAATTTAGCTCTACCATAAATGGCTTACTATTAAAGCCATAGAAGAGCCTTAGTTTTTGAAAATTATGTACAGAACCTATTCCACCCGTTCTTTGAAAAAGAACCCATGCCTCATCTGTTGATTTAGAAAAAAGATTGTGATTTGGTGTATAAACCGAGTATCCCCCAAGTACTCCAAATCGGTTAATGTCAGTAAGTGTTTTGTCATGATCCGCCAGTGTTGTTTTCTCCCAGTTCGAGGAGTTTGTTTGTATTATAGCTGCTGGTTGGCTGCTTTGTGGTACGGCGTGTACTAAGCCTAAACCACCGCCTCCAAATTTAGCCTGCAACCTTGATCGCAAATAGGATGTTATTCTATCACCCTCTATCTGTGAATCGCCATAATGTAATACATGAATTAGTTTCCTATTGCACTCCCTTGTACGAAGAGCTTCAAAAAAGGCAGATAATGGGTAGTTTGTACTATCGGGAAATTGAACCTTATTGATTTTACTTTTAAGATAATCTGTGCTAAACGCCTTATTTGGAATGGAATCAGCTATTTTGCTAGAATCTTGAATGCTAGTAGAATCAATATCTTTAATTGGACTTAAAGGTTGGTTTTGTAAACTATTAGTTTTCAGGGTGCTATCTAAAATTCGATCGAGGAAAGCGATTTCGGGTTTTAGATTAGGTTGATTCTGATTTTGGAACGTATCAATCTCAAATATTTGATTGATACTTGGATAGTGTAGAGAAATATTGCAAAACTTAATCCCTCCTTCAGGAAAGAAAAAGGAAGGAAGAGATACTAGTACTAGAATTAACGAAAGAAAAAAGAATATTTTATATGGTTTTAACATTAATAAAAGTTTTCTTTAGTTCAACCCGTTTAAAGGTAGAAAAATATTGCAGAAAACCAGTAATGTTAAAATGGAGATTAGGTCTTTGCTTTAATCTTTAATGTTTGACCTGGGTAAACCCTATCACTTTTAAGGTTATTGATCTTAATAATATCGTCACCAGATACGCCTGGATATTGACGAGCAATTGTCCACAAAGTATCACCAGGTTTTACGGTATGCACAACATAACCAGCCTCAATTTTTTGTGTAGTTTTGGTTGGAACTGCAATGCCCAGTTGTGTTGCTATTCGTGGCGAAACGTAAACCACAAGCCTTTGATTTAGCCTGATCATATTACTATAAAGGTTATTCCATGATCGCAGCTGTGAAACGCTAACGCCCAATCTCTCTGAAATAAAACCAAGGTTATCACCTGATTGAACCCTATATTCATACCTAATGCTCCCTGCTGGTACATCATATTGATACGATGAGGTAAACTTTGTAGGGCTTATGCTGTTTTTTGGGTTGAAATAGATACTATCCTTGTATGAATAAATTTCTTTCTCTTTATCAATAAATGAACCTACAGCATCCAATGGAATTTTTAGAGCAAATGCTCTATCCTTTGCAGGAATTATATCAAGTTTGAACTGGGGGTTTAGATCGCGAAGCAGTCCGATTGGAATCCCAAGAACTTCAGATACTTGTTGGAGGTGAAGTAATTGATTAATCATCAAGGTGTCTGATGTTTGGGGAATATTTACCATTTGAGGCTTAATATTATACTCCTTATAATAGTTATAGGTATAAATTGCTGCTATAAAAGCAGGTACGTAACCTCTTGTCTCTCTGGGAAGATAGTAGTATATATCCCAATAATTTTTCTTACCCCCTGCTCTACGAATAGCTTTATTAACATTGCCAGGGCCACAGTTATAGGCTGCAATAACCAAAGTCCAATCTTTGTAAATAGAGTATAAATCTTTTAGGTAACGAGCAGCGGCATGGGTTGAAGCGATTGGATCACGACGCTCATCAACATAAGAATTTATGGTTAACTTGTACATTCTGCCAGTGCCATACATAAACTGCCATAATCCGGTTGCACCAGCTCGTGAAACGGCTCTAGGATTCAAGGCAGATTCTATTATCGGTAAATATCTCAGTTCCTGAGGTAATTGGTAAAGATCGAGGGTTTCTTCAAAAATTGGGAAATAATAATCAGATAATCCAAGCATTACACCAACAAGTTCCTTCCTGTTTTGGGTGTACATGGAGATAAAACTCTTTACAATACTATTATATGGTAGTTCAATAAATGAATTTATTTTCGATAAGCGTTTAGTATAAACAGAATCGGGAATATTTATCAACGGAACTGTGCTATCCAACTCCATTTTAGCAGTTAAATTGGCAGAATCTACAGATTGTTGAACATACCAAAGATTTAATAGGCTATCGAGGTTGTTATTGAAATCTACAGAAAGACCAATTTTCTCAAGGGTTGAGTCTTGAATAGCTGGTTTAGTATTTTGTGCATCAACTTGATTGTAATTCAGCAGAATAGATAGGGTGAAAATGTAGCTGATTATTCTCTTCATAGTATTGTTTTAAAAATTAAACTTACAAGATAAACCAAATGCTGGTTGTGTGTAATTTATTGATGCAAAATTATCATTTATAATCGTAGGTTCAATACGAAATGCTAAATTATCGTCCACATTCCAATCGTAAAAGTTGGCATCAACATTTGCATCAAGGATATTTAGAACATAAACAGCAACAAATCCGAGAAAACAAACATCCCTATTCTTACGATACGAGTCTCTATAAATATTGAGTTCATCCCTTGTACGGACTCCATTAAATTCATCATGGGGATATTGTTTTGAGGCATTCTTAAATCTTAAATAGCGCCTATTATTCCAATCAACCATAAAATAAAGCGTGCTCAATCCACCATAAACAATAGGAACCTTCCAATATTTTTTATTGTAAACCTGACCTAAACCAGGAACTAAGGTTGAGAGGATTGATGCTGTTGCCGGAGAGTGGCTGTTTTTATTGTAAACAAGTACTGCATCAACTACACTGGCAATATAGAAAGCGCCTACACCAGCATAGTATAAATTACGTGTATGCTTCATTTTGGTATAACGTTCCTTAAAAAACTCCTTATTTGGATCGGAAGCATCTATTTTATTGTAATCCAACATATACCGATTATAGGTTTTGTTGGCATTAACTCCTAAGTAAAGCATACTTCCCATTCCAGCGTAAAAAACAGGAGCTTTCCAGTATTGCTTGTTGTAGATTTGGCCAAATCCGGGAAGGGTTTGGCTTAGTAGCCAAAGGTGCTTTGTTTTTAAACTATCCCTATGGTGTATCGCATTCTGCGACTTTACCGATTGAATCGACAATAGCAGAATAATAGTTAAAATAGCGGAACATTTTAGAAAATTCCTGCAAATATGTGGTGAAAGAGATTCTCTCAACGTTTTTTTGATTTTAGAGAAAAACGAGGAAATAGTTTGGAAATTATTCTTCCAAACTATTAAATTTATGAATAATCTCTTGTAGTTCAACTTCGTTATGGTAGGATATTACGATTTTACCATCACCTTTTGGACCCGTTTTGATATCAGCAGCCCAACCAAGTTTATTTATTAGATGATCCTTAAGCTGAGCTTCAGTTTCGGGAAGATCTTTGTTTGATTTTAGTTTTTGAGATTTTTCAGGATGCTTTTCTTGGAGTGCACGAACCTCGTCCTCTGTTTTTCGAACCGATAGATCATTATCAATGATGGCACGATAAATTTTTAGCTGTGCAATAGGATCATCAATGGTGATTAAGGCTCTAGCATGCCCCATGGATAGTTTCGTTTGGCGAATACCAAGTTGAATATCGGCAGGTAGTTTTAGTAATCGAAGGTAGTTGCCTACAGTGGCTCTCTTTTTCCCAACCCTATCGGCAAGATTTTCCTGTGTAAGGCTACACTCCTCAATAAGACGCTGGTAGCTAATTGCAACTTCAATGGCATCAAGATCTTCACGCTGAATATTTTCAACCAAAGCCATTTCCAAAAGTCCCTGATCATCAGCAGTACGAATGTAAGCAGGAATTCTTTTGAGACCAGCAATTTTAGCTGCACGTAAACGACGTTCACCCGAAATTAGCTGAAACTTTCCGTCAACAGAACGAACGGTTATAGGTTGAATTATTCCTAATCGTTTTATTGACTCAGACAACTCATTTAGGGCTTCTTGATCGAAACTTGTACGTGGTTGGTAGGGGTTGAGATCAATTTTTTCAAGATCAATCTCATTAACCAGCTCACTTGTTACTCGATGCTCTGTCACCTCGTTTCTTTGGGGCTCGTTAGCATCCTCAATTAGTGCTCCTAATCCACGCCCTAGGGCCATTTTCTTACTCATACCTTAGTCTTCTCCTAAAAAGGAATATATTAATTCTCATTAATTTGCTTTTCCTTACCGCTAATCTTTGTCATGCTGTTCCTCTGAAGTAATTCACGTGCAAGGTTTACATAGTTGGCTGAACCTGTAGATACAGCGTCGTAAAGAATTACAGGCTTGCCGTAACTTGGGGCCTCACTCAGCTTGATATTACGCTGAATAATAGTCTCGAATACCATTTGCTGAAAATGTTTTTTAACCTCATCAACCACCTGATTCGATAAGCGTAAACGTGCATCGTACATGGTTAGTAGGAATCCTTCAATTTCAAGTGCAGTATTCAAGCGCGACTGAATAATCTTAATGGTATTAAGAAGTTTTCCTAATCCTTCTAGCGCAAAATACTCGCATTGAACAGGAATCATAACAGAATCGGCAGCGCTAAGAGCGTTTACGGTGATTAGCCCTAACGATGGTGAGCAGTCGATAAGTACAAAATCATATTCGTCCTTAACCTTATCAATTACGCCTTTTAGCATTTTTTCTCTATTGGGTAGATTTAGCATTTCAATCTCAGCCCCAACAAGATCAATGTTAGATGGAATCAGATCAAGTCCCTTTATCTCGCTATTCAGAATGATATCTTTGGGATTAACTTCATCAACCAAACATTCATAAATGCTAGTTTTGATGTTTCTAAGATCAAAACCAGTTCCTGAGGTTGCATTTGCCTGAGGATCGGCATCTACAAGTAGTACTTTCTTTTCTAGAACTGCTAAACTTGCAGCGAGATTGATAGCGGTCGTGGTTTTACCAACTCCACCCTTTTGGTTAGCAATTGCAATTACTTTTGCCATTATTTAATAATTTAACGGATACGATCAAAAACAAAAAAAATCGGGCTCAAAGATATATATCACCCACTTAATGCTAGCATATTACCAATTTGAATATAAACAAATTCGCAATTCTTACTAACAACTTATTAACAATTCAAATTGTGTTTGAATATCTGCAAAAATAGAAAATCTTTTTAAGAAACCCCCATGTAAATAATTGCAACCAAATGTGTTTGGAAATAGCTGATTGTTAGCCATTGCAAGGAGATATTGAGGCGTTTCCAAAATTCAATTAAATTGATTAATATACATATAATGAGATGATTGAATGCAAAATAAGAATTCTTAAAAATATTTACACAGCTTCCATAATAATAGGAAAATTGTATATTTGGGCTCACAAAGGAATTAAATTCAATGGCTGATAGGTGGTATGTTATTATAAACCCTCAAGCTGGTAGCGGAAAGGGAAAGACCGACTGGTTGCAAATAGAATCATTGCTTAGGGTGAATGAAATCAATTTTGAACATGTTTTTACTACACATAAATACCATGCAGTTGAATTAGCAGTAAATGCAATTAATAACGGCTTTAAGAGGCTAATTGCTGTTGGAGGAGATGGTACTCTAAACGAGATTGTGAATGGTGTATTTATTCAAACCAAGTATCCCACAGCTGAAATAATTATTGGGGTAATAGCGGTTGGTACTGGTAATGATTGGTCGAGGATGTACGCAATACATTCAACCTATGAGTCGAAGGTTTTGGCCATTAAAACGGGCAAATTATTCCTACAAGATGTTGGAAAGGTAGAGTACGAGGAGTCTTTGGTAAAACAGGCTCGTTATTTTGCCAATGCCGCTGGGGTTGGATTTGATGCTGAGGTTGCACGGAGAACAAATAAATTAAAGGAAACAGGGCATAGGGGTAAGATACTGTATATGGGTAGCCTTGTAAGAGCACTTTTTGATTATAAACCTTCCGATATTAATATTTCCGTTGATGACGAGAAACTAGGTGGCAAGATATTTAGCTTAACGGTTGGCATTGGTCGTTTTAACGGCGGGGGAATGATGCAAGTCCCAAATGCAATCTCCGATGATGGGCTATTTGATGTTACTGTAATTCGCCAGATAAGAAGATTTGAGGTGATACGTAATATTTATAGGTTGTACAATGGTTCCATCCTTTCTCACCCCAAAATTTCGGGGCATATTGGAAAAACAGTCAATATTTCGTCTGATATTCCTATAGGACTTGAGGTAGACGGTGAATCGTTGGGTGTATCACCCTTCATATTCAGCGTTGTTCCAAAGAGTATAAATGTAATTGTTGGAGCCGATTTCCATTCAGTTGAAAGCCCTGCAACTACTGTTATTGAGGCAGAATAAAGACTAAAAGCTTATTAATACTAAATAAAAAGACTCTGGTAGCGTTGATAGAACTGCCAGAGTTTTTTTTTTCTCTGTATCGATCAATTAAACCCTTCGGAGTACGGAGTACCCGAAGGCGTTTATTCGGGTAATACCAACCAAAATAAACTCCGAAAGGTCTTGCAGACTCTTTCGGGTTTTTAAGAATTCGAAAACAGGAAGACCAAAAAGTTTTTTAACTTGGATCATGCCAACCAATATGTCAAATAACTGATTTGTAGCAATGGAATAAATTTAAGGAATCATTTATTTACAGCATGGTAGCAAGAATTACCTTTTCTGTATTTTCCAAAAATTCCATTTGCTAACGCAAGGTAGATTATTTTTTGTTAAAGCAAAAGGGGGATTTCAAAAAGAAATTTTTCGGGTAACTTAACATCTTTCTGCATTGCTAAAAAACTCTATATTTGCGCTAACATAACGCATCTTCAATAACAATGAAAAGGATCTTCAAAAAGGTTAATGCTTTTATTAAGGGTTTGATAATTCTACTGAAACCTCATTTTATTTTTGGTTTTTTACGAAAACCTATGTTTTTTGGCTATAATACGTTAAGCCTTTCAAAATGGATATCTAAGCAGGATAGCAAGGGTACTTATAATGATTTTTATACAAGCAAAAGGGATTACGCCAGACGATATAAACTCTATCAGCATATTTTAGAAACTAAGAATTTAGGGGATATTCCTATTGACTACCTTGAATTTGGTGTTTGTCAAGGAAATTCCTTTCGTTGGTGGGTGAATGGGAATAAAAATCAGGATTCAAGGTTTTATGGTTTTGATACCTTCGAAGGACTTCCAGAAGCATGGGGTGTTGTATTCAGAAAAGGTGATATGAATGCCATTATTCCTGATATTGATGATAAAAGGGTTGAGTTTATTAAGGGGTTATTTCAGGAAACTTTTATATCATTTTCACAATTACACAGTTTGAAAAGCGAAAAGGTAAAGGTAATCCATCTCGATGCTGACTTATTTTCATCTACATTATATATTCTTACAAGTATTGCACCTTATCTAAAGAAGGGCGATATTCTTTTGTTTGATGAGTTTAATGTTCCAAATCACGAGTTTCATGCTTTCCAGTGTTTTACTCAATCATACTACATTAAAACAAAGTTGCTGGGGGCAGTTAATAATTATCTTCAGGTAGCATTTGTTGTTGAGTGAATAACAAATAATTAACTACTGTTAAACATCTAACAATTTAAATTGTTAAATTTGAGTTAATTTAAACTACCAAAACTAAACTTATATGAAGACTGTAAAACTCATAGCGGTTTTTCTGTGTACAATACCTTATTACTATTCAATAGGACAAGTGACTGAAGCAGAGAAAACTCTTAAAACTCAATCAGTCGATACAACTAAAGGGTGGAAAAGGGGAGGTTTAATCGGAATAAATTTTGGACAAACGTCACTAACCAATTGGGCTGCTGGAGGGCAAAATTCTTTAGCAGCAAATGGTATTCTTAGCCTTTTTGCCTCATATAAAAAAGACAAGAATGCTTGGGATAACTCACTCGATATTGGATATGGAATTCTTAATCAAGAAGGTGTAAAATACACAAAAAAAACCGACGATAAGATCGATCTGCTTTCTAAGTATGGTCGGGAGGCTTTTAAGAATTTCTATTATGCTGCGCTTATCAATTTCAAAACTCAAATGGATGTTGGTTACAACTATCCAACCGATTCAACAAGAATAAAAATATCGAATAAATTTGCCCCTGCATATGTTGTTATAGCGTTGGGTATTGACTATAAGCCAAATGCATACTTTAGTATTTTTGCTGCTCCATTTACGGGTAAACTTACAATTGTTAACGATCAAAGTTTAGCTGATGCGGGGGCTTTTGGCGTTGATAAAGGGGAAAATACAAAAAGTGAATTTGGGGGTTATGTCAGGATGATATACTCCAAAAATGATTTTAAGGGAGATTTTTTGAAAAATGTAGCTTTCACAACAAAAGTTGATTTGTTTTCAAACTACACAAAAGACCCTCAAAATGTTGTTGTGAACTGGGAAACTTTAATAGCATTAAAAATTAATAAGTACATCTCTGTAAACCTTAGTACCCAGCTAATTTACGATGATAAGATCAAGATTGCTGACAAAAAGAATGTGTCAAAACCAAGAGTACAATTCAAAGAGATTCTTGGAGTAGGATTTTCGTACAAATTCTAAACCCCGATAATCATGAAAATTGTTAGTGAGTTTAAAGCATTTGCCATGAAAGGTAATGTAACCGATATGGCTGTGGGTATAATCATTGGCGCTGCTTTTGGTAGAATTGTTTCATCAATGGTTAATGATATAATTATGCCACCTCTTGGTTTGCTTATTGGTGGTGTAAACTTTACAGAGTTAAAGTTTATTATGAAAACTGCTACAGATGCTAATCCTGCAGTAACTTTAAATTATGGCAACTTTTTGCAAGGGATATTCGATTTTTTAATTGTTGCATTTGCTGTATTCATGGTGATAAAGGCTATGAATGCTGCTAAACGAAAACAGGAGGCGACTTTACCTGCTAGTCCTCCAGCACCAACAAAGGAACAAGAACTTTTAAGCGAGATAAGGGATTTGGGGTCATGATAAGACTAGGGTGGATTAGGCATAGATATTTGCTACTCTATATAAAAAGAAACATGTGTCATTAACCCCTCTCAGAGTACTTCTAAACGCTTTAAGTTTTGCATTAAACGATTCAGCAGAAGCATTAGTGCTTCTATTATCAAAAAAGTTTAGTATTTCAGGGTAATTCGAATAGATAGTTGCAGAAATAGTATTAAATGATTTGAAGCCAGAATCAGTAATATCGTTGAACCATTTAGCAAGTTTGGTATACGCTACTCCTTTTTCTTTGGTCTTTGTAAATATCGTACTTAAGCTATGAGTTAGACCATATGCTTTTTTAATATCAGGGTACATTTCGAACAGTATACTTGCCCTTTCTTTCTGCTTGGTGGTCCATTTCTCTGCTGATTTAAATAGCAAATATCGGCTTCGAGCCAATAGTTGTTTTTTGGTATCCCCGTTGGTTAAAAGTTTTGGGACATACTCTTTGTGATTTAGCCGGGCATTCTCCATGCCATTTGTAGCCTCGTTAATGGCATCCCAGCGATGCTGTATTCTCATCTCCTGTAGCGCATCATAGGCCAGCTTTTGAACATGAAAACGATCAACAACCCGATGGGCATTCGGGAAGGATGATTTGACAATCTTATGCATGGAGTAGGCCATATCTAGGGTAACCTCTTTTACTCTGCTTCTTTGCTTTAGAGGTATCTTATTGAGTATTTTTATAACGTTAGCTGAGCTAGTACCCTCAACCATGGCAATCAATGAGCCTTTCTTCCCTTTCCCTGCTTTATTCGTTAGAATTGTATACAGCTCTCCATTTGAAAGACTTGTCTCATCAAGGCTTAGATGGTCTCCTATATTATCAGGAAAAAGAATCCAGTCGTTAGCATGCTCTTTCTGCTCCCAACCATTAAATCCGCTCAGGTGCTCCTTGTATTGCCTCCCAAAGTAATCGCCATTTATATAATAGAACTTGGCTAAACTATTGCTACTTATGGGGTAATGATCCAAGTAACTCTTTTAAAAAAGCAGCAAACCCTTTTGAATAACTCGTTCCGTTTGCTGTTAGATCCCATTGGGTGGTGTAAATCTTGCCCGTCTTTTTATCCTTCCACTTACGCCGCCTAACTATAAAATAGACAGCCCTATCTCGTAAAGGAAAATCTTGAATACGGATAGGCTCATCAAAACCATTGGACACTAATTCTTTGTCCGAATGAGCTGATGGTTTTAGCGACTTCTCATCCAATTGAAGTAATAAAACGTTATTGCCTTCTTCCTTTATCTCAATTAAATCAAAGTACTGAAATATCTCTTGGGGCAATAAATACTTTAATAATGATTCTATTTCCATAAATCTAAGGTAGAGATAAAAATTAATCCACCCTAATTTTACTTTGATCCGGGATTTGCTTAAGAAATAAAGTAAAAAATGTGAGGATTACTCGCATTTTTTATGAATTGTTTTCCGAGAAATGACTTAACTAAATCTTACGATAAGCAACGGCTTCAACTCTAAGCGAAGGGGCTTCTCCGTAGGGTCTACTATGCGATTTCTTTTTAATTAAAACTAATTCTCCATTTAGGAGAGCTGCTTTTTTTCGGAGTATTATGTTTGCTGAGTTTTGGAGTGTTTGTGGCTTAACGTATTGTTCGCGAGTACTCGCTTCAACTTCAACTTCAATTACATCAATCTCTATCATTGTTGGGCCGATATCATTTGGATCTTCGGTAATCTTAATTTTTTCCCAATCACTACTTTGGGGTAAATCAACTGCTTTAGGGGTAATGACCTCCTTCCTTCCGCTTCGGTAGTATATGGCATTAACTAAGCGCCTGTCAATCTGTGTCATTACCGATTCAGTTGGTTTAGAAAAATAAATAAATTTTGTTGAAAACTTACGAATCTCAACATCACGCTGCTCACCAGTCATTAGCACCATCACATCTACTCCAAGTTTCGATTTTGGGAATGATGCAGAGGCATTGTACCCTTTCTTTGAAGTATCCTGCAAGTAATAGTTTTCAGTTGCCATCGACGAATGGCATGTAAATAGAGGCAAAAATGCCAAAGCAAACAGTAATTTTCTCATCATGTAATAATCAGAGGCAAAAATAGCAATAATTATACCATTGGGAAATAGTCAATTTAATGAGTCGTTTTTTATAAACAAAAAACTGCCCCATTGCTGGAGCAGTCTTTGATTTCGTAATATTGAATAATTACTTCTTAAGATTGTGTTTTTTAACAAAACCCTCAAGAACACCCTTTAGATCTGGTAATCCGATTTCGGCTAGATCATAGTAAACACGAGTGTTAGGTTTTTTAATCTTGATAATACGGTTTAGATCAATTGGAGTACCAATAATAACTGTATCGCAATCAACCTTGTTAATTGTAGCTTCAAGATCGTGAAGTTGTTGCTCACCATAACCCATAGCTGGTAAAATATTACCAATATTAGGATAAATTGCATAGGTCTCTTTTAGTTTACCAACTAAATATGGACGAGCATCAATTTCCTCTGATGCACCAAATTTGCGAGCTGCAATTGTACCAGCACCAATCTTCATTTCACCATGGGTGAGGGTTGGACCATCTTCAACGATTAAGCAACGCTTACCTTCGATTAAACTAGGATCGTCAACTTTGATTGGAGAAGCACCGTCAACAACGATGGCTTTTGGATTGGTTTTGCGAATGTTATCACGAACAATTTGAATTCCTTCTGGAGATGCAGAATCCATTTTGTTAATAACGATTACATCAGCTAAACGAATATTAACCTCACCTGGATAGTAGCTAACTTCAGCACCTGGTCTGTGTGGGTCAGCAACAGTGATAGTTAAATCTGGTTTGTAGAAAGCGAAGTCGTTGTTACCGCCATCCCAAAGGATAACATCGCAACCGTTAGGATCTTTCTCTGCAGCGCGAAGAATTGCTTCATAATCAACACCAGCATAGATAACGTTACCACGTACTACGTGTGGTTCGTACTCTTCCATCTCCTCAACAGTACATTTGTGTTTTTTCAAATCTTCAACAGTTGCAAAACGTTGAACTTTTTGAGCAACAAGGTCGCCGTAAGGCATTGGGTGACGAACTGCAACCACCTTTAAACCTTGAGCCATTAAATGCTCAACAACTTTACGAGATGTTTGTGATTTACCACAACCTGTGCGGGTAGCAACAACAGCAATAACAGGTTTGGTGCTCTTAACCATAGTTTCAGCTGGTCCAAGTAGCATAAAGTTTGCACCTGCTGCGTTAACAATTGAACTAATATTCATTACGCGATTGTAAGGAACATCGCTATATGAGAATACACAGTCATTAACCTTTAAATCTTTAATCAGTTTAACCAATTCTTCTTCAGCGAAGATTGGAATACCTGCTGGATATAATTTTCCTGCTAATTCGGCTGGATATTTACGGCCATCAATGTCTGGAATTTGAGCCGCTGTGAAAGCAACAACATTATAACTTTCGTTATCGCGGAAGAAAGTGTTAAAATTGTGAAAATCTCTTCCGGCTGCACCAATGATAATTACATTACGTTTTGTCATGGAACCTCCTATTATTTAGTTTTCAATTGATTGTTCAAAAAATTGCTCGACAAATTTAGAAGTTTAAGTTTCACAAAAGGGTTTGAAATTTGAAATTTGAATATCTAAATTCTATAATTGCATTTTTATTTTAATTATAGTCTTGATAAATAGGTATATATGATAAACCAAATGAAATATGTTAAGAAACATATTTTGTTTTAAGGTTTAGATTTATTAATATTAAAGAACGATTATAAATTGCTAACATTGGTTTTCAAGATGATAATATAGTTAACACGATTGATATTGATTAAAATCATTTATATAAACACATATTTTCATTGGTTCACATATTTGATCGTTTAATTTTGTATTAAATATGTTGGTTGTATTTTTATCAACAAATTTTATTCTAAATGGAAAAACTTTTTATTGAAGCAACAATTGATTCTCCGTCTTTACTATTCGATGGCGATATGGGGATTATTGAAATAACTGGGAAATCCCTCCCCGAAAATGCTATAGTTTGTTATAGTCCACTTCAGAAATTAGTGAAAGAATATATTACTAATCCTCAACAAAAAACTATTATTAACTTTAGACTTGAGTACTTAAATTCATCATCCGCAAAGAATATTGTTGAAATATTAACTGCCCTCGAACAGTTACCGATTAAAGGTTATGTGGTTGAAATAAAATGGTTTTATAAAGCAGAAGACGATGACATGCTGGAAGAGGGTGAAGAATTTCGAAGAATGACAAGCATTCCCATTACTCTTGAAAAAGAACAATAATATATTATACTTTGATGTACATTAAATTAATAGGAGTCATAATATTCTCGGGATTTATCTCGGTTGTACAGCCAAATTACTTAATGTCGCAACAGCAACTTTCCGAAACCCTTCAAAAAGAGATTGGCGAGAATTTGGCAAAGGCCAAGTCAATGGAATTAAGTGGTGACTATAATCAGGCCGGATACTTTTATAATAACGTTGCAACAACCTATTGGACAAATGGTGTTCAAAAGGAAGCCATTGCTAATTTTTTGAACGTTATTAGCATGTATGAAAAAATTGGCAATCGGAATGCCATTAAAAACACCTATAATAACATCGGTATGGCCTATACTGATTTAGGTGATTATCCGAATGCCCTTGTTTACTTTGAAAAATGCCTGGTTGAATGTAGAAATATTAATAAAAAACCAGAAATAGTTTCTTCTATTATTAACATAGCAAACACACATTCTCTAAGTGGCAAATATGAAAAAGCCATCAAAACGCTGGAAGAAGCAGTTATTATTGCTCGTGAGCTTAATGATGCTAGGTTGCTGAAGAATATTTATTCTTTATTGGCTGAAGACTATGAAAAATTAGGAAATACCCAAAAATCTTCAGAGTATTTTGCATTGTACTCAGCAATAACTAAAAAAATTCAGAAGGAGGAAATTCAGAAAAAGGAGATTGAAACTAAGCAAATTGTGGACGAAGCTAAAAGCAAAGTTCAAGTAGCAGAGTCCCAAAAGCAACAAACCCAAATTGCACTCGAAGAGAACAAGGAGAGATTGGATGAAACCAAGAAAAATCTTCAAAAAACCGAGAAAATTTCTAATTTCCAAAAAATACAGTTGGATATGGTTAGTAAGGAGAGGGAGTTACAAAATGTAGTTATCAAAAACCAAAAACTTATTAGAAATATTTTCATTGTTATAATTTTTGGTGTACTTGCCTTTACTGGTATTGTGATATATGCATTAAACCAAAAAAAGAAGGCAAATATTCTTCTTGAAACGCAAAATAAAGAAATTTTAGAGCAAAGGGATATGATTGAACAACAGGGTTTTGATCTAATAAAAGCGGTTGTTCAAATTGAGAAACAAAACAAAGATATTACGAGTAGTATCAACTATGCAAAGCAGATCCAGGAAGCACTTCTACCTACGGAGGATAGATTACATGGCATACTTCCCGATTCATTTGTCCTCTTCAGGCCACGTGATATTGTAAGCGGTGATTTTTATTGGTTTACGGGTTATTCAGGTAAAGGCGAAACTAATGAAAAATCACACCGACATCATATACGGTTGAGCAATATTCCCCAGAATGAGAGTGGTTTTATTATCACAGCCGCTGATTGCACAGGTCATGGAGTGCCAGGTGCTTTTATGTCGATGATTGGATTTAACCTATTAGAAACCATTTCGCGCAGTGGGGTTATTAAACCAAATGAAATCCTTAATGAACTGCATAGATCTATTAGATATCTCCTAAAACAAAATCATAGTGACAATCGAGATGGCATGGATATTTCCATTTGCGTGATAAAGGATAATGGGAAACGATTAGAATTCGCAGGAGCTAAAAACCCCCTTTACTATATTACTGACGGGGAGCTAATTCAGATTAAGGGTGATCCTGTTCCAATTGGTGGACTTCAAAAGGAAAACCAACGGGAGTTCACAATGCACTCAATTGATATTACTTCTCCTACATACTTTTATATTTTTTCTGATGGTTATGCTGATCAGTTTGGAGGTAATAACGAATGCAAATTCTCATCTCGTCAATTTAAAGATTTACTGCTTGAGATTCATAAACTGCCAATGGCAGAGCAACGAGAAATACTTAATCAAAGAATATTAGATTGGATGGGTGAAAATAGCAAGCAACTTGATGATATTATCGTTATTGGTTTTAAACTTGGTGATAAACCTATTGAATTTTCGTAATTTATGATTAAAAGAATTACATTACAAATAATACTGCTGACTGTTATATCTGAGTTTGCCTTAGGGCAGCAAAACGTAGAGGGTATTTATGTTGATAGTTTAGGGCAAGTATATATTCAAGCAAATATGCCGGCATACTTTTTCCTTGCACCCAATGGTAAGAAGGAATCGAGAGCTCTAATCACAAGTAAGGATCCAAAATCCAACCCAATGTACTTTGATGGCAATGGTATTCACTATATCAAAACCCTAGATGCTGAAACTAATAAAATGGTTAGTTTCAAAATCCTTGCCGATGGTATCGCTCCTAAAATATCAATCCATTTCAAGGAAGGTCTTTATATGAATTCCCCTAAAAAATATATTATTGAGGAGGGTTCAAAAGCAGAGGTTATTGCAAAGGATAACCTTTCTGGGGTTAAAAGCATATATGTTTCGTTAGATGGTTCCGATTTCGTAAACACAAATACAATTTTATTCGGTAATGGGGCTGATTATCATGTAAAAGTATTCGCAATTGATAACGTTGGGAATATCAGTGACACTCTTCAATTCAGAGCATTAACTTCAATAAACTCAGTTGTTAAACTTGCTAATATATACTACGATACAAACAGTTCACGTCTACGACCTGAAAGCAAAAATGAGCTCAACGATTTAGCACAGGTGCTAACGGAATTTCCTCGCATAAAAATTGAACTCCGTGCCCATACCGATTGTAGAGGAGATGCAGCATATAACCTAATTCTTTCCGAAAAACGCGCAGAGGCTGTCGCTAACTATCTTATATATAAAGGCATAAATAAAAATCGATTAACATCTAAAGGCTTTGGGGATACAAACCCCATTAACGAATGTATTAAGGGTATAACATGTTCCGAAGAGAAGCATCAGGAAAACCGAAGAGTTGAATTTAAAATTCTTCCGATAAAATAGATTCCAATTATGTTTGCTAAAAATAAATCACTCAGAATTTTAATGCTGAAGTTTTCTTCAACTATCATTCTTTGCTTCATTAGTATAAACCTAATTGCACAAACCGATTCTATACCATCTTTTTATAAAGATTCAACCGGAAAACTATTTGTTGCAACTGGCTCACATGTTTATCTATATGTTGGTATTACACCCGAGGGGGATAAAGGCTTTAGATTGAAGGGAGATAATGGCAACCAGCCATTGCATTGGAGTGGACACGGATTAAAGCAGCTCACACACCTTAATCTATTTTTAGGTCGTAAAGTTAGCCTTGATCTTTTTGCTGATGCTCTTCCTCCGAAAACTTCAATTAAATACGAATCAGGTAAAGACCTTCAAAGAGATAATACAACTTACCTATCGGGTCAGTGTATCATTGAACTAAACGCAACAGACCCTGATGCTGGACTTAAAGAAATTTTCTATTCCATTAATGATGGGGCGAATATCAAGTATATAGAACCTATTTCGCTAAAAAACGAAGGGAACTATAAATTTTCTGTATTCTCAATTGATAATGTTGGGAATAGGGAGGAAATAACTGCCCATAATATAGTTGTAGACAATACGCCGCCATTATCGCGACTTGATATGAATGGTGATATATTCGAGAACATTGTTTCGGGGCGTTCAAACCTAGCCATTTCATCAGTAGATGCAAATGAAGTGAAACAAACATTTTTCAGTATTGACTCTAGTAAAATGACTCCTTATGTAAAACCGATCAAAACATCACCCTTAAGCGAAGGGGAGCATACAATTAATTGGTATTCAGTAGATGAGGTTGATAATGCTGAGCCCATAAAATCATTCGTTTTTTATGTTGATAAAACACCACCTATGGTTTTTGAAGAGGTGGCAGGGAATACATATATCCTTGCAGGGAAGGAGTATTCATCTGGTCGAAGTCAGCTGAGGATTGCTGCTGTGGACAATAAAGCCGGTGTAAAAGAGATTAATTACTCATTGAATGGTAGTGAGTTTAGGCAATATGATAAGCCTGTTTATCTTTCTGATATTATGGGTACAGTTAGCCTTAAATCATACGCTGTTGATAATGTTGGGAATAAAAGCGTTTCCGATTCCCAATCCGAGGTATTTACAATGCCCACAGTTGATATTACTGGTCCTCAGATATATTACAGTTTTAGTGATCCTAAGATTTCTTTAAAGGATACTATTTGGATTGGTCCAAAGGTAAAAATTACGATAAGAACTAATGATATTGGAGCCGGTCTAAATAAGGTAAACTATAAGATAAAGGGCAGGGATGAACAGTTATACACGAAACCATTTACAATTGATACTCTAGGCATACAAAATATTCTATGTACGGCGTATGATAATGTTGACAATGTAAACCTTATCTCATTCACTTTTGGGGTCGATAATAAAGCACCAATAATTTACCATCACTATAGCCTTGAACCAACAGGTTGGATAAAGGAAAATGGTGAGGAGATCCCCGTTTTCTCAAAGGGATTAAAACTATATTTGGCGGCAACCGATAACATTTCGGGGGTTGAAAGGTTGACTTATTCACTCAACAATACTAATGAGGTAAGGTATAACTCTCCTATTGAAAAGTTTAAACCCAATACAACCTATACTTTGCTAATAAAGAGTATTGACATTTTAGGTAATAGCTCCGAAAAGACAATCAAATTTAGGATTGAGTAAAATCTACAAATAGCTGTTTTTACTTGCATTCGCTGAGATAAATGGGGATATTGCACGTTGATATATACCCTGAACATAGGCAATTGCCATTCCATAATTTGTAACAGGAACACCCGCATCTGTAGCATGTCGAAGCCTATTAAAAATCTGCTTACGGGTAATCATGCACCCTCCACACTGAACTACTAGCGCATACTCTCTAATATCGCGAGGAAGTTTATCCAACCCAGCAACAACCTCATACTCTAACTTCTTACCAGTAAAATTGCTAATCCATCGAGGTATTTTAACTCGTCCAATATCATCGCAAGAAACGTGGTGGGTGCAACTTTCAAGGAGTAGTATTCTATCACCATCCTTCAACTCCGAAATTTTTGGAGTTCCCTTGATATAATTCTCAAAATCGCCCTTAAACCTTGCAAGTAGGATGCTAAAACTGGTAAGTGGTATATCTTTGGGAATTGAAGCATCCGCCTTAACAAATATCTGGCTGTCAGTGACCGCTAAAGCTGGCTTTATCATTGTTTTCCGAAGGAATGCATCTACCTCACGCTCCTTCAGTACAATTGCAACAGCATCATTATCGAGGACATCACGTATAGCCTGAACTTGAGGAAGAATAAGCCTGCCAGCAGGAGCCTCAACATCTATGGGTGTAATGAGCAAAACAATATCCCCATAGGATATTAAATCGCCCAGTAACGTTGGGTTTTTGTAGGACGATTCTGGAATTGCCTCTTGTATTGCAGAAACCAGAACCTCAATACACAACCTATCCTTAATATTTGTTTCAATTATCCTACCCCCATGATATTTTTGAAGTAATTTATCCTTAAGGCTACTACTTATTGGTTCGATATCCGATTTGCTATGAACAAGAATAAATGGGGTATCGGTTTTATTAAACTCTGCAACCAGCATCTCCTCGAACTCGCCCCATATATTAGCTGAGATTACCAGTATTGCCAAATCGATATGATTTATCGATTCAAGGGTCTTCTCAACTCGCTTTGCACCCAACTCTCCAGTATCATCTATTCCTGCAGTATCAATTAGAATAACAGGCCCAAAACCTGTAATCTCAAATGATTTCTTCACTGGATCGGTTGTAGTTCCAGCAAAATCTGAAACAATAGCAACATTTTGCCCGGAAAGCATATTAATCAGCGAACTCTTGCCATTATTACGTCTACCGTAAATTCCAATATGTGGTTTAGATTCTTTACCTTTTGCCATTTGGGTTTAAATATTTAGCAAAATAAAGGATAATTACTGAATTATGTTTATATGATTTCAATATCTTATTCTCTGTGAAATAATGGGATACTCATATTTTGATAAAATAGTATATGGCAAATTAAAAAGTTTGTATCTTGCTCTTTTGATTTATCAGGCTAAAACAACCATTTAACTATAACTAATATAAGAAGATGATGAAAGCAAGGATTATTGTATTGATGCTTGTTACAGGATTGCTAATAGGTAGTAATCAAGCATCTGCTCAAATTGGATCTTTTCTAAAAGATAAAGCAATAAACGCTTTAAACAAAGGGACAAAAAAGGGAAATGAAACTGAGCAAAAAAAGAAAGATACCTTACACACCCAACAACCCAAACAACAAAATCAGCAGCAATCAAACTCGAATCCAGCAAATAGCTTTATGCAGCAAAAGATGATGGGAATGATGGGATTGAATAATGTTAAGTATGAAATGATTTACAATTTCACCTCTAGTATGAGTATGGAAATGCAAGCTACAGACTCCCTTGGTAAAAAATCCGATAAAGTACTTTATACTAATTTTTTTGACAAGAACAGTAAGAGTTTTGCAATGGAGTTTGAAGGCGTTGATAAACAATCGGGTAAAAAGCAAAATAGTTTGATGATATTTGATTACAAGAACTGGGCAATGCTAATTCTTGGTGATAAAGGGAACAATGAAAAAAGTGGTATAGCTATGCAGATGGCAAAGGATTCTTCAATTGAAGCGCAACAGAATAAGCCTACAAGTAAGACTCAAACCCATCCAGAGAACATGAACTATAAGGCAACTGGGCGTACCAAAACTATTGCAGGGTATAGTTGTAAGGAGTATGTTTATGAAAACACCCAAGGTAAAGGTGAAATATGGGCAACCAACGATGTTATTTTCGATTATTCAACAGCTTACGGTCACATGGGCGGTATGCAAACACTTGCCTCAGGAGGTACTGGCTATGGACTTGGAACAATGATGGAGATGCACTTTAGGAGTTCACGTTCAAAAGCCCAATCGGATCTTGTGGTTACAGATATCAAACCTTCCAACCCTAAATCTATAAATCTTACTGGGTATCAAATAATTGGAATGGGCGGACAACCAGGTCAAGGAAAAGAGAAGAGAAAGAAATAGCAAACATAGATTCTTAATGCAAGCCTGTTAGATCTTAACGATCTGACAGGCTTGTTTTTTTATGTGCTTAATTTTCCGCATATTCTAAAATAAGTTTAATTATTTTTGCTTATTATACAACAAATTTATGTATATTTAATGTATTGTATTGTGATATAGTATTTTGTATTAAGTACCAAAAGTTCACTTTTAAGCATTGTAATTATTACCAATCCTCTGTGCTGATTTTGTAAAGAAGCTCACGAACTTGTTGGAAATTTTCTGAAATGAAAAGAATGTTCAAATTATTATTCAGGTTAATGTAAAAGACGATTACAGTTCTGTTGACACAAGAAAAGCATTGAAATTAATAGAGATTTATAACAAAACAACTTAAGGTCTGTATTAACAATATTCTCTCGCGAGGAGTAGACACAAACCTGAGTGTCTTAAAATGATCAGTGTAAATTATTAATCTTAAAATTATTTTATTATGAAAAACTTAAAAGAATTAAAAGGCGTTAAGGTTCTTAGCAAAAACGAACAAAAATCTGTTGCTGGAGGATATCAGCATTGTGGTGATGGAATTCATTATTGCTGGCCTGGTTGGTGTTGTAGTTTCAACATGTGTGTCCGCGATAATTCGGGTCCACTTTGTCAGGTCCAACCATAAATTATTTTCTGGAATTAACCCTGTTAGGACGAGGCTGAGCCTCGTCCTTCCTATTCTTGCAGGCTTAGCCTGCATATATTTAAAACTAAGGCAGAAATCTTAACTGAAGGATTTATCTTTTATCTATAACCACGGCTTAACAGAGTAAACAACAATTGTTAAAAAGTCATAGATTTTCAAAATCATCCGAAAAAAACCTCAAAATTATTAACTACTACCGTTTTTTAGGTTATTCGACATTTTAAGTGAAAAATGATTTTAGATGCTGGTGGCTTATACTAAATTGCGTTCACACAAAAAAGATATACCAAGAGTTAGATTTAGTATAATGCCGATCGACCGCCCTGTAGCGTGCCGAATCGGTTTTAGAAAGCTTATTCTCGTCCAATTGTTGCATATCACTTTGTGTGTGTTGTGACTACTTTGCGTTTTTTGTGGAATAGTTATAACACAAAGGTTCACAAATATTTTTTGCCAGCACAAAAAAAAAGACTTAAAATATACATCGCCTTCCACTACTTTTGAAATTTACGACATAAATAAAAGACTATAAGAGTTTCATACCTCCTTCACCGAAAACCCAAGCTTAAGCAGATTATCGGGTTTAAGGACTTCCTTTAACTTTGATTCCTCAATAAGTTTGAGTTTTTCATTGGCCTTAAAAATGTTTAAACCCGAATTTTTCATCTCGTTAGCAAGAATTGCAGCCTTGTTAAAGCCAATGTATGGTAGTAATGCAGTGGTGATGGATGGATTTCGGAAAAGTTGCTCGTTTGATTTATCGGTATCAACCTCAATACCCTGAATCATGTTTGATGATAAGGTATTGTTTGCCGAAATAAGTAGTTTAAGGCTATCGAGCAAGGCATGACCTATAAGAGGAATATAGGCATTCAGTTCAAGCACTCCTTGACCACATAATCCTGATATTAACTGATCGTTGCTGTAAACCCTATGTGATACGCTAACCACATACTCAGCAATAACAGGGTTAATCTTTCCAGGCATTATGGAGCTTCCAACTTGTTGCTTTGGAATAGAAATTTGATTGCAAGCAATATCCGATGCTAGCAATCTTAAATCGGAAACAATTTTTTCGAGATTTACTGCATGTGCTTTTAGTATGGCATGAACCTCAACAAAGGTATCTAAGTTGGCTGTTGCATCAATAAGGTTTTCGCTCCGGGTAATTGGAAGGTTGGTTAGTCGTTGAAGCTGGTTAACCACCTCCATAATAAAGAAACGTGGGGTACCAATTCCCGTTCCAATAGCCCCGCCACCTAAATTTACTACTTTAATTCGCTCAAAACATTTGGAAACTCTCCACCAATCGCGCGAAAGAGCTTCGCTGTAGATGCTAAAAAGTTGTCCCCACGATGAGGGAACAGCAGCCTGCATTTGGGTATAACCCAATCTTAAATCTCCCCGATGTTTCTTTTCTTGCTCTTCAACTTTAAATCTTAGTGTATTAATCGAGTCTTCAAGTACTGTTAGAAGTTGCAATGTGGCAACCTTTAACGCTGTTGGTATAACATCGTTGGTAGATTGGTAGATATTTGCGTGCTCAATAGGATCAATATGTGCGTAGTTGCCCGGTTTTTGACCAATACTTGTAAGGGCAAGATTTGTAATAATCTCATTCACATTCATGTTGATACTTGTCCCAGCACCACCCTGAATGGCAGGTACAATAAACTGATCGAAATGCTTTCCTTCAATAATCTCTTTTGCGGCATTAATTAGTAAAGCGATAGTATTATCATCAATCAACGAAAAATCCTTTTGGGATATCTCCGAATCACTATTTAATGCCTTAGTAAACTCCCTATAGGTAAGGTAACATGCAAGTTTAACAAATCCAATTGCTTTGTACCACTCAATATGAAAAGCGGTTGTGTCGGGGAAATTCTCCTTTGCCCTTAAAGAGTGGATTCCGTATAGTGCATCATCAGGGATTTCACGTGACCCAAGGTAATCCGATTCTACTCTCATATTCTTTGGATTTTATCCAAAAGTAAGTAACTGTAACGGAAGATCGAAATAAAAATAAATATTATCCTAATTAGCACGGTAAAAACAGTTTTTTTGAAGTTGAATATTAAACCATGTCCATCTTTATTATTCTATATTTTAATTCACTTTTTAATAAAACTAGTAACTTCGCACCCATTTTAAAAAAGCGGAATAACGTTTTATTCAAATAATTATCAGCCGATTTATTATAAAAATTGATGAACAAAAAAACCTTTTCAATCTACGCTAGTGCAGTTATAGCAATGATATTTTGGTCGTACTCTTTTATCTGGTATAAAGAAGTATTTGTGTTCTACAAACCTATAACCCTAGTTCTTTTCCGGTTGGTAATCTCAAGTGTTTTCTTGTTTATCCTAACACTTTCGCTCAAAAGATTAAATTCCTTAAAACTGGCCGATGTAAAAGATTTTTTACTTCTCGCTTTTTTTGAACCCTTTTTGTACTTTATAGGTGAGAGTTTTGGTGTAAGCCTGATTCCATCGACATTAGCCGCAGTGATTGTAGCAACAATACCACTTTTTAACCCTATTGGAGCGTACTACTTTCACAATGAACGGATATCGATGATGAACTTCATGGGAATTGTAGTATCAATAATTGGAGTTGGTATTGTTATTTTTCATAATGGGATAGGTGCAATTGATGCAAATCCTTTAGGCGTTGCATTGATGTTTGTTGCCGTAATTGCTGCTCTTGGTTACTCAGTGATTATTAAAAAGATGACCACAAGATATAGTGTGTTTAGCATCATAACATACCAGAATACTTTTGGGATAATCTTTTTTGTACCGCTATTTTTCATTTTTGAGTTTAACCATTTTAAAACAGTTGCGATTACTTGGGACGTTATGATTCCACTACTAAAACTTGGGATCTTTTCATCCACTTTTGCATTTATTTTCTTCACATTTTCAATTAAACATCTTGGTATAACAAAATCCAGCATATTCACCAATACCATACCAGTAGTTACTGCAATACTAGCATGGATATACCTTGGCGAAGATTTGAATTTTACGAAAATTACTGGAATAGTTGTAGTAATTGGTGGTCTTTTCCTTTCGCAGTTTCATCCTAGAACAATAACAACCCTGTTTAGCCGGAACAATAATGACTACTAAAAACTTTTTAAAAGAACTTAAGCGACTAGCTGGTAATGCCGAAGGGGATAACAAAAAACTTATAAAAAGTTTAAAGCGTAAGCCCTCTAATGAGGTTGATGAGATTTTCCACACCCTCCATGAGAAGATTTTTGAGGAAATTAATTGTCTCGATTGCGCCAACTGCTGTAGTACAATAAGTCCAACTATTACGGATAGGGATATTGATAAGATTTCACGAGCATTGAGAATAAAACCCTCCGAGGTTGTTACGAAATATTTGGAGATTGATGAGGATAACGATTATGTTTTCCGTAACCAACCATGTCCATTTCTTGGCTCAGATAACTACTGTTTAATTTATGAGGATAGGCCCAAAGCTTGTCGTGAATACCCACATACTGATAGACGAAAAGTTCAACAAATTTTTGACATTACCCTTAAAAATGCAAAAGTTTGCCCTGCGGTTTATCTTATTTTAGAAAAAGTTAAAACTCAATCATAGGATTCTCCTCTTATTAACAAAATACACCGAAACTCTCCATTGTATTTTACAAATGGTGATTTGTATCATTTCTGTGCTTTTTAAGCCTTATATACATATTAAGCTAATAATTAAATAGCTAAATTGTTCTGTGTTAATAATCAGACATTGTTATTAAACGGGTTTACTGCAAAAAAATAAAAATAATTTGATTTATTCCGTTGACATTAAGACCGATAATAAGTATCTTATGAAAGAATTGAGTTTGATATTTTCGTTACAAATTATCGAGGAATAAAGGTGAATCTGTTAACCAATGACATTAGAAATCTCAACAAAAAGTTAAAGAATGAAATTTAAAATACAATTAACGAATTTAGGTGAAAAGTAGGATGGCAAAAATATTAGTAGTAGAATGTAAAAAAGGTGACCTAGATGATGTTAAGGTTACCCTCCTAAAGGTATTCCCCGATGTAAAATTATTTTTTGCAGAAAATGGTAAAAAAGGTTTAGAGTTATGTCATGCCGAATCCCCCGATGTTATCCTAATAAATCTCGATGGGTCTCAAATGGACGGTTTTGAGTTTTGTACTCAACTGAAAACGAATGATTATTTAAAAATCATTCCAATACTAATGGTTGTTGATGAAAGGATAGATAATAGTTTGCGTTTTAAGGCTTTGGAATTAGGCGTTGACGCTTTTCTCTCGAAACCCATAGATGAACCAGAACTAATTGCTCAAATTAAAATAATGTTCAGGATTAAAAAAAACGAGGATATTCAACTTGGTAAAAACCATAGTTTGTCGCAATTAGTAATAGAACGAACCCATGAACTAGAAAAGGAATTAATAGAGAGGAAGAGAACAGAAGAAGAATTGCAACACTCTTTTAATAAGTTAGAATTCAGTAAGGTATCAACATTAAATTTAATGGAAGACCTTAAAAGAGAAATCCTTGAACGAAAAGCTGCCGAGGATAGAATTAGTAAGTTGAACGAAAGGTTAACACTTGCTAAAACTGCTGCTAAATTCGGAGTTTGGGATATAGATCTAGTGGAAAATAACCTCATTTGGGACGACATAATGTATGATTTATACGGAATGGGTAATTATAAAATTCCGATTAACTATTATACTTGGCTAGAGGCTATATTTGAGGATGATAGAGATAAAATTAGTTTGATAACTAAACAAACTCTTGAGGGCAATGCTGATTATAATATTGAATTTCGCATTGTTCATCCAGATGATAGTATAAGGTATATGAAAGGACTTGGTTTAGTAGTTCGTAATTCCTCAAATATTCCCATTCGTATCACTGGCATCAACTACGATATTACTGAAACAAAGAAAGCAGAAGAGGCTCTTAAGGACAGCAAATCAAAACTTGATTTAGCGCTTAATTCAGCGCAAATGGGGGTTTGGTATTGGGATATCATCGAAAATAAAAGATATTTTGATAGTCAAACCTGTTCTATTCTAGGAATCGATCCAAAAACATTTAAAGGAACAGAGAAAGAGTTTTTTAATGTAATTCATCCGGACGATAGACTAACAATTGTTTATTCACATACCAGAACAATTGAAAATAATGATTTTTATAATCCTGAATATAGAGTTGTTTGGCCTAATGGTAGCATTCACTACATAAATTCACGTGGACGATTGGTATACGATGAAAGTGGAATCCCTTTACGATTAAATGGCGTACTGTGGGATGTAACAGAACAAAGAATTGCTCAAGAAGCATTACGATTATCGAACCAGAGAATGAGATTACTTTTTGAACAAACCCCTCTGGGAGTAATTGAATGGGATAAAGAATTTAGGGTTTCCGACTGGAATCCATCAGCAGGAAAAATATTTGGATATAAAAAAGAGGAGGCATTAGGGCAACATTTCAATTTTTTAACCAAACCTAATGGACCTTATCAAGTAAATGAAATTGCTCTATCACTTATCAAACATAATGGGGGACATAGATCAACCAACGAAAATATTACAAAACAAGGAACGACTATTATCTGTGAATGGTTTAATACAACATTAGTTGATTCCGATGGAAAAACTTTTGGCGTTGCTTCCTTGGTGCATGATATCACAGAACGGAGGCAGGCAGAAATTGACCTTCAGGTGTCAAATAAGCAATGGGATACTACATTCAACTCCATTCAGGATGGTATAATGGTGCTTGATGAAAACCAAAGAATAATCAAGTACAATAAAGCAGCAGTAGATCAAATGGGAAGGCGAATCAACCAAAGCAAAAATCCTTATTGCTATAGTACCGTTCACGGAACTAGTTGTGCAATTGAAGGGTGTCCATTTGTTAAAATGAAAGTAAGCAAAGAAAGAGAGATATTGAGTTACGAGTTGGATAATCGTTATTATGATTGCATGATTGATCCAATATTTGATGAAAAGGGGAAGGTTTCTGGGGCAGTACATATTATATATGATATTACTGAAAGAAAAATGGCTGAACTTAATCTTATCAAAAAAAATAATGAGGTTCAATCTTTACTAAACGCTGCTACACTTGTTCTCGATCTTGAAAAATTTGAGATAACTGCCCGTAAACTACTCAGTAATTGCAAAGATCTTATTGGTGCTGATTCAGGGTTTGTCGCATTACTTAACCAGAACGATACTGATGATCGTGTGATACTCATCGATCCTTGTGATAGTGTTTATATTGCAGATTCGGAATTACCGCAACTAGTAAAAAATTTATACGCGCAAGTGTATAAGTCAGGCAAGCCATTGTATCAAAATTATTTTTCTAAAACGGAACGGACTACACTTAAGTCTTCAAAATATAATAGTATAAAAAACGTTCTTTTCGCCCCATTAATTATTAATAAAAAGATAGTAGGAATCATAGGTCTTTTGAACAAAGACGTTGACTTTTCTGATGACGATATGGATATTGCTACTGCTTACGGAGAGCTTGCATCACTGGCACTTCATAATACCCGGACGCTGAATGAACTAGTTCACCAAAAGGAAAAAGCTGAAGAGAGTGAAATACTCAAATCAGTTTTCCTCGCCAATATGAGTCACGAAATTAGAACACCGCTTAATTCCATTTTGGGATTCTCAGAGTTTCTTTGTGAGCCATCTATTTCCAATGAAAAAAGAAAGAAATTTGTTGATATTATTAATGCTTCAGGCCAGCAGTTATTACATATTATTAATGATATTATCGATATTTCTAGGCTTGAATCAAAGCAGTTAAAATTGTTCTACGAGGAATTTAATTTGTATGACATTTTAAATAATATCATTGAAATTTTTTCAAACAGCGAGATCTGTCATAGCAAACCTAATATTAAGTTGATTTTAAAACTTCCTGCTCAATATTCCGATCTGATTATTAAAACCGATAAAGTACGTTTCCAGCAGGTTCTTATAAACATAATATCCAATGCAATTAAATACACCAATGAGGGCTTTGTTGAGGTTAGTCTTGAAATAAAATCTAAAGAGAACAATGCATTTATTGAATTCTGCATTAAAGATACTGGTATTGGAATTTCAGTAGAAAAATTTGATATTATTTTTGAACGTTTCAGACAGGTTGAAGAGAATGATTATCGCGAAGGAACTGGACTTGGACTTAGCATATCGAAGGGGCTTATTGACCTTTTAGGAGGCAAAATATGGTTTGAGTCTGAAGTGAATATCGGAACTTCATTCTATTTCACCTTGCCCTATAATATATCTAATACAAATAATAAGAAAATAGAATTAACCAAAGCGATTACCTATAAGGATCTTACTGACAAAACTCTTATAATAGCCGAAGATGACTATAACTCCTTCTGTTATTTGAAAGAACTACTCTTTGACTCAAAAGCAAATATCATCCATGCAGAAGATGGTCAGATTTTACTCAACCTTCTTGAAAAAGAAAAGGCAGATTTAGTATTTCTAGATATTAATATGCCATTAAAAACAGGATATCAATGTATTAAAGAAATAAGGGAAAAAGGTTATCAGGTAAAAGTGATTGCCCAAACGGCTTATGCAATGGTAGATGAAAAGGAAAAATGTTTGGACTTAGGATGTGATGGTTATATTTCCAAACCGTTCACTAAAAAAACTATTATAAATGCAATAAATGAAGTTTTGGGAAATTAGAGCACGTTTATTGTCCTGTATTATTGCTCAATATTAAAACATCTATTTTTATTTTATATTAATCGAGATGATTGTAGAGTGTTTGATGTAAAAAACAGAACAAAAATAGTTGCAAAAATGATTATTTATATTCTTAATAAAAGATTATTTTTGCAATCCGATAAAGATTAAAAATAAAAAAGATGACTACTGAAACCCAAGAGAATAAAATCAACGTCGATCAAGCTATTGAATTATTAATCTCAAGCAGCCATGGAATAAATTCATGTTGGAATGCTTTTATTAATGAGGAATACGGAGATAATTATGCTGAAAATCGGAACGATTTGGTTGATATTATTACCATGGTAGACTACATTGTTGGTAATTTAAAAGAAGGTAAAACTTTTGACTTTAAGGTTATTTTTGAAGTTGCTGAGCAAATATTAGAGACAGGAGACGATACGGCTCGTGAATTAATTATTGTTGGACTTCTTGAGGGTTTGCAAAATAATTGTGGTCTCGAAAATTTAGATTACCATACAGGTTTTGACCAATGGCTTAAACCAAAAACGAAAAAAACATGGGATGGTTTAATATATTTGTGGGAGAGCAACGATTCTATGGAGGAGAAGCATGAAAAGCTCAAGGATTTTAAAATCTAGTTTTGAATGTGGCCTTAGATCTTGATTAAAAGAGTAAATTTGATTTATGAATTGTTTTAATAGGAAAACCGATAATTTCATTCCAATAATACTTTTTGTTTTAGTGGCATTTATCTTTTTTACATTTGCTATTAACAATAAAGAAAGTAGTTCCCGTATTACTTATTCATCAATATACCATTGTGTTGACATTCAGCCATACACACAAGCGATTATCCCTGCGTCGATTGATTTGCCCATTCGGGCTTATTTTGCAGATGATAATCATATCATTTTAAGCCAATCCTTTATAAGCGACTATTCAATTAATCTTCAAATGGACAGAAAATTTAATACTGTTCAGGAAA
Source organism: Bacteroidales bacterium (assembly GCA_013141385.1). Classification (NCBI taxonomy): domain Bacteria; kingdom Pseudomonadati; phylum Bacteroidota; class Bacteroidia; order Bacteroidales; species Bacteroidales bacterium. Next base: position 43,108 of record JABFRB010000016.1, on the reverse strand, counting down.
AATATCTTACTACAAAACCTCTTCTCAAAAAAGTATTTAGGCGATTAATATTCGCCGATTCCAAATCAGATGATTTCACTCTGAGCTGTTAATCCGAAATTTTATTTCATCTAATTGCTGCAATTACATACAAAATGTAGTTGTGGTGAATAATTAATTTAAAAACTAATAATGTGAGATTATTAAAATATATTTTCATTGGAGTAATAGTATGTGTTATTGGCTCCTCATGTGTTTCGCATTTAGAAACCGAAAACCAAAAACAAACAATAACCCTTCAAAGTTCAAACACAAATGCATCGCCAGATTTGCTATCGGAATCAAAAGAGATTATGGTTAAAAGATTAAAGTGTTTGAATATTAATCTTTTTACGATTGAGCAGGATAATCAAAAATCGCAGTTAACCATAAAATTTGATGAAAATGTAGATATTCAATATCTTGCAGAAATGCTACCTAGTCTAGGCAAGTTGAATTTCCTCAAAACTTCTAGCAAGGATGTAATGGTTAGTTTAATCAATTCTGATTGTATTCATCGGGTTGATTCACTTTTAGGTTTTTCAGAAAAAGGGAAAAGTTACCCTGCTGATATTGTTGGATATTCAAAAGAAAAGGATACTTCCAGTATCAGTAGTATTTTAAGTTCGGGATTTATTAGATCATTGCTTCCAAGTGATATAAGATTCTTCTGGGGCAAATATCCTAATGGCTCAGGAAAATTTGAACTTTACATTGTTTCATCTGATGATACGGGTATTAATGAAACATCATTAAAAAGTACATGTGTTTCTGGTGATGATAAACTTTATAGTATATCAATGACCTTTAAGGAGGAAACCTGGAGCAAATGGGCTGAATTAACAAAAAGGAATATTGGTAAATCAATAGTTTTTGTTATTGATGATAGAGTCTATTGTGCACCTGTTGTGCAAGATGCAATAAAGACTGGAAAGGCCGAAATAACAGGAGACTTTTCGGCTAAGGAAGCAAATAAACTTGCTGCAATTATTGGTAGCGGTAGGTTACCCTTAACGTTCTTAGTAAGGTAAAGACAAATAAAAAGATTTTTTGAGCAAGTACCTCAATTCATTGAGGTGCTGTTTTTTATTGTAGATGTTATCTATCTAATCTGATGATCCTTGTTTAACGAGAGTTCGACGTAAGTATAATATATTGATTCTCAGTTTAAAATCAGATTGTTGCTTTGTCATGCTGAACGGAGTGAAGCATCTGGATTTTAGATAATTAGATCCTTCGCTTCGCTCAGAACCAAGCTTGCGAGTTCGGCGGAGCCAATGACATCTTACATCGAGCTGACGTTATTTAAGAAGTATTATTTTAAGGCTTTACATCGGATCAACATCAGGGGATACAACTAAAGCCCTAAATTCCTGCTTTTGCTTTAGGTAATTGATAAAGTAGTTTAGCATCCCTTTTATTCTTGAAACCGATGTTTCGCGTTCAACCTTAATCAAAATATTCATGATATACATTCCCTGAATTCTATTAATCGGAGGAGATTCAGGACCAAGCACATTATTTCCCAGTTTTTCTTTTAACCCTAACGCAAGTTGTTCTGCAGCCTTTTTAAGAGTTGGTTGATTCTTGTGCTTTAATGAGATACTTATTAGCCTATAGATTGGAGGGTATTTAAAGGCTTTTCGTTCGTTTAGTTGGGTTGCATACATTCCCATATAATCGGTGTTTACCACCATCTCGATTATTGGATGTTTGGGCTGGGCCGTTTGAATTAGCACCAACCCCTGATGGTTCTTTCTTCCTGCCCTACCACTTACCTGCGACATTAGCTGATAGCTTCGCTCATAAGCCCTAAAATCGGGGAAGTTGAGCATATTATCGGCATTAAGAATTCCAACAAGGCTAACTTTATCGAAATCAAGACCCTTGGTTACCATTTGTGTTCCTATCAGTATATCAATTTTACCTGATTCGAATTCTGAGATGATTCTATCGTATGAGAATTTTGAGCGGGTTGAATCAAGATCCATGCGCTCTATTTTTGCCTGTGGGAAAAAAATGGCAAGTTCCTCTTCAACCTTTTCGGTGCCAAACCCTTTGGTCTGCAAAGCAGGACTGCCACAAGCTAAACAGTTTGAGGGGGATTGAATGGCATATCCGCAGTAATGGCAAATAAGTTGATTATTAACCTTATGGAGGGTAAGACTTACATCGCAGTACTCGCACTTTGGAACCCATGCGCACTCATTGCACTCAATAAAAGGTGCAAAACCCCTACGATTCTGGAAAAGAATAGCCTGTTCCCCTTTAGCAAGTACCTGCTCAATCTCAAAAAGAAGATCTTCAGAAAAGTGCGATTTCATCTTTTTTCGCTTACGAGCCTCAATAGTATTGACAACCTTCACCGCTGGTAGCTGCATCCCAAGGTAACGCTCATTTAAATCAACTAGACCATACTTACCCGATTGTGCATTATAGTACGATTCAATGGACGGTGTCGCTGTACCCAGTAAAACCTTTGCCCCATGCATTGATGCAAGCATTATCGCAGAATCGCGGGCGTTATAACGAGGTGCTGGGTTGTATTGTTTATAAGTATTTTCATGTTCTTCATCAACAATTATCAACCCAAGTCTTTTAAATGGGAGGAAAAGCGATGAGCGGACGCCAAGAATAATATCAAAAGTAGGTTGCCCTGGTTTAGCTTCGTCGCTAAGAACCCCTTTGTAAATCTCAACCCTTTGGGAATCGCTGAATTTAGAATGATAAACACCAACTCGACTTCCGAATATTCTACGTAAACGATTAATTATCTGAGATGTCAATGCAATTTCTGGTAGGAGGTAAAGAACCTGTTTTCCTTTAGCAATCTCCTCAGCTATTAACCTGATATATAGTTCAGTTTTTCCGCTTGAAGTAATTCCGTGCAGTAGCGTAACCTGCTTTGTTTCAAAGTTCTCCTTTATCTCTTCTAATGCTTTTAGCTGATTGGGTGAAAGTTCATATTCACCTTGGGTTTGAGATTTTGCATCATCAAGGCGTGATACTTGCTGATAATCCTCCTGAAAAATTTCCTTCTGAATCATTGCATTCAGCACTGCTGTTGATACCTGTGCCTTCTCGATTAGTAATTTCTTTAAAATTTTTGTTGAAAAAACTGATTGCTTTGAGGTTGTTAATGAAAGAAACGCCATTAAAAGTTTTTGCTGAGCCTGTGCACGATTTAGATTCTCAAAAAGTTTATTGACATCTTCCTCTGTTCGAATAGATTGATGCAGAGCAATGTAGGTTTCAGTCTTAGGTTTATAAATGCTTTCGATGGATTCATTTATAGAAATTGCTTGCTTATCGAGCAACGATTTTATCACTCCCATTGGGTTGGGGAGATCTAGGGCGGAGAGTAAATCCTGAATTGAAATTTTTTTATCATCCTTTAGATGATTAAGGAGCATCTCCTCATTATCAGAAAAAGCAATATCGATATTTTCTCCCTTGCAAATAAAGGTCTCGCTCTCCATCTTCAAGGCGGATGGTAATGCTGCTTTCATCACCTCTCCTAGGGTACACATATAGTATTCAGCCATCCACTCCCAGAAACGAATCTGGCTGGTAACTACTAAAGGTTCATCATCAATAACTTGAAGGATATCTTTGGTTTGATACTTCTCTGGAGCCCTATCATGTACTACATGTACAATTGCTGAGTAAAGTTTTTTCTTTCCAAACTGAACAACCACTCTTTTTCCTGATGCAACCATGCCTTCAAATTCTTCGGGAACTGAATAGGTGTAGCTTCTTGGCAGCGCAAGGGGAAGAATTACATCGGCAAATATTTTCGAAGGCATTTTAATTGAGGGTGGTTTATTTGTTGCTTTAAATATTTAGCCGCTTATAAAGACTATTTAAATTTCAATCTTTTTTTCACGCAAAGCCCGCAAAGTAGCAAATATCTCTCAAAACGAGAATCTTGTCAAAAAAGAAAAAGTTTAAGCCTATATGAATATTTCCAAGAACGCAAAGAACAGAAATGGCTAAAAGCCATTTCAACTCCGTGATACTTCGTGTTCTTTACTCCATTTACTCTGTGTTTAATGTTTTTTGTGAATTGTCTTTTCCCTTTCTGCTTGTCATTTTCCACTTGCTACTGAGAGTATTTTCTCCGCAACCAACTGCATTAACCAAACAGGGGTGGAGGTTGCTCCGCATACACCAACATCATCAAACCCATTAAACCATTCTTTGTGAACACCTTCTGTGTTTGAAACAAGGAAAGTATTTGGGTTGGTTTGCTTGCAAATATCAAAAAGCATTTTACCGTTTGAACTTTTTTCGCCGCTTACGAAAACAATAACCTGATGCTTTTGGGCAAACTGTTCAACCTCTTTTTTCCTGTTGGAAACCTGTCCGCAAATAGTTCTGTTAATAGTTAAAGGTACTTCATCATTTCCAAGGGTTTTAACCATCATTTTTCGAATATTATCGGCTAAAAGCAGGTACTTATCCGAACTCATGGTGGTTTGCGAGAATAATGCTATTGGCTTAGAGAAATCTAATCCATCAATTACATCAGTATTGTCAATTACAATTGCATTCCCTTCGGTTTGACCCACAAGCCCATTAACCTCAGCATGACCCTTTTTTCCAAAAATAACTATCTGACCATTGTTACCTTTTAAATCATCCCAACTTCTCTTTATTCTCAATTGGAGTTTTAGTACTACAGGGCAAGTTGCATCCACAATTGTTATCCCATTCTCCTTCGCTATTTTGTATGTTTCAGGCGGTTCGCCATGAGCACGAAGCAATACTTTTTTTCCCTTTAAGTTGATTAGATCTTCTTTGTTGATAGTAATTAGCCCTTTTGATTCTAGTCGTGTCACCTCCTCGCTGTTATGAACAATATCACCGAGACAGTAGAGATCTTTATCAACTTGAAGTTCCTTTTCCGCTTGATTTATAGCATTTACTACTCCAAAGCAAAAACCCGAACTTGAATCAATTTCAACTTTCATGCTAGATGTAAATCTAAAAATTGCCTATTACTTTTGAGATTTCTATAACTTCAGAATATTTGCCGATTAACTTCTCTTCTTACTTTATTCTCTCCTCTATTAAATTCTCCACCCACGCCATTTGTTCATTAATAGTCATATAACTGTTATCGAGAATAATTGCATCATCCGCTTTTCGTAAAGGCGACACTTCTCTTGCTTGATCAAGTCGGTCACGTTCCTCTATATTGGCTAAGATTTCTGCAAAATTAGCAATTTGACCTTTAACCATTATTTCCTTGGTTCTTCTATCGGCTCTGATTTTTGAATCAGCTGTCATATATATTTTTAGTTCAGCATCAGGGAAAACAACAGTTCCAATATCACGACCGTCCATCACAATACCCTTATCTTTTCCTAGTTTACGCTGAAGTTCAACCATCAACTCACGCACTTCGGGAATTGCAGAAACAATACTCACATAATTTGCAACCCCAATAGTCCTGATTTGTTCCTCCACAACCACGCCATTTAAAGTGGTTTCGTACTCTTTTTTTGAAGAATTGTAGCTAAAGCCAACATCAAATTGTTTAATGTTTTGAAGTAATCCTTCTTTTTTTACTTCGCCATATACAATAAGCCCTTTCTGGATAAAACCAAGAGTAACAGCCCTGTACATGGCACCACTATCGATATACAGATACCCCAATCGGTGAGCTATTAGCTTAGCAAAACTACTTTTCCCACAGGATGAAAATCCATCTATTGCTATTACAATTTTTTTATTCACTTATTAAAAATTAAGTTTCAAATTCAAAAATATTCAAAACAATAAATTTATTAACTCTGCTCAAAATTATTATAAAATGTGATTATATAAAAAGAGGCAATTGATTATTGCCACTTTTTTATTATAAAAATTTGTTTTTCGGCTTAAAACATCTTCCTATAGCTTACTCCACCCAAAAAGATCGTCAAGATCTGTAGTTATCGAGAAATATTTTGATGTACCAGACAAGTGGTATCTGGATTGTCCGTAGCTAAGCTGAAATTTTGAGATACGAATTCCAAATCCCCAGCTAAACCCTACTGTTGAAACATTTTCTTGAACTTTTAGTTCATTCCTTCGCTGGTAATTATACCCAACTCTAAAGCAAAAACTTTTAATCGGAACAAACTCTATTCCCAGTATTAAATGGCTTAATGCCTCGTTTGATATAGATTGAATTTTGTTATCCTTCGAGGTATCCTCTCCTCCAAGTGAAGAAATATTGGTTTTAGGGCGCTTATAATACATATTCAGGTTTTGCAATTGGTGCAACGTTGCAATCACCCTAAATGGAGCATGTGCTAACTTTTTGCTACACCCAACAACAATCTCGAATGGTAGTTTCTGCCATGTATCAGGTGTATAAGGCTTTATCATTGTACCTATATTGCGTAGTACAATACCTGCTGAGAATAGCCCATTTTGATGATGGTAGTTAAACCCAATATCAGCCGCAATGCCAAATGATTTGTAGTTATATAAATGGGAGTAAATAGGTTTAACATTAATTCCTACTGTAAAGATACTATCGAAGACTCGGGAGTAAATTAGGTTGATTGCCATATCGGAAGCCGTAAAACTTCCTGAAATTATCCCTGTTTCATTAGCTTCGGTGAACGAACCATAGCTAACCTGCATAATGCCAATCCCAACAGTTCCAAATTTTTGGAAATTTCTTGAGTAAATCGCCGAGCCATAACGAACTCCAGCATAATATCCAATATACGAAAAAGCAAGCTGATTATGCATATCAGCATTAAGTAGGGATGGGTTGTAAAAAGCCAACCCAAGTTCTGGATCATCAGATGAGGCTATCTTTCCTCCCAGAGCGGCTAAGCGTGGTGTTGTGCTTAGGTTGAGAAAATCGTAGGTTCCCTCGCCACCAATCTGGGCAAAGAGTTGACCAATAAACAGGAAAAGAGTAAATAATATGGATGACCTTTTAATAAACATAAAATTCAAATCTGCTGCTAAGGTATAATTTTTGGATTAGGTGTTACAATAATTTAGCATAGATATAACTTAATGCTTTGCGATTTAGTATTTGGAATTCAGTATCTATATAAATTTTTTAAAAACGACAATAAGATAATTAACAGTCAGGTATTTAAGCTAACAAGTAAAAAAATAATTAAAAACTAATCAAAAAATTTATTAACACATAACCTCCCAGTTTATAAATCGTTAGCACCTGTTGATATTTAAATAGTCAATCTTAAGTGTTCTCCATTAATAAATCAGTATTTTTGCATCAAATTTTTTGTAATGTCAGTAAATACTAGCTATTCAGAAGATAGTATCAGAACACTTGACTGGCAGGAGCACGTTCGGCTTCGGCCCGGTATGTACATTGGTAAACTGGGTGATGGCACTCAGCCCGATGATGGCGTGTACATCCTGCTTAAAGAGGTGTTTGATAACTCTGTGGATGAGTACATGATGGGTTTTGGAAAGAATATCGATTTGTCTATCTCAGATCGGTTAGTCCGGGTTCGCGATTTTGGTCGTGGTATTCCCCTTGGCAAATTGCTTGATGTTGCCTCTAAAATGAATACAGGTGCTAAATACGATTCAAAAGTATTTAAGAAATCTGTTGGATTGAACGGTGTGGGTATTAAGGCCGTGAACGCTCTGTCATCATGTTTCAAAATTCAAAGTATCCGCGAAGGTCAAGGAAAACTCATTGAATTTTCGGGCGGAAAACTAATCTCCGAACAGGATATCCATGTAAATGGCGAGAAGAACGGAACCATAGTTGAGTTTGTACCCGATGATAGCATCTTTGGTAGTTTCATCTATCAGGATGAGTACGTGGAGACCATGCTTCGCAATTATACCTACCTGAACACAGGGTTGGTTATCAACTACAACGATAAGCGTTTTATCTCCCAAAACGGTTTGCGCGATTTACTTACGGAGAACATGACTGGTGAGGGGCTATATCCAATAATTCACATTAAAGGAGAGGATATTGAGGTTGCGCTAACGCATGGGAATGGCTATGGGGAGGATTACTACTCCTTTGTAAACGGTCAACATACAACCCAAGGGGGTACGCATCTTACGGCCTTTCGTGAGGCAATTGTAACCACTATTCGTGGTTTTTATAAAAAGGATTTTGATGCTTCCGATATCAGAACCTCTATAATCTGCGCGCTAAGTGTAAGGGTTGAGGATCCAGTTTTTGAATCGCAAACAAAAACGAAATTGGGTAGTAAGGATATGTCGCCCAATGGCCCTGGTGTTCGTCAGTATATTGGCGATTTTGTTAAGAATGCGCTTGATAACTATCTGCATAGAAACTCCGAAACAGCTCAAATACTTTTACAAAAAATACTTGATGCCGAAAAGGAGCGCAAGGCTATCTCTGGCATAAAAAAACTGGCTCGTGAGCGTGCCAAAAAGGCTAGCCTTCACAATCGTAAATTGCGCGACTGCCGAGTTCACCTCGATTCAAAGGATGAAAGAGGAGAGGAGTCAACGCTATTTATCACTGAGGGGGATTCGGCTAGTGGATCAATCACTAAATCTCGTGATGTGAATACTCAGGCAGTATTTTCACTCAAAGGGAAACCGCTGAACACCTACGGTTTAACAAAGAAGATTGTTTACGAGAACGAGGAGTTCAACCTACTTCAGGCTGCTCTTAACATTGAGGATGATATCGAGAACCTTCGTTACAACAAGGTGGTAATTGCTACCGATGCCGATGTGGACGGTATGCACATTCGACTACTTTTAATTTCCTTCTTTCTACAATTTTTCCCTGATTTAATTCGTCAAGAGCATCTATTCATACTTCAAACACCGCTATTCAGAGTACGAAATAAGAAGAAAACTTTTTATTGCTATTCGCATGATGAAAAGCAGAAAGCTATTAAAGATGTAGGTGCTAACCCGGAGATTACAAGGTTTAAAGGTCTTGGTGAGATTTCCCCTGATGAATTTAAGAACTTTATTGGCGAAAATATTCGACTCGACCCCGTTCGATTAACCCGTGATGATGTAATAGCCGATTTGCTTAGCTTTTACATGGGCAAGAATACACCCGAAAGGCAGGATTTCATTATCGAAAACCTCAAGATTGATGAGGATATCGTTGAGGAATCGAAACCTCCACTTGAGGAGGAGTTAGAAGAGGAAGTTGCTGAGAAAGTCGCTTGAGAAAGTGGAAAGTGACAAGCGAAAAGTGTTAAGAGATTTAGGTCAGTTAAAGTGTGATCATTAAAATAATATTAGATGAATGATTTTAGAGAGTTAATTGTTTGGCAGAAAAGTATTGAACTTGTAGAAAAGGTTTACCAAGTAACCAATTCATTTCCTAAAGAGGAAATGTTTTCATTAACATCGCAAATTAGGCGAAGTGCAATCTCAATTCCCTCAAATATAGCTGAGGGTTTTGGAAGAAAAACGACTCCGGATTATATTCGCTTTTTACATATTGCAAGAGGTTCTCTTTATGAACTGCAAACTCAATTAGAGATCTCAAATAGAATCAAATATTTAGGTGAAAACGATTTGCGCTCATTGATTGAAAATTGTAAAGAGGTGGAGAAAATGCTAAATAGTTTGATAAAATCTCTTGCGAATAAAATAAAGTAGATTCATCACTTGTCGCTTACAACTTTCCACTTATCACTCTTTACTAATAAAAGTAAGATAAAAGATATAGACGTTAATAAACATTACTGAATAATGCGTTTAGATGATTTTGAGGCGGATGAAATACTAGCCTCGGGCGGAACAAGAAAAACTACCCCCGATGAGCATGCACGAATTGCAAAGTTAACAGGTGAGGCTGCAAAGAAAAAGCACCTTACAGGGATGTACAAGGACTGGTTTCTGGACTATGCCTCGTACGTAATACTTGAGCGTGCTGTTCCGCATCTCGATGATGGACTTAAACCCGTTCAGCGGCGCATACTCCATGCCATGAAACGCCTTGATGACGGTCGTTACAACAAGGTTGCAAACATCATTGGTTTCACCATGCAGTTCCACCCACATGGTGATGCTTCAATTGGCGATGCTTTGGTTCAGCTTGGACAAAAGGATCTACTCATCGATCAGCAGGGAAACTGGGGAAACATACTTACTGGCGATAGCGCTGCTGCCCCTCGTTACATCGAGGCTCGGTTATCAAAATTTGCACTTGACGTAGCATTCAACGTAAAGACCACTGAGTGGATGCTCAGCTACGATGGTCGTAATCAGGAACCTGTTACGCTACCCATGAAATTCCCTTTGCTACTTGCACAGGGTGTTGAGGGTATTGCCGTTGGTTTGGCATCAAAAATTCTTCCTCATAACTTCATCGAACTTATTGATGCTGCAATTTTATATCTGAAAGACCATGATTTTGAACTATATCCCGATTTCATCACTGGTGGACATGCCGATTGTACTCGTTACAACGATGGTCTTCGTGGTGGAGCAATTAAGGTACGGGCTAAAATTCAAAAGATTGATAAGAAAACACTTTCAATAACCGAACTGCCATTCGGGAAAACAACATCATCGTTGATTGATACCATTGTAAAGGCTAACGACAAGGGCAAAATCAAGATTAAGAAGATTGATGATAACACCTCGCAAAATGTCGAGATTCTTATTCATCTTCCTGCTGATGTTTCGCCAGATGTTACCATTGATGCACTCTACGCATTTACCGATTGCGAAATCTCAATTTCACCAAACTCCTGCGTAATATATCAGGATAAGCCCCGCTTTATGGGCGTTAAGGATCTCCTTAAAGCATCGGTGGATCATACCAAGTTCCTTCTTACCTGGGAATTGAAGAATCGATTAGATGAGCTGGAAGAGGATTGGCATTTTTCATCACTTGAGAAGATCTTCTTTGAAGAGAGGATATATCGTGAATTGGAGAAAGATACCGAAACCTGGGAACTCGTTATTGAAGCAATTGACAAAGGTTTTAATCCTTATAAAAAGCTCTTTAGGCGTGAGATTACTCACGACGATTTAACTAAACTAACAGAAAAACCTGTTCGCAAGATTTCTAAGTTTGATATCAAAAAGGCCGATGAGCATATCCTTGCAGTAGTTGATGAAATTGCAGAGGTTAAGAATCATCTTTCGAATATCGTTCCTTATACAATAAATTACTACCAGCAGATAAAGAAGAAGCATGGTAAGGGTAAGGAGCGTAGAACCGAACTTCGTAGTTTCGATACAATTGAGGCAACGAAGGTGGTTGTAGCTAACGAAAAACTTTACGTTAACCGTGAGGAGGGCTTCTTTGGAACAGGCCTTAAAAAGGATGAGTTCGTTTGCGATTGCTCCGATATTGATGATATAATTGTATTCCTAAAAAGCGGCAAGTATTTCATATCCAAAGTACAGGACAAAGCTTTTGTTGGAAAGGATATTCTTCACATCGCAGTGTTTAAGAAAAACGACCAGCGCACCATTTACAATGTGGTTTACAGAGATGGACGCAACGGTTCAATTATGATGAAACGATGCGCCATTACTGGTATTACACGCGATAAGGAGTACGATATTTCTAAGGGAACCGATGGCTCTTCGATACTCTATATGAGCGCAAACCCCAATGGCGAAGCCGAAATTCTAAAGGTATTCCTAAAACCCAAGCCACGTCTACGCAACCTGATTATTGAGTTGGATTTTAGCCAGCTGGCTATAAAAGGGCGCAGCTCAATGGGGAATATCTTTACCCGTTACGCAATTCATAAGATTCAGCTGAAAGAGAGAGGCGTAAGCACCCTTGGAGGTCACAAAATTTGGTTGGATGAAGATGTCCTTCGCCTTAACTCCGATAGCCGTGGTAAATATCTGGGCGAATTCCTTGATGGAGAGAAAATACTTGTTGTAAATGGCGATGGAACCTACTACCTAACAGGATTCGATTTTTCGGTACGATTTGAGAACAGCCCAATAATCATCGAAAAGTACGATGCCGACAAGGTATTCTCTGCCGTTTACTTTGATGGTGAGCAGGATTTCTACTACCTGAAACGATTCGTGTTTGATCCTACAGAAAAACCACAATCGTTCATAGCCGAGGAAACAGGCTCTAGGTTTATCGCAATTTGCGATGATGATTTCCCCTGCATCGAAATCACCTTTAAAGGCAAACATGCCAAGAAAGATCCCGAGCAGGTAGATGTTTATGAATTTATAGCCGTAAAAGGCTACAAAGCCAAAGGAAAACGCCTAACCACCAACGAGGTTAAGGCTATTACCTTTATTGAACCACTCCAAAAAGAGCTACCCCCATCAGAGGATGAAGAGGAGGGTGATTTTGAGGAGAATGGGGAGGATAATAATGATGATTCCGCATCTGCCACGCAGATGGAGTTGGGGATATAAACCTATATTTCTTACGTAACTCTGACAGGGTTTAAAACCCTGTCAGAGTTTTTTTATGTATTATTTGCCACAATTTTTTACCATTTCAATTAATTCCACAATTTCCTTTTTTGAATCGCTGGCGGGCAGGGAGACTAGCCATTCTTCAAGTTGTTTAAAAGACCAATCTAATTTTGGTTTTGATCCTAATAATGAAATAACTTTTTTATGCTCGAGAGTGCATTCTAAACCGAGCAGAACTTTAGCAGCGTATTCCAAGAGGTTATAAATTATTTCGTAATCATTAGACTCAATTTCGGCATAGATTACCTTTAAGGAATTCTCATATTCATTGATAGTGATGTATGATTCCTTTAAATTGAGATAGGGTTCTATATAGTTTTTATCTAATTCAATAGCTTTATTGTAGTCTGATATTGCTTTTTCAAAATCCCCTTTTTCCCCATATGTAGCTCCACGATTATAATATGCCCCAGCAGAATTATTATCTAATTCAATAGCTTTATTGTAATCTGATATTGCTTTTTCAAAATCCCCTTTACCTGAATATGCATTTCCACGATTATTATAAGCCATAGCATTATTACTATCTAATTCAATAGCTTTATTGTAGTCTGATATTGCTTTTTCGAAATCCCCTTTCTCTTTATATGCAACTCCACGATTATTATAAGCACTAGCTTTATTATTATCTAATTCAATAGCTTTATTGTAGTCTGATATTGCTTTTTCGAAATCCCCTTTTTCTTTATATGCAACTCCACGATTATTATAAGCACTAGCATTATTACTATCTAATTCAATAGCTTTATTGTAGTCTGATATTGCTTTATCAGAATCCCCTTTACCTGAATATGCATTTCCACGATTATTATAAGCCAAAGCATAATTCTTATCTAAATCAATTGCTTTTGTGTAAAGAAGTATTTTTTTATCAATATTTTTTTCTTCATAAGCTAAATCAAAATAGTTAACAGCATCTAGTTTTTCCTCATTGTCTTTAAATAAAATATTCTCAATGTTTTCAATATTCTTATCCTGTTTATAAATCTTCAGTTCCTCTTCAAAAATCTTTAACTTTTCTTCTTTTTCCTTTAGTTCCACTTCCCATTGTGTTTGTACCTGTTCTATCTCTTGCTCCGATAGTTTTAGTTTAGCTTTATACTCTGCAATTTCTTTCTCAAGTTCAATAATTTTACCTTTAAATTGCCCTTCAGGATCAGCCTTTATTGCTTCATGCTCGTTAATTATTCCTCTCAATTTTTTTTCTTTCTCTTCGCTTTCCTTTAACTCTTCTTTAAACCCCTTACTTCTATTTTCTTCGTCTATTAGCTGTTTCCTTAACTCTGCAATAGTTTCTTCTGGGGTTCTGCTTGTAACAGGTGGAACTTCTTTTGCTATAGTTTCTATTGCATCTTTTATTTTGAGTCTTAATTCTTTTAGGTTATTGACCTTATATTCAATCAGATTAATTGGTGCAATATCAAAAGGAACATCCTTTACATTTTGGGTAATAATAATTGGATGTGTATTGTCTAGAGCTTGTGCAAATCCAAGCTCGTAAAAAACGTTAGGGTTTTTTTCTGTTGTGTCGGCAATTACATATTGGGCTTTTTGAATATTCTTACAAATCCTATCGCACCAAATTGAATTTTCGGTATATTTTTCATTTGCCTTTTCGCAATCATAACCAATATCTTTAGCGGCTCTTTCAATTGAATCATAAACATTATTAAACTCATCCTTAAAGGGCATAATAACGAATATAAACTTATCTTTTTTACCAATATTATGCTGACATTTTCCACCTACAATTGAACACTTCATAGTTGTTGTTTTTTGGGAGTAGTTATGTGAACTTTCCCTTGTTATCCTTAAACAAATATAATATTTAGCATTAAATCAACAAATTAAAATTGGGGATTATAGAATAAGTCAAGCATAAATTAACCGCAGAGTATTATGAGGTTTCGCAAAGTTCGCAAAAGTCAATGGTCTGTTTAATAGGTATTTGCGCTCTTTGCGTTTTTCTTTGTGTCCTCTGCGGTTATTGATTATCTTTTCTGGACAACATAATCTTTTTAAGAGTTTTGATGGTTAATAATTACCACCCTATCGCAAAATGCGATAATATCTTAGGGTTATTCGATTTTATGGGGATTTGGAGGCAAACTCTGATAGGTTCTTCGAACTCTATCAGGTTATCCTATTGAGCATGACCTTTCAGAGTCGATAGACCTGAAAGAGTCTGAATATTGACTGCTTTTACAATGGTTAATAGTCTTGCTGGTTTTGATCTCAGGCGCAGCCTGCAATAATAGTACGACGCAGGTGCGCTTCGCTAACCTGCGCCGAACTGAGCATGTAGAAAGGAAAAAACTCGGAATTTCTCCGAGTTTTCTGATTTGTAAAGTTTATGAATATGGCCTAGATTAATCTTCTATTTCTTTATTTTTGTTATAAGATAGGTGATGGAATTGATTGAATTAAACGAAAAAGTTGCTCGGTGTCGGCAACATCCGTTAAGCGTAACTTACCGTCAGGTGCGGGCATTTTCAAACCGTGACAATTCGTCACGGTTTCATTACCTTCTTCTTTAAGTCGCTGTTTCAGTTTACGCCAATAGGCGTTGGCATCAATGCTTTCGGTAAGAACGGCAACCACATCGATAATTGAAAAGTACCACTTCTCCTGTTCTTCATCCCAGAGAGAGCGGATTTTACGATCGTTAAATAGTTGAATTTTGTTTGATTTATCCATTTTAACTGCTTGGTAAAGTTGTTAAATGCAGATACTTTTTAACTATTGTGCCTATTGTGGTTAGAATATTTACCACAGTAGGCACAATAAAAAACATTGAAAAAAGGACTATTCCCCTTGGTTCACAACCTCAACCCATTTTCCGCTATTCCTTGCAAAAACGGAGTTATCATACATAGCTTCGCAAGCGAATGATGGTAGATAGAATTTGCCAACATAAGCAGCGTTGAATACAATTTTATAGGATTTTGTCTTGCCCCAAGGCAAACTGAAATAGGTATAAACCCTATCATCTCTGATATCCTGATAATCATACGATGAGGTTTCTATTGCGGAGGCCTCTTCCATCCTTGTATTCCTTATTTCCCAACCCGAAGGAACAATAACCGAAAGCGATAGTTGCTCAAAGTTGCTGCGAGTTCCGGGGTTATGAATCTTTATCTCAGTATAGAAATCAGTTCCTTGCTCCAACTTATCGGGCGAAATTACAACGCCATTCATCTGGTGGAAGCTAACATCCATCTTGATATTGTTCGATTGGGGAACCTCGTTCCCTGCTACAGGAATACCCGATGTTATCAATCTTGCAAATACAACACCGCTCCCGTTATTGGTTATATTAACTTCTCCTTCGCCTTTCTGAACAGGGTTAAAGTTATGCTGAGCAATGGTTAGTTTGGTTTGTAACTTCTTGTTGTTATTGTCATCCGCTTTAAAGGATACATCAATTCCATCGCCTGATTTAACTGTAGCAGCATACTTAGAGAAGGCGAGTAAGCTGAACGAAATCTCCTGAGTACTCATCCATTCATCCTTGCTAAGTTGTGCCGATAGATCACGGAGGAGTGGCATCACCTTTTCTAAATCTTTAAGAAGAACAAGTGCTTCGGCAACCATAGCCTTATCACGGGTTTGCGAGCCGTAGGTATAGCCCATCTCACGGTAGAATGGAATTTCAACCGATTTGCCTTGTATCAAACTCATTGCAGCCTCTGGATTACCAGCTAAAGCATAAGCAGCAGCCAAGCGGTAACGTGCATTTACCGAGAGTGATGGATATTCACGTAAGCGGTTCATAGCACCAAGTTCTGGAACTTTTGCTAGCGCAAGGGTGTATAGTCGGTAGGCCTGCATCAAATCACCGTTATAGTAATCTCTGCTTGATGCTGGTGCCCATGTTAGCGACCTTTGTCGCTGATATCGTTTCCATCCCTCCATTATTCCCGCAGGAATGCTATAGCCCAGAGCCTCTGCTTCGAGCATGAAATGCCCTGCGTATGTGGTTGCCCACTCATCGGGTTGCTGGCTGCCAGCCCAAAGCGATAGACCTCCGTCAATAGTGCGGAATGTTCTGATTTTATCTAATCCGTAACGAACGTTTTCTTCGGCTCTATTGCGAGTTTCAACATCAAAATCACCTAATTTACTAATGAATAGTTGAGGGAAAGCACCTGATGTTGTCTGCTCTAGGCATCCATGTGGATATTGGATAAGATATGCTAATCTGTAACCAAGATTGATAGGAGGTATTGTGCTAAATTCGAGTGATGCCTTATTTGTTCCCTCCATTCCAAAGGCTTTGTACGTTGGATTCCACTTCTGATTTGCATTCAGAACAATCTCCTTTACAAGAGTCATCGGAGGATTGGCGTTGCGAACATTGAGTTCAATTTCGTGGGTTGCCTCATTGCGACCGCTGGTGGCAATTACCTTAACCTTTCCAATGCCTAATTTTGAAGCAACTTTTAGGTTGAATTTAATAACCTGGTCACCAATCTCGTTAAAAGTGATACTCTTTTCCGTTTCACCAACGGGTATCAACAAATCATTTAGCTCAAGGCGAATCTTAACATCCTTAACTTTTTTGTCCATTGCAAAAACTGTCACTGGGAGTACAACATCTTCTTCAGGGCCAAGAACGCGTGGTAGCGTTGATAGTACCATTAGCGGTTTTCGCACAGGTGCTGTTTTCTCGGCTGAGCCATATGCTCCCTCCTTAGCAGCAACAACCATAACTCTTACAGAACCAATATAATTTGGCATTATAAAGCTAATCTTCTTCTTCTCACCACTTTCAACGGTAAATGGCCCTATATATTTCACAACAGGTTTAAACCTATTTGCTGAACGGTCACCTTTATTGATTAACGCCTCATCACCGCCAATTGAGATAATGCGAAGCATCTTCCCAGCATCGGCACCCATAACCATATCAAATAGATCCCATGTTTTTACCCCAAGAGCCTCGCGTGCATAAAAGCGACCCCATGGATCGGGTGTTTTAAATCGGGTTAAATCTAGCAAACCTTCATCAACCATGGCAAGTGTAACGGTCATAGCCTTACCATCCTTCTCCGAAACGGTTATGTTAACCTTTTTTTCAGGTTCTAACTCATCGGGTAATGATAGAACTGGGTTAAGGTGAGTTTCAGGATTAACTATCATTAGAGGAATAATCCCGTACAACCTAATTGGTAGGTCGTTAATGGTTTGCCCATGAGGCTGAATAAAGGTAGAATGTACGTAGATATTCGGGGTCATCTTATCGGTGACCTTAAATGAGAATTGGGTTTCCCCTTTTTTCGATTCAACCCAATATGTTTCAAGTACATTTACGCCATTCTCGATACTTACAAATACATTTCCACCTTCGGCTGTTGGAATTGTAAGATTGACGTTCTCTCCAACCTTGTACTCCTGCTTATCCGATGAGAAAACCAACATGGTAGCAGCTTCTGGGTTTCTACTCTTATCGCGTTTAACCCAGCCTGGCCAATCGAAGTAGGATATAGTACTAGCGGCATGACCTCCATCAGGATCGATAACTCTAATTAGGAATCGACCCCATTCGGGTTGATTGATACGAACATTGAATTCACCTTCGCCGTTGGAGCCTGTGCTAACAAATCCTCGTTGAATAATCCTTGAATATGAATTTGAGACGTAGTTTGAAAGATCATCGGAGTTTTGCTCCCACCACCATCTCCAATCGAGTTTATAAATTTCAACCTTTAAACCACTCCTTGATACTGGGTTGCCATCGGCATTAACCGTAACCACTTTTAGTTTTTGATCGGTATCGGTAACAAACATATTACCTCTTGTGCCAGGGTCGGGCATCTTAACGCCTACAAAGGTTTCGAATGGGTAGTAAGGCATGGAGAACTTGTCGATACTGAAATTTCCTCCCTCCTCAAAAACCCTTACTTTGAAACTGGCTTTCAGAACACCAGGAGCAGATGCCTTAACATCAATTCGTGGGCTAAATGTAATTTCTCCGCTTTCATTTAAAACTCCTTCGAACAGGCTCTGCTCCTCCGATGAGAAGGTGCGTGATTCATCATCAAATGAATATCCCTTATAGTTTTTAAAGGTTGTAGTTGATGCACTTAGGGTAATATCGACTTTTGCTTTTAAGTTTCTTGCAGGAGCACCATGCAACCATTTTGCCTTGAGATTTGCGGAGATGTTGCGATTCATTTTCAGCTCATTTACCCCAAAATCGAGGTTCAGTTTAAGCCTGTTGGGCATTATTGTTTCAACCCTAACAGGTTGTGTAAACGTTGCTCCACCTATCTTGACCCTAGCAGTATAGCTTCCAGTAGGAGCATCCTGAGATGTTGCAACAGGGAAGGCATATACACCATCAACACTGGTGGTTGATATAGTTTTGTAGACAACCTGTCCGCGTGGATCAACCAGTTCGAATGAGATTGGATGATTTTCGGGAAGAGTTTTGTTCTTGTCTTCGAGAATGAACGATAGGAATAGCGTATCGCCTGGACGCCAAACGCCCCTTTCGCCGTAGATTAACCCTTTTATTCCACGTTGAACCGCTTCGCCCGATATATCGAATGAGCTAAGTGATAGCGATGATCCATCATCCAATTTCAAATATCCTCGTTGAGTTCCCTGCTTTGCAATTAGAAGGAAAGGCTTTTCATTACCTTTAAATTCCAGTTTAGCCATACCATCGCCATCGGTAGAGGCGGTTGCCATAATACGGTGTTGGTAGTTGTAAATCTCAATGCTTACACCAGAAATGGGTTTGGCTGTTAGTAAATCTGTAACAACAAATATAGAAGAGCCATCAGTGCCTCTCTTGGCTAGAATACCTAGGTTTGAGGCCAATACATTCCTACGTACCTCTTTGTTTCGGTAGTATGAAACATTGCAAGGGTTTTCACGCTCCTGCCAGTTATAACTTTCGCCATCCTCGTAGTAATAATCCTCGTAATCCTCATAATAGTATGATTGATGTGAGTCATCACTTGGATCATATATCTCCTCAATAGTTTTTATTGGTTCAGTATTCGTTTTCCCTTCGCAACCATAGGCAGAATAGTTCTTGCGAAACGATATTTTAACTTGATAGATTGCACCCGGTTCGGTATTTATCATCTTCGAAAGGTCGATATGAAAGGTGTTCCATGCACCATAATCCACTTCACCACCGGCATTGAGTAGAATGGTTTTTCTTAAAAGCATCCTTCCAACCCTATGCAACTCGCTGCTTCCCCCAAGATTATTAACCTGTAAGAATTGGGCTATATTATCCTCGAAAATTCTGATAATTTCAACATCAACGGCTCTAAGGCTAACCGCTTGAAATGGGAAAAGTAACCCGCTGGATGATGGGATAATGACTCCATCACCAATCATCTTTACTTCAGGTTTATAAACCTCGAACTGAATGGGTAGAACTACTGCCTCGCCAAGTTTCTGCCCACCGAAGCATCTAATCCCTTCGGCTACGTTGAAACTGAATGTTCCGTTTTGGCGGTTAGTTGGATATACTTTAATGATATTCCCCTCGGTAATCATCCTTAGATCGGAAATCTCTTCACAAGTAATTAATCCTTGAAGGGAAAGGTTTTGATCAATTGGCTCCGAGAAGCGAATCTCAACGTATTGATCGGGGTTTTGAATTACCTTTGTTGATAGTATTCTAAAAACACCTTTTACAGGTATTTCATATTCAATATTTTTCGAGAAATCGGTGTTGATAGGGTCGCCATCACAATTTAAGATAACTTTTGAAGGCGTATCGCCTTGTTTGATATTCTCAACCCAGAACCTGTACGTTTTTCCATCGGTGGATGTTTCCCATGTCATCTCAAGTTTATCGCTGCCCTGCTTAGCCTCAATAGTCTTCTTAATCTCGTTGGCATCAGCAAAATCGGCAGTATTTACAACCCCATTCAGGCGACGTTCCATTTTACTTGCCTCTTGGTAGAACTCAAGTCCATTAACCATAACCTCCATCGACTGCTTTATGGTACGGAACGAGAAGTCAAACTCCTCGTAACCCTTTGGTATATCCTTGATAAGTTTATTGAGCGAAACTGTTACAGAGTATTCCTTATCCTCTGGTAGCGGATTGTAAGGCGTAAATTCAATGGTGCGGGAGGTTGTCCACATCATCTCACCCTTAATTGATGGGCTGATGCTAATCAGATTCTGATCGGCAACTTTTCCCACAATTGTATTACCTGCAAAATCAGAGGCAAATACAACTCTAATTATACTTCGATTCGAGATAACGCCATTAGTATAGGCAGATATATAGCTACTAAAATCTTTTGTAAGAGATTCGCTTTTACGATGTCTTCCATTAAAGATTGCAAAGTAAGAGCCGATGATAACTACAACAATCGCAATTGCGATGATTCTTCGTTTCTTGTTCATGGTTAAAGGGTTTATAGGCTTTTAATAAAGGAAATTAAAAGTAGTAATTAATTTTGGAATATTGGTAAAATGTTGAAAAAGATTTAAAAAGATTAAATATGGGTGTTAATGGTATATTTAGAAACTGTTTAAGTTTTAATTGCAGTTAAATTGAACCCTTTTAGGGTTCTTAAATTTATGCTTTAACCTCCCCCAGTTTCACTGGGGGTTATTCAGATTCAAGTCCTTCGGACTTTAAAGTAATAGTATCCACCGGCAGGTGGATAAATACGAATAGCCGTGGGTTACACCCACGGGATATGAATAGATTAAACACCCAACCCCAAAGGGGTTGAATAATCAAAATAAGGTTCTAAAAGAAATTAAAACAGTTTCTTAGTAGTTAATAAGGAACTTTTCATCTTAATAATTGTAGTGTTGATAAGAGCAGAAAAGTATTTACATTTACAATCTAGTCTACTTACATTTGTTTGGCAGTATAAATTTGAAGGAAAATCAAGTTTCATTCGAGTTAGTATATTTTCCTGAAAGATTACTAAATCTACTTACTGAACTATGAGAAAAAAAATTATTCTATTCGGTTTAATCTGTTTTGTGATTGCGATAGCAGAACCTGTCTTAAGCCAAACTCAAAACCGTCCAAGTAGTTGGGGTGTAAAGGTTCCTTCTAAAAACCTTGATAACCTTTACCGTGTTAGCGATGATTTATATCGCTCGGAGCAGCCCAACAAAGAGGCTTTTGTTGAATTGAAAAGTATGGGCATTAAAAGTGTCCTAAACCTTAGAACCACTGAAAAGGACGATGATCTAATAGGAAACTTAACCCTTAAGGCATATCTTGTTCCTATGGATGCAGGAAGTTTTACCGACAAGGAGATAATTGAAGCCTTAAAGGTAATTGCCAATGCTCCAAAACCCATGCTGGTTCATTGTCGTCATGGTGCTGACAGAACAGGTGTGGTGGTTGCAATGTATCGAATTATTTTTCAGGGTTGGACAAAGGAAGATGCATTGAACGAGCTGTTGAATGGGGGTTATGGGTTTCATAATAACTTTAAAAACATCCCTGAATATATCAAGAATGTTAATGTTGAAAGGATTAAAAATGAGTTAAGAAAGTAAGTTATGGAACGCAAGGACGAGTCAACCTGTTGTGTATGTAAAAAAGTATTTTCAGAAAATCATCTAATTTCTGGTTATGGGATAAGACATGAATTGGAGGCGTTAATAAAAGTTGAACACCCTGAATGGACTGACGAATGCAATATTTGCTCCGAAGATTTAAATCGATTCCGACGAGTATATGTTCAAAATTTAGTTACAGAGGAAAGGGGTAAGATTGAATCACTTGAACAGGAGGTTATCAATAGTATTCACAATAGTGAGTTGCTTGCGGTGAATCCTATAAAAACCTATGACGAAAAAACTTCTTTGGGCGATAATATTGCCGATAGGGTTGCAAAATTTGGTGGTAGTTGGAGTTTTATCATCACGTTCTTTAGTATTTTATTAGCGTGGATTTTGGTAAATACCATTGTGTTGCTAAATAGAGCATTTGACCCTTACCCTTTTATTCTCATGAACCTGATTCTATCTTGTATTGCTGCAATTCAAGCGCCGATTATTATGATGAGTCAGAACCGTCAGGAAACTAAAGATAGGATTCGTTCCGAGAACGATTACAAGGTGAATCTTAAGGCCGAAATCGAAATAAGAACCCTTCATGAAAAGGTTGATCACCTGTTACTTGATCAGTGGTCGCGATTGATGAAAACCCAGGAAGTTCAACTAGAAATGCTCGAAGATCTGAGTAAGGAGATAAAGAAACTTAAGAAGGGTTAGGAAACTCGCATTATATTCCAATAATCTTAAAAGAATCTATTTTTCAGGTATCTTTGCATTTGGATGACTACAACACTCAATATATTACCACTATCCGATTGGTTTCCAGGATTAAACCAGCCTCTCCTTATTGCAGGGCCATGCAGTGCCGAGTGCGAGGAGCAGGTTGTGGAAACAGCCCACGGAATTGCAAAAATTGGAAGAGTTCAAATACTTCGACTTGGAATTTGGAAGCCCCGTTCACGACCAGGCACTTTTGAGGGCGCTGGGGATGAGGCCCTTCAATGGCTTAAACGTGTAAAAAAGGAAACTCGACTACTCACGGCTGTTGAGGTTGCTACTCCAATTCATGTAGAGAAGGCAATTGCTGCTGGAGTTGATGTGTTATGGGTTGGTGCTCGAACAACTTCAAATCCTTTTTCGGTGGAGCAGATCGCTCAGGCGTTAATGGGCATTGATATCCCTGTGCTTGTAAAAAACCCTGTAAATCCTGATCTTGAACTATGGATTGGTGCGCTTGAACGTTTTAACCGAGCAGGGATTGTTAAACTTGCAGCAGTGCATAGAGGCTTCTATCCCTATGAAAGAAGTAGGTTACGAAACATTCCCAAGTGGGAGCTTGCTATCGATTTAAAAAGTAAATTTCCAAACCTACCTATTATTTGCGACCCAAGTCATATTGCCGGACACGCATCTCTTGTTCCTGAAATTGCTCAAAAAGCGCTTAACCTATCAATGGATGGGTTGATGATTGAGGTTCACCGTAATCCCTCCCTTGCTCTTAGCGATGCAAAGCAGCAAATTAGCCCGTTACAACTCGAATTAATGCTTAATGAGTTGATTTTCAGATCCACATCATCGCAAAATGTTGAATTCATTGACAAACTTGAGCAACTGCGGGATAAAATCGATTCCATTGATCAACAAATGATAGAGCTTTTGGCTCAAAGAATGAGAATTGTAGAGGAGATTGGAGAGTACAAAAAGAACAATAATGTTAGCGTTTTTCAGTTACGTAGATGGGAGAATATTCTAAAATCAAGAATTGATTGTGGAAAACGCTTGGGACTGGATGATGAGTATATAAAAGACCTGCTCCAGCTAGTTCATAAAGAATCCATCCGAAAGCAGGTTGATATATTAAATAGAAAAGATAAGTTATCCGCAGAGTAAACTAATTAACGTCAGTTCGATGTAAGGGACAATGTATTAATCTAAATATCAATCGATTTATTTTATTTGAAACAATGGAATAATGGAAAATTGGAACCGAGCTTGCGAGTTCGACGAAGTCAAAAATGGAGGATACAAGCAAAAATCTAATCTCTTGTTCTCCAATATTCCATCATTACCTTAAATAATCATAGATCATTAATAATAAACACATTATTACATTTATTATATCGAGGTCACGTTAATTAATCCTTTATCTCTTTAACGGTATACTCAAAACCTTCCATTACTGGATTTGAAAGAATTTTAGAGCAAGCCTCGTTAACTTTTTCAAGAGCAGCATTTTTTGATGGAGCTTCAATTTCCATAGTGATATGCTTGCCTACACGTACATTTGTAACATCGGTATAGCCAATACTATGCATGGTCATCCCAACAGCCTTTCCTTGCGGATCGAGTAAAGCCTTTAAAGGCATCACGTTTATTTCTGCAATAAATTTCATCTTGTACATTTTTATCTGTTGGCAAAATTACTCCAAATTTAAGATTAAAAAAGAGGAATGAAAAAAAGGTCACCAATATTACAAAAGTCAATATAGTGACAATAACAGATTCCAATTAACTTCCAATAACTTCTTTACTACTCCCTTTATCTCCTCCTTCAAGAATCCAGAAAAAAGTTGACAATAAGATGTACCACAATATTATCAGCGGCAGCGATGCTTTGTAAAATATTAATATTAGAACCAAAGAGCCTGAAAGTAATAAAATCTGCTTGTAAGCAATTGAAAATTTTAAGGTTTTAAGTTTTAGCGAAAACATTGGCAATTCACAAACGAGTAACGCTGATTGAATAACTATCATCAATATTAATAGCGTTGGTGATGATGTAAAGTATTCAAAAACATTACTCCATCCGCTGTGAAGCCCAAAAACAATACCTACCGTAAAGAATGCGCTTGGAGGTGTTGCAAGACCAATAAACGAGGAGGTTTGGCGTTGATCAAGATTGAAAATACCCAAACGAAGCGATGAGAATGCTGCAAGCAGAAATGGTGCTGCCAATATTAAATGCCCTGTTAAAAGACCCTCAGAAGCATCTAATCCTAATGAATTTTTTAAAAGATGATACATGATCATGGAAGGAGCAACACCAAAGCTTACCACATCCGAAAGGGAATCTAATTCTTTTCCAAGCGCTGAGTATGCGCCAATCAAACGGGCTGTAAATCCATCAAAAAAGTCAAAAACTCCAGCTATTATAATCAACAATCCGGCAATTTGAAGATTCCCTTCAAATGCTGAAACTATCGATAAACAGCCTGCTACTAAGTTAAGCAGAGTAATAACATTTGGCAAGTGCCTAATAATCTTATTATTCGAAATCATAGTGAGTGAATTACAATATTTACCACAAAAATAAGTTAAAAAGCTAAGGTTGGTAATAAAAATCGGATTTTGTATGTTTACCATGTAATAAACTTGCTATATATGCGGAAGATTGCCCTATTCTTGTTGCTTTTTGTTGCTAGTGCTGCTGTTTTTTCTCAAACAGCAAAGTATAGTAACGACTTTCTTGCAATTGGGGTTGGTGCAAAATGGATGGGTATGGGCAGTATAGGTTCTGCCTCATGTAATGATGTGGGAGCAGCATATTGGAATCCTTCGGGATTAATTGGGTTGCAAAATCGGTATCAGATTGAAGCATTACACGCTAGTTACTTTGCTGGAATGGCTAGTTATAACCATATCGCATTAGGTTATAAACCAGATTCAACCTCAGCGATGGCATTCTCCGTAATTCGTTTTGGGGTTGATGATATCCCAAATACCATCGATCTAATTGATGAAAATGGGAATATTAATTACGATAGACTTAAAACCTTTTCAATTGCTGATTATGCTTTTCTATTTAGCTATGCAAAAACAACCCCTATTTCTCACCTTTGGGTTGGCGGAAATGCTAAGCTAATTTATCGGAGCGTTGGGAAATTTGCCTCCGCTTGGGGCTTTGGACTGGATGCCTCGGCACGATACCAACTTAATAAGTGGCTATTCGGTGCTACGGTAAAAGATATAACAACAACTTTTAATTTATGGTCGTTTAATTCAAAAGCATTAGAAATAACAGTTGTTGATAGCACTTACAATACTGCTCCAAAAAATAATCTTGAAATTACTTTACCTAGATTGATATTAGGCATAGCTCGTACATTTAAACTCAACGAAAATCTTAACCTTACCGCTGAAACCGATTTCGATTTTACTTTCGATGGCAAACGTAATACGCTAATTTCAGGTAAACCCACAAGTATTGATCCTCATTTTGGGTTAGAGGTTTGTTATAGAAATATTGTTTTTGTTCGTGTTGGTGCCAATAATATCCAACGAAATAGCGGATTTAGCGGTAGTAACGAATTAACCCTACAACCAAGCCTTGGGGTTGGAATTAAATTCCGAAGTATAAATATAGATTATGCTATGACCAATGCAGGAAGCCAAGGCTATTCTCGGTATTCAAATATCTTCTCCATACGTTGGAGTTTCGATTCCTTCAAACATTAATATGAAACATCCATGATTAACTTTAATACATATGGGAATGACTATCCTATGGATGTTCCATCTGTACCTTTAAAAACAAGAAATCAGACAGATGAAAACAGCTAATTTGTTATATTTGTAATTTGGTTATGATTTCAGCTATGATTAAGATTGCCGTTGATTTTGATGGAACAATTGTTGAACACTGCTATCCTAGTATCGGTAAAGTAAAACTATTTGCATTTGAAACTCTAAAAGAACTTCAAAAAAAAGGATACATTCTAATCCTCTGGACTGTTAGGACTGGTAAAGAACTTGAAGAGGCTGTTGAGTTTTGCAGAAATAATGGGGTTGAATTCTATGCGGTTAATAAAAACTACCCTGAAGAAATAGTTGATGAATCAGCACCCCGGAAAATTGAAGTTGACATATTTATTGATGATAGAAATTTAGGTGGTTTTCCAGGTTGGAGCGAGGTGTGGCAAATACTTTTCCCTGACCTAAAAATGGCTGAACTCGAAAACAAAGCAGTTAAGAAGTTGCAAAAACAAAAATCGATTAATCGATTTTTTTGGAAAAAATAAAGTATTAAACAATTGAGTAACACTAAGTTAATCACCATTGAGGTACACGGAGTTTAATTAAGATCATATGGTAGAATTAATTGAAAAAGAACTAGCAGATAGAATTTTGTGCCATATATTTAACTCAATCTTTGAAAAATAATAAAAACCATTGCCCCTCCGTGTTTAAATATGTTCAATTAAATCTAAATACACATCTATGATAAAAATAATTAAATCAGGCATTTTCCTTGCAGTAATCTTGACCTTTTTTGCATTCTCATGTAAAAATGGTAACAATAAAAAGGTTATCACCGACGAACAATCAACACAAAAATCTATATACCTAATAAAATTCTCCGCCCCATCAAATGGAACTTTATTTAGTTCAGGTGATAATATTGATTTAACATTAAAACTACAAGACGAAAAGGCTATTCCTGACTCAATTATACTTTTCGTTAACGAAAAAAAAATCGGCAAAGTATCGGAACAAACATACAAACTAAAAACAAACGGATTAGGACTTGGTACGTTAAATTTAAGGACAACTGCATACAAAGAGGGATTGCACCAAACAGCATCTATATCGGTAAAACTTAAATCTAACCTAATTCCAAAGAACTATACCTATAAAGTAATTAAAACCTTCTCTCATGATCCCGATGCATATACACAAGGACTCTTCTATAAGGATGGTTTTCTTTATGAAGGAACGGGACAAAAAGGCTCATCGAGCATTCGAAAGGTTGAACTTGAAACTGGAAAGATTCTCCAAAGCGTTAACCTTGAAGAGAAGCATTTTGGCGAGGGAATAACCCTTTTTAATGATAAAATTTATCAATTGACATGGACATCTGAAATTGGGTTTGTTTACGATTTCACAACCTTTAAGCAGGTTAGGACTTTCCATTATAATACTCAGGGTTGGGGATTAACCACTAATGATAAAGAGTTGATTATGAGCGATGGATCAAATAACATCTACTTTATGGATCCCGAAAACTTTGCAGAAATAAAGCATGTTGAGGTTTTCGATAACAAAGGTGCTATCAGTGAACTCAACGAGTTAGAATATATTAATGGAGATATTTACGCCAACGTTTACATGACAGATAAGATTGTTATTATCGATACCAAAACGGGAATGGTAAAAGGAGTTATTGACCTTAAAGGATTACTCAAAGATTCCGATAGAACTAATGATGTTGATGTTCTTAACGGTATTGCCTGGGATGCGGTAGGGAAACGGTTGTATGTTACTGGCAAACTTTGGCCTAAACTATATCAGGTGGAACTGGTTGGAAAATAGTGATCTTTTGACAATGATTTACCACTTGTCTTACTTATTGAAAGATGGTATTTATTATAAAGACAACCGAAATGTATTTAGTACATTTGGTTTTTGCCAACACACAAGTTAAAATGCTGAAAAACTAAAAGAGTTAAAAATTTACCAATGCTGAAATAAAGATTATAAAATTAAAAAAAAACGATTAATTTAGTATTTTTGAATAAATAACATTAAAAAATATTGTATGAAAGACTTGTCATTTAAGTTACTACTATCTGTTTTTATAATAGCATTCATTTCGCAGGCATGTAATTATAGCAAAAAGAATAGTAGTAAAACCAATGAAGCAAATTCAACTGAAAACAGAAACTTAAAGGTAGGATATTTGCCAATTAGCGCTGCTTTACCTTTATTTGTTGCCATTGAAAAAGAATTGTTTAAGGAACAGGGAATTAATGTTGAAATGGTAAAATATCAGAATGGAGCATTAATGGCTGAAGATGTTTTATCAGGTCGAATTATTGCAGCTTGCCCTGGACCTGCAGATATTTATCTTTCTAAAGAAGTTGAGCAACCTGGTAGATTTAAGATATATCTCCAAACTGCTTATACTCCCTCAAACTTCATGTATTCCATATTAGTAAAAAAGGTTTCTGGAATAAAAACTATGAAGGATTTAAAAGGCAAAAAGATTGGTGTTTTCCCTGGTGTGACAAATAAATTGTTACTTGAAGTTCTTTTAAAGGACATGTTTGGATGGGAACCTGATAAAGACATAATTGTCCAAGGAGTCTCAGCACCTCTACAGCTTGATGCGCTTGAAACTGGAGAATATGATGCTATTTGTCCGCTTGAACCTACTGGAACAATCGGTTCTTTCCGCAAAAACATTGTGATGATAGAAAAGGGTCCTATTGAAAAAAACGTATTAAATCCTCTATATATTACATTACACGCATTGTCAACTAAGGCTTTGAAAGAAAATCCTGAACTTGTTAACAAATTTGTATTAGCAATGGGAAAAGCAGTTGATCTGATACGTGAAGATGAACAAGCTATGAGAGCAATCCTTCCAAAATACACTTCTTTAACACTTGAACAATCAAGGCTTACTCCAATAGGTAATTGTGTTAAAACAAATGAAGCAAGCAGAGCCGATTTTCAAAAACTAATCGATCTTCTTGTTAGCAAAGGTGTATTATCAAAAAAAATAGATGCTAACACCCTATACCTTGAAGTCAATTGATTGTTTTAGAGAAAATATCAAAATCGTACATTAACCAAGGCGTAGAACAAGAAGTTCTTAAGCAATTGTCGATTAGTTTCCATGCAGGAGAAATTATTAGTATTGTCGGAACTAATGGTAGCGGAAAGACTACCTTGCTACGCATGATTGCTGGTTTATTGTTTCCAGATTCTGGATACATCAAATTTAACTTTCCTGACTCCCAAAAACCATTTATTGGAATAGTTCATCAAAGCTATCGTGATTCTCTATTTCCTTGGCGAACAGTGTATCGTAATATTCATTTGTCATTTGAATATTTTAATGGGCTTGTTTTTTCTGAAGAGGAGGAGAATAAACAGATTGAATCTATAATCAGCCGATTTGATATAAACGATATAAGTAAAAAACGACCATGGGCACTTTCAGGAGGTCAAGCTCAATTAGTAGCTATTGCAAGAGCCTTAGTACATCCACAAATGAAAGTTCTTTTAATGGATGAGCCTTTCAGTGCGTTGGATGGTAGGAATCTTCAAAAAGCAGCAAAAGAAATAATTGAGACAACAAGAAAAAACGGGGCCGTTACTATAGTAATCACACACGATATCGATGTTGGAATCTTATTAGGAGATAGAATCGCAGTACTAACCTCAGAATCTAAGGGTATTACAAAAGTAATTGAAGCACCATTTAAAGGTGAATACAATCCTGAATTTCTTGTTAATAAAATGTTTTTAGAATGTAAAAAAGAGGTATTAGGTGCTCTCTATCCAGCAGGAGTCATAAAATGAAAAAGATTATAGCAAATACTATAACAGGAGCAGTTGTATTTTTAATTTGGGAGTTTTCATCCAGATTGGAGTTGGTTGACCCAACATTACTTCCTCCTGCCAGCAATGTATTTATTAATCTAGGTCATGAACTTGTAACTCCTGATTTTTTACTACATATAGGAGCGACCCTTCGTTTAATGCTTGGTGGCTTTTTACTTGCAATTATTATAGGGGTTCCTTTAGGTATGTTTATGGGGCTTAATCGGAAAGTCGATTCTCTTCTATTATTTTATGTTGATTTTATTCGATCATTACCTGCAGCTGCATTAATACCGATGTATCTCGTTTTATTTCAGGGGCAAATTGCACGTATTCTAGTTATTGGAACAGCATGTGGTGTTATTATGGCAATTGGAAGCCGATCAGGGGTTTTGAACATGAATCCAACACGTAAGGAAGTTGCTACTTTATTGGGATGGAAACCATACGAGTTATTTAAGAAACTTCTTCTCTGGGAAACTATTTCCGAGGTACTACTTAGTGCCAGAATAGCTTTGTCTACATCATTAATCCTTGCAACCGTTATAGAAATGCTTCTTGGTGCAAGGTATGGTTTAGGTGATGTTCTTATTAATTCTATGCCAACAGATAAGCCAAGAATGTATGCTGTAATAATAATTCTTGGAATACTTGGTTATTTGTTGAATATGTTATTTAAAATAATTGAATTATGGTTGAAACGAATCGGCTTATATAAATGAATTTATAAACTTAAGGAGGATATTTATGACTGGTGTTCTTATTATTGCAATTTTAGCTTTGACATCCATTTTTGTACTTTTTCTATTTAAGAAATGGTTTATTTGGAAAATTGGATTGCCTTCTGATGTGTATGATACTTTGGTTCCATTCTTGGTTTTCTTAAGTATCAGTTTTTTTCTAATTTACTTCGGTTGCTTAAATGGATGGTATGAAAAGATCGAAACCCAATTCTTTATTTCATTAGCTTTGGCGGTAATTTTAGGGATGTTTTCTTTATTATCTTTTTTTATTGCAAAGCGGATTGAAAAAAGAATTCGCCAAAGCATAACCAGTGTGGCAGAATTTGTTAAGGTTGGTTATGAAATATTAGAAAAACCATCAACTTTTTATGGTATAATGGTTATTTATCCTTATTTCGGTTTGGTAGAATGCGTACATAATGTAATAAAACCAATAAAAAGAGGAACAGAATTTCAAGCTGTTACAGATATTAATGATATAATTAAAAACCTAGCAAATGCAACAAAAGGAGGTAAAAAGGAGCTTTGCCTAATCGTTCTTAAAGAAATTGAGAGGATGGGTTTTCTAAATAATATTAAATCCCGAAGCGATGCGGTATCATCCGACTATCTCCCAAATGGGACTGGGAAACCTATAAAAGACCGTGTGCAAGAACTTTGTGCTGAGGGTGCCAAAATTTTTGAGACAAGTTTAAATCCATTTAACATGATAATTTCTGATACTGCAGTAGTTTGGGGGAGTGTAAATAGCGAAACGCCTGGGGAATGTAAAGGATTTTTTAGTTACGATAAGGATGTTATTGAATCATTTAAAAAATATTTTGAAGATATAAAAAAAATGGGAATTCAGTTTCATTGTTGTTAGTTAATCCAAAGGAAAGTTAATAATAGAATCAGAGAATATTTTTTAAAATCAAATTTTTAAAATGGTCAAAATATTAAAATACACACCCCGTTACTATGAACCATTTGATGGTAGTGTACATTATTTATGCTTAAATGCATCTGATACATGTAATTATCGTTGCATGAAGTGTATGCAATCTGAATCTATCAAAATCAGGCCGACTATTGAACCTATAAACGTTTGCGATTTATTAACGCGAGCAAAAAAAGAATTAGGAATAAAAACAATTTACTTATCAGGTTCAGGTGAAACATTTCTCGTAGGCAATGGCAACACTCAAATAAAACTTGAAAATTATAAGAAACTGATAAGACAAGCTTACGAACTTGATATAGCCATTGTGCAATTTACAAATGGTTATTATCTCACAGAGGAAATGGTTGAATATTTATCCGATTTTGATGTTTCACTTGTCGTAAGTATTGATACCCTAAATCCTGAAAAATATAGCCGCCTAACAAATACTGGAATTGAAGTATTTGACAAAGTGATGGACAATATAAAATACGCAAGAAAAAAACTTCCTGTTGTTAATTCCGGCGAAAAACGCTTATATCGATTAGGCGTTAATATGGCAATTTCAAATGTTTGCGAGGAAGACATAGATTCAGTAAAGTCTTTTTGTGGTGATGATATTATTTTCTTTTCAAATTACCCATTGATAAAAGGTAGTTTTAAAGAAAATATTGAATATATGTGTGCCGGAGAAGATGAGTTGGAGAAATTCAAACAACTTTGTAGTAAAACATCAACATACCAAGGCCTAGCAGGTGTTACAACAGATGGGGTTTGTGGGTTTTTAAAATATGGTCTTACAATTGATTTTGATGGCAAAGTACTTATTTGTCCTTATGATACTAACACAGGTTTATTATTTGGAAATATTTCAGATTATGAATCAATGCATGATGCATTTAAAATTGTACAGGACAAACTAACGAATTTTGCTGAGGGAAAACAAAACGCTATGTATTGCCCTCTTCGCCATGCTGAGTATGATTCTTTTTTCGATAATGATATATCCAATGTATTAAGGACATTTGCAATTTCCACTAGTCAATGCTGAATCCAAAAATTGCAAAAGAGTTTGCTAATCCGACAACCCATGAGAAAATTAAAGAACGAAACGCCAACACATGCTGAACATTATTGAGGTTGATGATACAATGGGAAGTTCCTAACTCGCTGGCAAATTTCTTAACGGTGGATACCGACGTAGCCCCTAATTCCCCTGCACTTTTTAGTTTGGGAACGATGAAACGATGGAGTTATTTGCTTTTAGTCTAGCTTTCCATTATTCCAATGAAACACCCATGTTATAGACTAACACAAAAGGAGAGGAATAAAATATGAGTGTTCCACGATTGTAATTTATAAACGTTTGCCATGATATTTTCATCTTGCTATAAAACAATCGTATAATTATAAATTATTCTCGTGAAAATAATAACGTTGCTATTTAACTGATGATATTCCCACTTAAGCCAAACTCATTTCCTCTTCACAAAACAAAATGGTTTTACCTTTTTTTGTTACTATTCATTTTAGTTACCGCATGTTTCTGGTTTCTGCTACCATCCCCTTTATTCTCCGATCCTACCTGTACTGTTATAACCGATGAGCAGAGCAATTTGTTAGATGCCACCATTGCAAGCGATGGTCAATATCGCTTCCCTGAAACGGACTCAATACCACTAAAGTTTGCAAAGTGCATTGTTGTCTTTGAGGACAGACACTTTTACCATCATCCCGGAGTAAACCCTTTCTCGATGTGGCGAGCGTTAGTACAAAACATAAAGGCAAAAAAAATAGTCAGCGGAGGAAGTACAATATCCATGCAGGTTATAAGGCTTTCACGAAAAGGGCAATCAAGATCTTTTTCTGAGAAGATAATAGAAATAGTGCTTGCGCTTAGGCTCGAAATATCCCATTCGAAAGACGAGATTCTCCGCCTCTACGCATCCCATGCACCCTATGGTGGAAATGTAGTAGGAATAGATGCAGCTTCATGGCGATACTTTGGTCGCAGCGCAAATGAACTTAACTGGGCCGAAACAGCCTCACTTGCCATTCTCCCAAATGCACCATCCATAATCTTTCCGGGAAAAAACCAAGTAGCATTTAAAAATAAAAGGAATCGGTTACTAAAAAAACTTCTTAGTGCTGGTGAAATCGATTCTCTAACCTACAGCCTATCCATTCAAGAACCATTGCCCGGGAAACCTAAGGAACTTCCACAACTTGCTCCACATCTACTAACACGAGCAATAATTGAGGGGTATTCTGGGGAAAATGTAAAAACAACAATTAATAGTAATCTTCAAAGTCGTATTAATAGTATTGTTGAATTCCATAAACCCCGACTCGAAGCGAATTCCATTCATAACATTGCTGTTCTTGTTTTAGATATCGAAACTGGTAATACCTTAGCCTATATTGGTAATACAAACCCCGATAGTACTGAGACAGGAAAGAGTGTTGATGTAATAAAATCACCCCGTAGCACTGGCAGTATTCTAAAGCCATTCCTTTATGCTGCAATGCTAAACGATGGACTTATCCTGCCAAACACTTTGATTCCCGATATTCCAACCCAGATTGGTAGCTACGCACCAAAAAATTTCTACCCCACTTACGATGGTGCTGTTCCTGCATCGAGAGCTCTTGCTCGTTCGCTTAATGTTCCGGCTGTTAGAATGCTTCAAATGTATGGAGTTCCTAAATTTCACTACATACTTAATAAAGTGGGTTTAACAACCATAAAACGTTCGCCTGACAGTTATGGCCTATCGCTTGTTTTAGGTGGGGCCGAGGCTACACTTTGGGATCTTGCGGGCGTTTACTCAAGCCTTGCCAGGATGTTAAATCATTTCCGACCTCTTCAAAGTCGATATAATAAGCTGGATATCCATCCTGCAAACTACATTTCCGATACAACAAAGAAAACACCAATAATCGAAGATCATTCAATCCTAGGTGCTGCATCCATATTTTTAACATTTGAGGCGATGCGCGAGGTTGCCCGTCCCGATGAATTATCAGGATGGAAATACTTTGCATCAACCCGTTCAGTAGCATGGAAAACGGGAACAAGTTACGGTCATCGCGATGCATGGGCAATTGGTCTTAATCCAAATCAGGTTGTTGCCGTTTGGGTGGGAAATGCTAGTGGCGAAGGTCGTGCCGATTTAACAGGTGTATCAGCAGCAGCTCCAATTATGTTTGATGTATTTGGGCTTCTTCCACCAAGCGGATGGTTTGAACGACCAGTTGATGATATGGCATTCATCCCTGTTTGCAAGCAGAGCGGACAAAGAGCTACAGACATCTGCGAACCTATCGATTCGGTTTGGGTACCAATAGCAGGGCTCGAAACCCCACCATGTCCATATCACAGAATAATTCATCTTGATGAAAAAGGCAAATATCGTGTAAACGACAAGTGTTACGATAGGGATAAGATGCAGCACCAATCGTGGTTTGTGCTTCCACCAGCAATGGAATGGTTCTACAAAAGCAAAAAACCTGATTACAGTATGCTACCCCCATATTTACAGAGTTGCAAACCCGAAAATCCACAAAAACCTATGGCTATGCTTTACCCTAGGATTTTAAATGCAGTGATTAGCATCCCTCTAAATCTCGATGGAACACCCAGTGATATTGTATTTGAAGCCGTTCATCGAACATCAGATGCTATTATTTACTGGCATTTGGACGATAAGTACGTTGGAACTACCAAAACATTTCATAAATTAGCTCTGCGACCCTCCAAGGGAAAACATTTACTAACATTAGTTGATGGGGATGGTGAAACGCTGGTTACATCATTCACTGTCGACAAAAATACAAATAATTGACACTTTGATTATGGATGAAATAATAAACTTAAGACATGAACTTCATAGAAACCCAGAATTATCGGGTAACGAGAAGTTAACAGCCAAACGGATAGTCCAATTTCTATCGAATTACAAACCCGATGAATTGTATACTGATATTGCTGGTTCGGGAGTTGCTGCCGTCTACAATGGGAAAGAGGTAGGAGCAACCCTTCTTTTTCGGTGCGATATGGATGCTTTGCCTGTTGAAGAGCATAATGCCTTGCCATACAAATCAATGAATAATGGTGTTTCGCACCAGTGTGGGCACGATGGCCACATGGCAATGGTTTCGGGTTTAGCCAAAAGATTACATGAAAACCCAATTGGCAAAGGGAGGGTGGTCTTATTCTACCAACCCGAGGAGGAGAATGGCAAAGGAGCAAAGGAATCTATAAATGAACTTAGGGAACTAGGATTATTAACCGATTTTGCATTTGCAATTCATAATATGCCTAAGTACCCTTTTGGCAGTATTGTACTGGGTAAATATACCTTTTCGGCTGCATCAAAGGGAGTGATAATTAAGCTAACTGGCAAGAATGCCCATGCCGCTTATCCCGAAAGTGGGATTAACCCTTCTGAAGCTGTTGCCGAGATAATTCAAGTTTTGAATGGGGTGAAATATATTAAACTTTTCAGTGAGTATATACTAGCCACCATTGTTCATGTTCAAGTTGGTGATGTTGCGTTTGGAACATCTCCAGGATATGCAGAAGTTATGGTTACATTGAGAGCATTTGACAAGGATCATATGCGGAAACTATCGGATTATGCCGTATCCTCAACACAAAACATTGCAGCTAAACATAAACTAGAGGTTGATATTCAGTTTACCGATGAATTCCCTGCGGCGGATTGCAATCCTGAATTATCTAATATTGTTGAGGTTATTGCGAAAAAACAAAGCAGAGAAGTAATATTTATAAACCAACCAAACCGATGGAGCGAGGACTTTGCACATTTCACATCTGCATTACCCTCAATAATTTTTGGGTTGGGAGTTGGCGAAAACCATCCCGATTTACATACCAATAGCTACGATTTTCCAGATGAAATAATTCCCTATGGAGTAGAACTGATGGAAGGAATAATAAATCACATTTTGCGATAATTAACTTTTGAACTAATTGTTTATTATAAAAACAATAAAATAAAGAACAGATTTATAATCAATTTCATGCCTTAATAATTCTATAAATCAATTATAATGAGAATTAAAATTGATAATAAAAATTTCATCCCATTTATTGATGATTAATTATTTGTGGTTTATGATTAATTCTTTAAGATTATTGTAAAAAATCTGTGGATTATAATTTGGGTTATAACTTGGATTTATTTCTATTTTCCCAGTTTCATAATTTAAATAACCTTTAACAAACTGTTTGGGAAGAAAATAAATATAATCGCTGTTATCATTTAAAATGGGCGATTGCTCAGCTAAAATATTTTCAACAGAAATATTCTTTTTAGTCTTTTTAAGTTCATCATTAAAGAAGTTATATAGGTTGGTTGATATGCAAATTACAACAATATAATTTCCGTATAATTTATAAGTATTATGCTTATGGGTTAAATGGAGCTTATCGTTTGTTACTTGTTCGGCAGTATTATAGAACGATTCAACGTATCTGAACCCTTCATTAATAATTTTGTTTGCAATTTCTTCATCTTTAGTATAATGAATAAAACAGAAGTTTTTGTCGCAATTTCCAAAAATGAAATTTAAAATTTCGGGTTCAGTTAATTTTATCTTTTTGGCTGCTTTATCAACTTTTACAATTTTATCGAGTTGTTTGTCCAAAAGAGCTAGAAAATCATTATAATCAGAAGGGTTTTTTCTATTGAGATGAAGTAAAAGCAAGCCAGGTATTTGATACTTTATAATACTCCTAATCGAATCTGCCTGTACAATATTTACTAAATCCTCTT
The DNA here is from genome assembly GCA_013141385.1 of Bacteroidales bacterium. Lineage (NCBI taxonomy): Bacteria > Pseudomonadati > Bacteroidota > Bacteroidia > Bacteroidales > Bacteroidales bacterium. Next base: position 5,369 of record JABFRB010000016.1, on the reverse strand, counting down.
TAATGCAATAGCTCCATTCCTCTGCACAAAGTTTGTCCAAAAAATTACAAATAAGATCTGATGTAGGCTGTTTGTTATCAATGCCTGTAATTTTCTCAAGGTAGAAAAGCTCAAAAACATTTGGGTATTGAATAAAATATTTTGAGTATGCCCTTATTATTGCCCTTATCTTTTCAATCCCACGAGGTGTTTTTTTAGTTTCTAACAATACAAATTCTTCGCATTCATCCTGAAAATCATTAACACATTCGAAGAATAAATCCTTAATGTCTTTAAAGTAATTATATAGAGTAGCATACGAGTAACCAGCCTGATCGGCAATATTTCTAACACTAATGCTTTTTAATCCTTCCCCCTTAAGCATGTCTTTTGCTGCTTGAATGAAGTACCCCTTCATCCTTTTCTCTTGAATTATTTTATTGCTCATTATTTTGCGGCGTTAATTATTTTAACAGCACAAATATAATTAACAATGTTAAATTTATGAAATATGTTAATGACTTTTTTAATCGATTATCAAGAAATAAAATTTGACATTGTTTAAGCACATTCTGGATTGGTAATATCAGACTGTATAGTGGTTCGATAGAGCGATAAACATGCAAGGATAAGATAAGTCCTAGCAATTTTTTGCTACTAAATCTATATTTTTCATTATAAAACCAACCAACCTCTGAGCAGATACCTCGGGTGTTTCCTTATCTGTAAAAAGAATTAGATCTGGGTTGATAGGTTTTTCATAAACATCGTCTATCCCAGTGAAATTAAATATCTTATCAGGATGATCATCTGGTAGTAAAGCCTTTTTGTAATGACCCTTTGGATCTCGTTCAATTAATACTTCAATATTACAATTTACCCATACCGTTTTAACCTGTTTTGAACTTTCCGATAGTTCCTTCCGAATGCTTTCGAAGGGGTTTATTGCTGATATTATTGATATTACACCGTGCTTTAGAAGGAGTTTGCCAACAAATCCTAAACGTCTTAAATTCTCCACCCTATCGTTGTAAGAAAATCCTAAACCCTTACAAAGCGTTTTTCGGTACTCATCACCATCAATCACCTCAATGCGAATCCCTTTGGCTAACAGTTTATCCTTTACCAACATCGCAATGGTTGTTTTCCCTGCACCCGAAAGACCTGTAAATTGGATTAGTAGCATAGTAAATTCGATTTCAATTTAAAGATGCCAATAATCAAATATAGCAAAAATATGAATGTGCTGAATATGTGATAAATAAAATGTTTAAATTATGATTTATACAAGAGTTGGAATTTCAAAATATTTCAATGAACATTCTAGTTACTAATTGCCGTTCTCTCTTTTTGGGGATTATTGTAAGATTGATTATTTATAAATTGTATGATAAGATTACAATATTTCTTATCAGGCTATATAAATTAGAAGTTATTTAACCGATTCTAAAATTACAGAAAAAACCTTTAAATCAAGCACTTTAACATTGCAAATCACTCACATAGGTTGATCGATAAATTCAAATTTCCACAAGGTTGCTTTTTAAATGGAAGTAATCTCTATCTTCGTCATTATAGCGATCGATATTTCTGATATTACGAGATTATTTAATGATTATATATTAATCACCAAATTAACTCTACGTGCTGATATCTTGAAGTTTATTCTATATTCTGATCTATAAAAAATTTTATCTTTTGAAATTAAATACTGTAAATCACCAAACTAGCGACTTGAAACTTAAATTAATAACAACGGAACACAATTAGAAATTGAATTATAGAATTATAATATGAAATGTCCTTGTTGGTAAAGAACATCAAACACAATGATCAAAACATGGACATTCAATCTGAGCCTAGGTAATTATTATTATTCGAAGAAAAATGATAACTGATTTTATATTAATTATTTATAAAATTTCACACAGATGAAAAAAATTGATTCTGATGTTTTAGATCGGCTGATAGCACAAAAACATCTTGAAGATTTAGATTTATATGATATTGATATAAATGGCAGAAATTTTACAGGCTGCACCATTATCAATGTAAATTTTTCAAAAGAGAAACAAAAAGATAGAATTATTTCTAATGCTATTTTTAAAGATACCAAGCTTAAAAATGTTGACTTTTCCGATGCCCGACTTGAAAATATTCAGTTTGATAATGCTGTAATGGAAAGCTGTTCCTTTCAGATATATAGTAAAGATAATCTAGTGCCAACAATCAAAAAAGTATCTTTTGCCGAAACTATAATTAATAAATGTAGATTTCGTAACTCAATAATTGAATGGAGTGATTTTAGATATGCGGAGATTACAAACTCTACATTCGAGGGTTCAAATATCGCATTTTGCGATTTTTACAGAGCACACTTTTTAAAAATCAATATTTTCAATAAAGCAATAATTGCTACCTCAAGCCTTAATTACACCCTTTTTGAAGGAACAATAATTAGAAAAAGTAATATCGCAAATGGTATCATCTTACAGCAGGATGAAAATAATTACAAAAAATTCCTTGTAGAATGGAAGGAAAATGGGCCAGGAGTTAGAAAAACAACTGCAAAGGCAAAGTGGGAACCTAACAATCTCAACAATGAATTAATTGCCATGCCAGAACATGCCGAGAATATTTTTAAAAGTTTGAATGCCCTTTGGGCTGGCAATGGTTTTTTAGGCGATGCCAACTGGGCATACGTTGAGGGTAGAAGAGCAGAACGTAAACGCCTGAAAAACGAATTAAAACTAACACTCAAATCCAAAGAGCGAAGGGAAATAAGAAGGAAAATTCTTTGGAATTATTTCTGTGATTGTTCCTTTGGATATGGAGAGAGCATATATAAAATCATACGAGCGTATATTTTCATAATTGCAATATTTGCTTGTTTGCTCTATTTTATTGTACCCTTAAATTCAATAATGTATTCGTTTTTATGTAGTTTCTTTAATATGATAGCCCAAACACCCGCAGAATTAAAATCAGGTTCCATTGGATTAACCGTTCTTAATGTTATTCAATCCTCATTAGGTATTTTAATGACGGGTATATTCGGGTTTGTTATAGCTAATAAAATAAGGAATCAGTAGTTGTTGTATTTCTGTGATGCTATGTAATTGTTTTACTGTGTTGCTGTGGGGTCATTGGTTTAATTTTCAAATCTTCAAATTCCCCCATTTTCAAATTATTAAGCATCTTCTGACTTCGACGTTCCGTCTTCCAACTAATCCCTTAATTTATTCCCCCTATCGCAAGATGCGATAATTGATCAAAGTTATTCAATCCCAGCGAGAATGGGTGTTTATAGGAGTTGCGATGCTCTCCTTTTGCCATTCGATCCCTAGCGGGGTAGGAGTTGCCAATCATTAACAGCGTATTTGCTTTGTTTCCAAATTATCATTTATCTTTCAAGTTTTGCTTTGCGCTCTTTAGTTTTTGCTCGGCTCTCTTTTTGAGTTCCTTAGCACTTTTAAGTTTTGTTTTTCCTCTAAGGATTAGCTGATTCCCCTTGTTCAGTTCAGTGTTAAACTCCCGTAAAGAATTTTTCAGCTCTTTGAGTTCGCCCCTATACGTTGTTTTTAGTTCATTCACTGCACTTTTGGCTTCTTCACGCTCATCCTTATCCTTCGATCTTAGCTGGGCTGCATACTCCTTAACGTTTTTATTGTAAGTCTTTGTGAGAGAATTAATCTCTTTGGTCAATCGCTTCTTTTCCTTGGTTCCCTCCTTAACCATTTGTTTCCCATCTCTAATCATCAGTTCTATTTGCTCTATCTTTTGATTGGCTTGTTCAACGCGAACAAGTGCTGAATCATACCTTGCTTGCCTATCTGGTAAAGCTGCAAGTTTAGTAGATGTTCCAGCAAATAGCATTATAGTCAGCAAAATGAGTAGTAGGTAGTGGGCTCTCATAGAAATAGAATTAAGTTTTTCCAAAAAAACGGCTTCAATATAGTTATTTTCGCTGTAAGTTGGTTAATGTGCCCCTTTGAGCAAAGCTATTCAACTACTATCTTTTTGAAATGGGCATAGCATAGTGCTTAAAATCAACCAAGCTAATACCGCTTGGAAATATATAATAGCCCAAACTTCGCTTCACTCGTTTAGGCTAAATATATTTATCATCGGCATTAACCAAATTAGAAGTTGTAAATTTCTTTGGCCTATCTACAACTTTAATTTGGTATAACTTTCCAAACAATATTTTGGGAAGAATTGTTCAAGTATATTATCTTAGAGCCGATTTAAGACGTTGTTCATTCATTGAATTGAGATGAATGAGGAAAATGGGATGTAGGAAAATAAGTTCACCTTTCCAGCATTCTATATAGTTCAAGTTGCTAGGTACTAGTTGCTGATATTATACTTTGCGTTTTATGTTTTGGTTAATACAGGATTTTATTTCTTAGAATTAAAGTTAAATGCAATAAGAATTAAATGCTGTAAATCCCTAAACTAGCAACTTGCAACCAGTGACTAGCAAATTAGATTAATATAAAAGGCAAAATTATACGTTCACTAAACCTATTTAATAATGGCAATTAAAGCATTTCAGGATTATTATCCCGATCACCTAAGCCACTGCTATGGTTGTGGAAAGCTAAACGAGCATGGTTATCAAATTAAAACCGTATGGGATGGGGATGAGACGCTAACAACATTTACCCCAAAACATTACCATACCGCAATCCCCGGTTTTGTTTATGGGGGTTTATTAGCTTCGCTTATTGATTGTCATGCAACCGGCTCAGCTGCGGGAGCGATGTATAGGAAGGAAAATCGGGAAATGGACACTGAACCACCGTTTCGATTTTTAACGGGCTCCTTGAATGTTAAGTATATTAAGCCTACCCCAATAAACTGTACCCTTCAGATTCGCGGTAGAATAACAAAGATAGATGGAAAAAAGGTAACCATTGATGTTGATGTTATTGCAGATGGTGTGGTAACCGTTAAAGGCGAAGTTGTTGCAATTCAAGTACCCGATAAGTATATTGAGGATACTATTAAGAGTGTGGCTCAAAAGTAGAGCGGTTAGTTAGCAGCAAAGTAACTTGACAACACAACGAAAAGAAAAATAAAAAACCCCTCGCATAACCGAGCGTAGCACGCTCATGAGCAAAGCGAGTAAAAGATGAGTGTGTTAACCTTTCTGTAGGTCTCCGTTTGCTGACATATATAGTTTTTTAAGCCACCGCACTTGCAATTCGATCATGCTTATCTAAATAACGTCAGTTCGATGTAAGGTGTCATTGGCTAACGAACTAGCTCCGCCTTTAGATTTGCATTCAAATAAAAACATTAATTTTCAATACCGATTAACCAGAAGAGTAAAGGTGAACTAGTAGCTCCGCCAGATTATAAGATCTAAGTTCAGCTAAAGACCC